>JANPHA010000478.1:0-3919 GCA_031424255.1 Burkholderiales bacterium | reverse complement strand
GTCTCGGGGCTCGAGATGACGACGTTGCCCTTGGCGTCCACCATCTTGCCGCCGTGCGACCACACCAGCCAGTGACACCAGACGTTGCCGTCGCCGGTGGCGTTGCCGAGCGCGAATCCGGGAGGCATGCCCTTCGCCTTGTACGCCTGCGCGAGCTTGAGGAAGCCGGCGGTGTCCTTCGGGAATTCGCTGAAGCCCGCTTCCTTCATGGCGCCGATGCGGTGGACGATGGCGTTGCCGGCGCAGCCCATGGGCACGGCGATCCACTTGCCCTTCTCCATGCAGTAGTCCTTGCAGACGTCGTACCAGCCGCCGTACTTGCCGCCGAGGTAGTTGCAGACGTCGGTCACGTCCACCAGCTTGTCGGGATACTGGTGCGCGTCCTCGAAGGTGGAGATGATGATGTCGGGGCCGCTGCCGACGTTGGCCGCGACCGCGGCCTTGGGCCGCACGTCCTCCCAGCCTTCGCTGTCGACGCGCACCTCGACGCCGGTCTTCTCGGTGAACTTCTTGGTGTTCGCGAGCCACAGCTCCTCGTCGCCCGCGACGAAGCGCTTCCAGCGCAGCACGCGCAGCTTGGCGCCCTTCTCCGGCGCCCACTTCCCCTGCGCCCAGGCGTCCCGCGTCCAGATTGCGCTTCCGACTCCCAGCGACCCCGCCGCAGCCGCACCCGCGGTGCCCTTCAGGAAATCGCGCCTCGAGAACTTCGACATGGCCATCCTCCTAGTTATGGGTTTGTACCAACGACTTTCCAGACTCTGCATCGAACAGATGCGTGCGATCGTGGTCCGGCACCAGCCGGATGGAATCGCCCGCGCGAAACTCGTGACGCTCGCGGAACACCGCCGTCACCTCGGTATCCCCGATCTTCGCGAACACCTGCGTATCGGCCCCGGTGGGCTCGACCACCACCACCGACGCCTTGAGGCCCCACGCTTCCTGCCCGAGCGTCATGTGCTCGGGCCGCGTGCCGAGCACGATCGGCTGGCCGTCCTCGCCGGCCACGTTGCGCGGCGCCGGCACCGTGACGCCACCCGCGAGCTCGACCTGCGGGATGCCGTTCACGCGCATCAGCTTGCCGGGAAGGAAATTCATCGCCGGCGAGCCGATGAAACCCGCGACGAACAGGTTCGCGGGATGGTCGTAGAGATCCAGCGGCCGCCCCTTCTGCTCGATCAGGCCATCGCGCATCACCACGATCTGGTCGGCCATCGTCATCGCCTCGATCTGGTCGTGGGTCACGTACACCGAGGTGGTCTTCAGGCGCTGGTGCAACTCCTTCAACTCGGTGCGCATCGCCACGCGCAGCTTCGCGTCCAGGTTGGAGAGCGGCTCGTCGAACAGGAACACCTGCGGGTCGCGCACGATGCACCGGCCCATGGCGACCCTCTGGCGCTGGCCGCCGGAGAGCTGGCGCGGATAGCGGTCGAGGAGCGGCGTGAGGCCGAGAATGCCGGCGGCGCGGTTCACGCGCTCGTCGATCTCGGAGCGCGGGCGCTTGGCGAGCAGCATGCTGAACGCCATGTTGTCGCGCACCTTCATGTGCGGATAGAGCGCGTAATTCTGGAACACCATCGCGATGTCGCGCTCCTTCGGCTGCACGTCATTCACCACCTTGCCGCCGATCGCGATCTCGCCCTCCGAGATCTCCTCGAGGCCGGCGATCATCCTGAGCAGCGTGGATTTGCCGCAGCCCGACGGGCCGACCAGCACCGCGAACTCGCCGTCGGCGATGTCGATATCCACGCCGCGGATCACGTGCGTGCCGCCGAAGTGCTTGTGGACGTTGCGGATGCGGACCGATGCCATTACTTCCCCTCGACGACGACGTAGGTGGGACGCCCGTTGCGCGCCCAATCGAGGAGATTCTGCGCCGCTTTCCGGCGCAGCTCCTTTTCCCCCTCGATCGAGTAGAACGCCGCGTGGGGCGAGAGCAGCACGCGCGGATGGCGCAGCACCGGATGATCCGCCTCGGGCGGCTCCTTGGGAAGGACGTCGAGCGCCGCGCCGTCGAGCTGGCCCGAATCGAGCGCCGCGAGCACGTGCTCCAGGTTCGCGACCGATCCGCGCGCGGTGTTCACCAGCCACGATCCTGGCTTCATCCGGTCGAACATGCGCGCGCTCGCGACGCCGCGCGTCTCGTCGTTGAGCGGAACGTGCAGCGACACCAGGTCGGCTTCGCGGAACAGCGCCTCCTGCGAGACACGCTCGACGCCGGCCGGGAACTGGTCGTCGCGAATGTACGGGTCGCACGCGACGATGGCGCCGAAGACGCTCTTCGACAGATGAGCCATGCGCGTGCCGATCCTTCCCATGCCGAGGATCCCGAGCGTGAGGCCCGAGGGCCGGCGCAGCTTTCCGGGCGAGGTGTAGTGCCAGTGCGAGGCGCGCACGTCGCGGTCGTAGAACGGCAGGTGCCGGATCAGCCCGAGCGCCATCGCGAGCGCGTGCGTCGCCACCTCGCCCACGCCGTAGTCGGGCGAATTCGCGACCCAGACGCCGCGCTTGCGTGCATCTTCCACGTTCACCGTGTCGAACCCCGCGCCGAAGCGGCTCACGATGCGCACCTCGGGAAGGGCGTCGAAAACCTTCGCGTTGATCGGCGCGTACTGCGCGAGCAAGCCGTCGCAGCCTTTCGCCGCGGCAATCACGTCGGCCTCGGTGCGGCATTGGGCGGCGCTCACCTCGGCTCCCGCTTCGCGCAACAGGGCGAGCTCGAGGTCGACATTGGGGAAGTCGAAATCGGTGATCAGGAACTTCAATGGTTGTCGCGCGGCACGTCGGAGCCGCTCTTGCCGACGAGGAAGTCGAGGTCCGCGCCCTCGCTCGCCTGGTTCACATGGTCGACGTAGAGCTTCCAGTATCCGCGCTGCATCGGCGGCTTCGGCGCCTTCCACGCGGACCGGCGCCTGGCGAGCTCGTCGTCGCTCACGTGCAGGTGCAGCCGGCGCTTGGCGACGTCGAGCTCGATGAGATCGCCGTTCTTCACCAGCGCGAGCGGCCCGCCGGCCGCGGCCTCCGGGGCCGCGTGCAGCACGACGGTGCCGTACGCGGTGCCGCTCATGCGCGCGTCCGAGATGCGCACCATGTCGGTCACGCCCTGCTTCAGGATCTTGGTCGGGAGCGGCATGTTGCCCACCTCGCCCATGCCCGGATATCCCTTCGGCCCGCAGTTCTTCAGGACCATCACGCAGTCCGCGTCGATGTCCAGCCGGGGATCATCCACGCGCTTGTGGAAATCCTCGATGTCCTCGAACACGACCGCGCGGCCCTTGTGCTTCATCAGCTTCGGCGTGGCCGCCGAGGGCTTGATGATCGCGCCGTCGGGGCAGAGGTTGCCGCGCAGCACGGCGATTCCCGTATTGCGCTTGAAGGGCTTGGCGAACGGCATGATCACGTCGGGGCCGTCGTTGCGCGCTTCGGAGTTGTTCTCCCAGAGCGTCTTGCCGTTGGCGGTGATCGCTTCCTTGTGGAGCAGCCCCTGCTCGCCCAGCTCGCGGATCACCACCGGCAAGCCGCCCGCGTAGCAGAAGTCCTCCATCAGGTACTTGCCGTTGGGCATCAGGTTCACGAGCGTGTGCACGCCGCGGCCGAGCTCGTCCCAGTCCTCGAGGTCGAGCTTCACGCCGATCCTGCGGGCGAGCGCAATGAGATGAATCACCGCGTTGGTCGAGCCGCCGATCGCGGCGTTCACGCGGATCGCGTTCTCGAACGCGGGGCGCGTGAGGATCTTCGAGAGCTTGAGATCTTCCTTGAACATGTCGACGATCCGCCGGCCGGCCATGCGCGCGTTCACGTTGCTCCGTGCGTCCACCGCGGGGTAGGCGGCGTTGCCCGGCAGGCCCAAGCCGAGCGCCTCGACCATCGACGCCATGGTGGACGCCGTGCCCATCACCATGCAGTGGCCGTGGGAGCGGTG
>JANPHA010000477.1:0-2363 GCA_031424255.1 Burkholderiales bacterium | reverse complement strand
CAACGTCTTCATGGTTCCCGGGCACTTCGGATGGTCGGACGTGGGAAGCTGGGACGCGGTGTACGACGCCGCGGAAAAGGATGCCCAGCAGAATGCGGTGCAGGGCAACGTGGTGCAGATCGAATGCCGCAATTCGCTCTTCCGCAGCGAAGGACGCCTGATCGCGGCGATCGGCGTGGACGACATCGCCGTGATCGAGACCGCCGATGCGGTCCTCATCGCGCGCATGGGCGCGAGCCAGCAGGTTCGCAAGGTGGTCGACGAATTGGTTCGGCGCGCGGGCACCGAGCACGTCGAGCACCTCACGGTCCGCAGGCCATGGGGATCGTACACGGTGCTCGAGGAAGGGCCCGGCTTCAAGATCAAGCGCATCGAGGTACGGCCCGGCGGCCGCCTCAGCTTGCAGAGCCACGAATTCCGCTCCGAGCATTGGGTGGTCGTATCCGGGGTCGCCACCGTGACCCGCGACGCGGAACGGCTATTCGTCCGCCCCAACGAGAGCACATTCATTTCCGTGGGCATGAAACATCGCCTTGAAAACGAAGGGACGATCCCGCTGCAGATAATCGAAGTACAAGTGGGCGAGAGCGTCGCGGAAAGCGACATCCAGCGCTACGATGACGCGTACGGCCGCGGCTCCGCCAAGGCCACTCAAGCCTTGTAGTAGTTTCGGTACCACTCCACAAACCGGCGCACTCCCTCCTCGACAGGGGTCGCCGGGCTGAAGCCTGTCGCGGCAGCCAGCGCGGAGGTGTCGGCCTCCGTGGCCGCGACATCGCCCGCCTGCATCGGCAGCAAATCCAGCTTTGCCTTCCTGCCGAGCGCGGCCTCGATCGCGCGAATGTAAGTCATCAGCTCCACGCGCTGGTGATTGCCGATGTTGAAGATGCGATAGGGCGCGGGCCGGTCGATCACGCGCACGATGCCCTCGACGATGTCGTCCACGTAGGTGAAATCGCGCACCATCTTGCCCTCGTTGAAGACCGGGATCGCCTCGCCCGCGAGGATGCCCTTGGTGAACTTGAAGAGCGCCATGTCGGGGCGTCCCCAGGGCCCGTAGACGGTGAAAAACCTGAGGCCCGTCGACGGAATGCCGAAGAGATGCGCGTACGAATGCGCCATCACCTCGTTCGCCTTCTTGGTGGCCGCGTAGAGCGAGATCGGATGGTCGGTGTTCTGCCCCTCGTCGAAGGGGAGCTTCGTGTTCGTGCCGTACACCGAGCTCGTCGAGGCGTAAACCAGGTGCCCGGTGCCGTGGTGGCGCGCGCCCTCGAGGATGTTCAGGAAGCCGGTGACGTTCGCGTCGACGTACGCGTGGGGATTCTCGAGGGAGTAGCGCACGCCCGCCTGCGCGGCGAGATTCACGATCGCGTCGAAGCGGCCGCGTGCGAATACCTTTTCCATCGCGCCCCGATCGGCGATGTCGGCCTGCACGAAATCGAAGCCGGGAAGTGCCGGCAGTTGCGCGAGCCGGGCTTGCTTGAGCGCGGGATCGTAGTAGGCGTTCAGATTGTCGACGCCTGTCACCGTATCGCCGCGTGCGAGCAGCCGTTGGGCGAGGTGAAAGCCGATGAAGCCCGCGGCCCCCGTGACGAGAATCTTCATGCGCCGTGGCGGGAGCGAATCTTGGCGAGCACGTCACCGCTCTCGCGGCGCTCGTGATAGAGCGATATCCAGCCAAGTGCCAGCAGCACCATGAAGAGCACGGCGTTCGCGGGAATCTGCAAGTTGAAATCGACCCAGGAGTGGATGAGGATCGCCGTGACACCCATCACGCATGCGAACGACATGCCGCGCATCAACGGATCGCGGCGCTGCCATTGGGCCATCAGCGCGACGATGAGCGTGGCCACGACGAAAAGCCCGAGGATGCCCAGGCCCAGCAAGCCGCTTTCCGCCGCGATCTGGGCGTAGTCGTTGTGGGCGTAGTCGTAGTAGTCGACGACCGTTTCGCCGCGATAGCGCGGGAAAGTGACGTAGAACGATCCCGGCCCGGAGCCGAACACGGGATAGTCCTTGATGAGAGGAACGGTGAACCCCGCGGGCTCCTCGCGTTCCTGCACGTTGGCCATCGTGGTCGCCTCTATTCGCTGTGCAAGCTTCTCCACGCCGAACCAGCTGCCGACGATCAGCAAGTCGATTGCCACGAGGCTCGCGAGGAGCAGCACGGTGTTGCGCGTCGCATACCGGGACAGGACGATGCCGATGCCACCCGCGATGAGCAGCGACGAGAAGAAGGCGGTGTTGCCCATGCGCGAGTGGGTCGTGGTGAGCGCGATGACCAGGATGCAAAGCGAGAGGCGCAGCAGCATCTTGGGGCTCAGGATCCACTCGATGGTGATCTGGAAGAACTTCTTCCACGT
>JANPHA010000476.1:0-4343 GCA_031424255.1 Burkholderiales bacterium | reverse complement strand
GTGTTATTTCTTCTTTACGTCCCGCTTGGCGTCGCTTTCAGCTCCCGGCACGACAAACTCGAGTTGGACGCATTTCACCAGCGGGACCTCGACGCGCTGACCGTTCTCCCGAAACCCTGCGACGACGATCTGGTTCGCCCCTTCCCGCACCTTTACCGAGGCCTCGACGGGTTCGGGACGGTTGCGCAGCGCGATCGTGGCTTTCGCGTAACCGTCGGTCGACACCGCCCTGGAGCGGAACGCGATCCGTTCCACCATGCTCAATGATTCGCTTTCCTCCGGCTCACCTTGCTTGCCGACGCGGAACTCCAATCGATCCGCGTTCCTGCTGCCGGCGAGCCGGCTGCGAAAGATGCTGCTGGGTGCGCCGGGGGCGGGATCCAGGTGACAGGTGGTCTGCACAAGCGCGAGCTCGCTCGGGCGCGGCGGGTTGATGCCGTTGCCGAGCGCCGGAGACAGGAATGTGACGCCGGCCCACACGATGCACGCATTGATGCGTTTCATGATGCCCTCCTAGTATCGGCTGATTCGCGCAACAATGAGGCTTGCGATGTCCTCGCTGTCGCGGTTGGCGATCTGGACCACGCCGAGTTTTATGGCCTCGAATTCGTCATGAGGGTCGAAGCGGGGATCGAAGGAGGCGCACGGACTCGCCGGTCGCTTGGTCGGTGTGCAGTACAGGTTGGTGAGCCACCGGTCGATTTTCGCCGACGCGGCGTTGAGCTTGACGGCGAAGCTCGCGATCTGGTCCTGTATCACGGCATCGTCCGGGCGCTGGTCGTAGCGAAAGACGATGGCGAGCGCCTGCAGCTTCGCGTACGCATCGTAGCGCCGCAATTTCAGCTGCGTCATTTCCTTGAGCTGGCTCAGGTACTCCTCCCGCGACAGGTCGCTTTGCTGGGTGAGAGGAAGAATCGCGTAGTACTCCTGCATCATCGAATTGCTGTAGAGCAGGAACTGGGCGAGCGACTCCTGCATCAGCGCCGCTTGTTGCCGTCGATTCTCGTAGTCGCGCTGGATACGCGGGACGAGGATCGACGTGATGAGCGAGCCGATCAGGAGCAGGACGAAGCCATTGCTCAAGACCTCCAGCACCTTCGCGAACCCGGACTTGGCGGGCGCCGCTCCACGGGCTTCCCGGGCCACCTCGGCCGCGTAGCGCATTTCCGCACGAATTCGCGCGCGCTCCTGCTCGGTGAGGACTTCAGGGGGCGACGTTTCCGTCATCGGGCTACTGCGCTCTCACCGTGAAGCTCAACGTCTCTTCCGCCCGCCGCGATTCGTACTCCCTCTCGGCAGCGGCATCCTGAAGCGTGGACGGATCGGCAACCGCGGGCATGGACTTCACCTGCACGTGCAGATGCGTTTGGTCGAACGTGAGCAGCGCATAGCTGTAGCTGTTGAAGCTCGCGAAGGCGAGCGGCTCGGCCACTCCCCGCTTGCCGCCGGCGCTGCGGATGCCGGCCACGTCGAGCCCGGGAAAATCCGCCTCGAGCCCGATCGGGTCGAGGCGCGCCTGCTGGAAGCCGATCAGCCGGCCCTGGTCGTCGGCGGTCTCGCCGCTCCAGACCGAGAGAATCTTTCGGTCGACGTCGCGGCGCGCGAGCCCCCTGGTGTCGAACTTGCGTCCATAGGGCGGAGTCCCGGTGACGGCGCCGAGCGGGCCGGTCATGATCTCGAATGCGTTGCGCGCGCGCCGGCGCTCGGACCCGCGGTCATCGGGCACGGTCTCGTACAGCAGGTTATTGATCGCCGTGTAGTGATTGTCGGTGGTGAGGAAAACGACGTTGTCGATCGCGTTGTCGTCGATGAACTTGAGGATCCGGTTGCGCTCGCAGCGATAGGTGCCGGCCCACGACTTGAAGCCGTCCATTTCCACGCCGACCTGCGACGTGATGCCGAACTCCTGGATCGGGGACGACACGACGACGACTTTCCACGCCGCGTTGCGGCGCTTGGCGGCCAGCAGCGCGCCCTCGAACCATTTCACCTGCACGGGGCCGAGCATCGTTCGCGCGCAACTCGCCGCGGCGGGGTCGTCGCTGCTGGTCAGGCGAATGTCCCGGTAGCTGCGATCGTCCAGCACGATCATCTCGAGGTTCGCACCCCACGATATGGATCGATAGAACCGGGCGGTCCGGTCGGTGCGCGCGTCACCCGTGCCGGCGTGAGTCTCCTCGCGCACCGGCTGGTATTCGCGGTACGCCTGCATGCGCGCCTTGAAGCCCTCGGTCTGGTTCACGAACCGGCCTTCGAATTGCGCGCCGCCCTCGGTATAGCGCGGCCCGCCCGGCTCCTCCGCCGACATGCCGGTCTCGTGATTGTCGAAGATCGAGTACTGGCCGAACGCGCCGTAGAGGTCGCGCATCGGGATCATCCCGCTCGCGGAGTTGGCGCGCGGCTCGCGGTTCTCGCGATACTTCAAGCGGTAGTCGCGCAGGTCCTCGGCGACGGTCTTCCCCTCGTAATCGGTGCTCTCGTAGATCAGGTCGCCGAGGAAGAGGAAGAAATCCGCGTTCTCCTGGACCAGCGAAGCGAGGATCGGGTAGGGCTTCCATTTCCAGTCCGCGTCGCCGGTGAATGCCATTCTCACCACCGCGTGCTGATCGGGCGCGTACGCGCTGCGGAACGAGCCGACGGGGCTCGTGTCGTTTCCCGTCCTGAAGCGAAAGAAATATCGCGTGCCCGGCTGCAGGTCGGTCGCAAGCGCCTTGACCGTGAAGTCGCTCGATTCGCCGGCGCTCAACGTGGGCAGGATGCGCGGATGATCGAACGACGGCGTGAGCGACAGCTCCGGGGTGACGCTCGCCGGCCCTCGAGCGCGCGTCCACAGGATGGCGCTGTCGCTCGTCATGTCGCCGCTCGCCACGCCGTACACGAAGACCGGTTGGGGCGCGATCGCTCGAGTAGCGCAGCCCGCCACCAGCACGGCGAGCGCTGCCGCGAGCACGGCGATGCGGTTCAACATTCGTGCGCCTCCTAGACTTGCGAGGCGCGGTCGGCCCTGGGATTCAGGAGGAAGGAGCCGTCCGCCGTGTCGTGATACGTGGCCCCGAACCCCGCCAGGATCTTCTTCGAACCGGAGTCCGCATCGCCCCAGCACCGGCACGTGATCTTGTCGCACGCCGCGATGATTTTCGCGAGCGGGTCCTTGCCCTTCGGGTTGTCGAGGTGCGCCTTGAAGACATTGTCGTTCGCGTAGATCTCGGTCCACTCGCTGACGCCGGGCGCGGGATAGTCGGCGTGGTAGCAGATCACGCCCGGATGATCGGCGCTCATCACCGCCGATAATTTCTTCTGGTTGTCGCGAAACGCCTGCTCCTGCCCCTTCTTAATGTCCCAGCGGATCTTGAGCATGATGGCCATCTTCACCTCCCGGTATCGAATGATGGAACGGACCGGGATTCAACGTATCACGATGGACGGGGAAGCGCTGCGCCTTGGCCACGGTTTGCGCGATTTGGCCTAAGCTTGCCGCGTTCCCGGTCAAGCCGCCGGGAACCGCCGCGGCCCTTCCGCGGGGCCGCCGGCGATTCGGCAACCTCATGGGGAGATCCAAACATGGACAGACGTGGGCCGCGAATGCCAAGCAACAACTCGTAGGGACCTGGAAGCTCGTGAAGGACGTCAACACAGGCACGGACGGCGTCGCGAAATCCGGCGCGGCGTTCGGTCCGAATCCGCTGGGGCAGATCATCTTCACGCGCGAAGGCCGTTTCACCTCCCTCAACTTGCGTCCGGACATTCCGAAGTTCGCGGCCGGCAACCGGATGCAGGGAACGGCGGATGAGAACAAGGCGGTCGTGCAGGGAAGCATCGCGACCTTCGGCGGCTACACGGTGAGCCCGGATGGCAAGGTCCTCACGATGAAGATCGAGGGCAGCACCTGGCCGAGCTGGATCGGCACGGAACAGAAGCGCAGCCTCAGCGTGAACGGGGACGACATGAAGTATTCGGTTCCCGCATCGATCGGGGGAACGTCCGAGCTCACGTACAAGCGCGTCAAGTAGTAAGTCGGTGTACATCAAGGAGGCGGCGATCCGAAGAGGGTCGCCGCTTCCTCACGACAGCCACGCGGGAAGCCCGAGGCTCAAAGCGACGCCAGCAGCGAATGCAGCGCCTGTATCTCCGCGGGCTTCACGAGGTGATGGTCGAACCCCGCCTCGCGCGCGCGGATGCGGTCCTGCTCCTGTCCCCAGCCGGTCAGCGCGACGATGGTCATGTCCCGCCCCCACGCCTGATCGCGGATCCTCTTCGTCGCTTCCAGCCCGTTGAGCTTCGGCATCCCGATGTCCATCAGGACGACCTCGGGTCGGAACCGTTCCGCCTGATCCACGGCCTCG
>JANPHA010000475.1:0-67780 GCA_031424255.1 Burkholderiales bacterium | reverse complement strand
TCTCTCGCCGATGCGAAACGCAAGGAGAACAGCCTCAGCTCGCGTCTCGATCTCGCTTACAAGGCGATCATGCAGTCGGCACTCGCGGCATTGATGGCGAATGGCTACCGGCCCTCGACAAACGAGGCGGGGCATCAACAGACGACTATTCAGACGTTACCCAAGACAATCGGCCTCGCGCCAGAGAAGATGCGACTGTTCGATTCGTTCCGACGCGCCCGAAACGTCGCCGACTACGAGGGAAATCCAGTCGAGGAGCCATTGGTCACCGGCTGCATCGAGGCCGCTGGGGCCCTTCTTGCTGATGTCCGGGCGTGGTTGAAGGACAATCCTCCCGTTCGACGCTGATCGGGAGCCTATTGAGTTCTGCGGAGAAGACATGCGCTGGATTGCACCCACCGAGAAAGACAACGCCAATCACGCGCTCGAAAAGCGATTGTGGGAGGAGGCCGACCAGTTCCGAGCCAACTCGGGTCTCAAGGCGGGCGAGTATTTGAGGTCCAACGCGTTCGACGACTCACGCTCAAGCGGGTGATCGGGAGATTGAATCGATGGAAGCAAAGCAGGCCCAGGCAACTGGCGAATCCGCACGCCGACTCTATAGAAGCAGGTATGGCGGTCTTTGGACCGATCGCGCAGACGCCGAGGAGATCCTCGCGCGCAAGCTGAGGGACGGCGAAATCGAGCCGGCGGATGCCGATCCCTTGCTGCATTACATCCGGCATGGCTATGTCGTCTTCCCGCGGGCCGTGAGCCACACGCTCGTGGATGAATATCTCGCCTGTTTCGAGGATGCATGGAAGCAGCCGCCCGCGGGGATCTACGCTCATTCGGGCGGCGAGGTCGTGGCACTCTCCGACAAGTTCTACGATCGCGTCGCGAAGGTGAGCGATCTGCATTACTACTTCCGCCGCGCGGGTGAGATCATCTTTGCGTCCGCCGTCGAGCGCTTCCTGCGGCAACTCTACGAGCGCCCCCCTGTGGTCTTCCAGTCGATGTCGATGCGCAAGGGCTCGGAGGAGAGCCTGCACATCGACACCGGGCCGCTCACGCTCACCGAGCCCATGGCGCTCGCGGCAGCCTGGATTGCTCTCGAGGATGTTCGCAAAGGCTCGGGCGAGTTCCAGTTCGTGCCCGGCAGCCATCGACTGCCCGAGGTGCTCAACAACGGCACCTCCAAGGGGCACAACGGCGACATGGGGGCGTACTACAAGGTGCTGCAGGAATCGCTTCGCGAATGCGATGCGCGCGGGCTGGGCACCGAGTACTTCATGGCGAAGAAGGGCGACGTGCTCGTGTGGCACGCGGATCTCTTGCATGGCGGCGCGAAGATCGACAATCCCGGCCTTACGCGCAAGAGCCTCGTTTGCCACTACATGCCGCTCGGGGCGATGCCGACCTTCTACGACTTCTCCGGCGTGAACTGCCTCGAGTATCCCGGCGGCGGCTGGCACCTCGACCGAATCAAGCCCGAGGCGTATTGGGAGCCGCCCCCGCTGTCAGGAATTCGGCGAATCCTCGGATGGGTGTCGGGCCGCTGACGCTCCTCAACTAGCCGAGTCGCGTACATGCCCCATGTCTTCGAACCCGCCGCCACCGGCCGCTCCAAATGCCGAGGTTGCGGCCTGGCCCTGAAAAAGGACGAGGTGCGCTTCGGCGAGCGCCTCGCCAACCCCTTCGCGGACGGCGAGATGACGCGCTGGTTTCATCCGGCGTGCGCCGCCTACAAGCGCCCCGATTCGATGCTCGAGGCATTGGAAGCGGCGCCGCCGGATCTTGCCGACCGTGCCGAGTTGGAGCGTATCGCGAGCGCCGGCATCGCCCATGAGCGGCGTTCCCGCATCGACGGCGCCGAGCGCTCGCCGAGCAGCCAGGCGCGATGCCGCCAATGCAGGGAGCCGATCGGGAAGGGCGAGTGGCGAGTCCGCCTCGTCTTCCACGAGGAGGGGACCTTCTCGCCCGGGGGTTTCATCCACCTGGCGTGCCGAGAGCCCTATTTCGAGGCGGGCGATGTCGCCGACGCCGTGCTGCACTTCAGCGCGTCGTTGCAAGAGGCGGAGCGCGAGGCCCTGGAAAGAGCGCTGTCCACGAGTTGAAGCGCCTCTTCGCGGCGTATTGCGCGCCCGTCCCGTCGAATCCTCCGCATGCCTTGGGAGCGCCGGCGTTTTATTCTTCGGGTGTCGAACCGGCTCCAACTCGTTCGACCAGGAAGCAGGAAGAGGGCGAACGCCCAACTCGAGGAGTCGCAATGGAATACCTGGCCAGACTGGCTCAGCGCATCGCCCCCTACCTGGTGATGGCCCTCTTGGTGCCGGGCGGCACGTTCATCGCCCTCGGTCTCTACCTCTACCGGCGCCACCGGGTCGGATAAACGACCCTCGGCAGCCCGGTTGCTACCTTCCGCCGCGCTCTTTCCTTTTCTTGCCGCTCCACCACGTGTAGCCGATAAAGCCCACACAGGCGACTACGAACAAGAGAACGAAGATACCTACGGCGAGGGGGCTAGCGTGTTCGACCGGCGGCTCGGCTGCCTGGGCGAACGCGGACAAGGAGGCAAAAGCCAACGGGAGGCTGCAAAGGAGTCGCGTCATGATCTCGCTCGATTCGGTTTCGATACGAGATCGATATAGCACCTCCACCTTGCGTGCAGCTTGCGAAGGCTCCGTTGGCGATTACCCGCCCGAGGGCACCAACGGGGTGCTCGCCTCAGCGATTCGGAGCGATGGTCCCCTTGTCCGTGATCTGCTTCCAGATCGCATCGTTCCTCATGAGGTACTTGTCGCCATCCTTGCTCACCATGATGACGTTATCCTTCATGCGCGCGCGCTTGCCGGCGGCATCGGTGTGATACGTCTTGCCATCCTTCCCGATGACGATCGCTCCACCGTCCTTCAACTCCACGACGCGTTGTCCTTCGACGACGATTTTCTCCTTCTGGGCGAAGGCGGGCAGGGCCATGGCTGTCGCGACAAGTGCCGCGGCGAAAAGTGAAGCCTTTTTCATCCATATCTCCTTGGCTCGGAATCGAGCACATCCAAGGATAGGTTTTCGCCTCGACCGGCCGTTTGACCCTCGTCAACTGCGCGCGACTATCCCCGGGGGCCGCTTACGACGGTAAAATAAGCAGGCACCCGAAACCCATCGTATCGATCGCCGCCTTGCCACTCCAAGACTTCCACCCCGTCCTTCAGCGCTGGTGGGAAAGCCGCTTCGCCGAACCCACCGCCGCCCAGCGCGATGGATGGAGCGCCATCCGTCGCGGCGAAGACACGCTCATCGCGGCGCCCACCGGCTCCGGCAAGACGCTCGCCGCCTTCCTCACCTCGATCGACCGGGTGTTCCGGGAGGGATTGGAGGAGGAGCTCGCGGACGAGGTCCGGGTCATCTACGTCTCGCCGCTGAAGGCGCTGTCGGCGGACATCCACAAGAACCTGGCCGAGCCGCGGCGCGAAATCCGCATGCTGGCTGAGGAGATGGGCTATCCGCCGGTGAAAATCACCGCGGCGGTGCGTAGCGGCGATACGCCGCAAAGCGAACGCGCCACGATGGTGCGCAGGCCGCCGCATATCCTCGTTACCACGCCGGAGTCGCTCTACCTGCTGCTCACGGCGGAGCGCTCGCGCACCATGTTGAGCACCGCGCAAGTGGTGATCGTCGACGAGATCCACGCAGTGCTGCAGTCGCGCCGCGGCGCGCACCTCGCGCTGTCGCTCGAGCGCCTCGACCACCTCTGCGGGCACAAGCTGCAGCGCATCGGGCTTTCCGCGACCCAGAAACCGATCGAGGAGGTGGCGCGCTTCCTCACGCGCGGCGACTGCACGATCGTCGACAAGGGCCACAAGCGCAAAATGGATCTCGCCGTGGAAGTTCCCCGCTCGGCGCTCGAGGCGGTGATGTCCCACGAGGTCTGGCAGGAGAACTACGACCGGCTGGTCGGGTTGGTCGAGTCGCACAAGACCACGCTCATCACGGTGAACACGCGTCGCCTCGCGGAGCGCATGGCGCACCAATTGTCGCAGAGGCTGGGCGCCGAATTCGTGGCCGCGCACCACGGCAGCCTCGCGAAGGAAGCGCGCCTCGACGCCGAGCAGCGCCTGCGCGACGGCAAGCTCAAGGTGCTGGTGGCCACAGCGTCGCTCGAGCTCGGCATCGACATCGGCCACGTCGATCTCGTCTGCCAGATTTCCTCGCCGCACCGCATCGCGACATTCCTGCAGCGCGTCGGACGCTCCGGCCACACCATCCAGGGCGTGCCGAAGGGCCGCATCTTTCCGCTCACGCGCGATGATTTGATTGAATGCGCGGCGATGGTGCGCGCCGTGCACGACGGCGAGCTCGACCGCGTCAGCGTTCCGGACCAGCCGCTCGACGTGCTGGCGCAGCAGATCGTGGCCGAGGCTTCGGCCCGGGAAGAGTGGGACGAGGACGAGCTGTTCGAGCTTTTCAGGAACGCATATCCGTATCGCAACCTGCGGAAATCGCAATTCCTCGAAGTGGTGGAGATGATCTCTCGCGGTTTCGTGACGCGCCGCGGCCGCCGGGCGGCGCTGATCCATTACGACAGCCTCAACAAGAAGATTCGCGCCCGCAAGGGCTCGCGCATGAACGCCATCCTGAACGGCGGCGCCATTCCCGAGGTCTTCGACTACCGCGTGCAGCTCGAGCCCGAAGGCCATTTCATCGGCACGATCAACGAGGACTTCGCGATCGAATCGTTGCCCGGGGACGTGTTCCAGCTCGGCAACACCTCGTGGCGCATCCTGAAGATCGGCAACGGCGTGGTGCGCGTCGCCGACGCCCAGGGCCAACCGCCCTCGATGCCGTTCTGGCTGGGCGAGGCGCCGGCCCGCAGCGACGAGATGAGCGCGGCGGTCTCGCGCCTGCGCCGCGCCGTGGATTCCGAGCTGCCGGGGCCGGATGCGCCCCGCGCGACCGGCGAGCTCGAGCCGGCGATCGCGCTGCTGATGCGCGAATATTTCCTCGCGCGTGAGGCGGCCGAGCAGATCGCCATATATCTGGGCGAAGCGAAGCGCAGCCTCGGCGTCATGCCGAGCAAGGAGACGATCGCCCTCGAGCGCTTCTTCGACGAATCGGGCGGCATGCAGCTCGTGCTGCACGCGCCTTTCGGCAGCCGCATCAACAAGGCCTGGGGCCTCGCGTTGCGCAAGAAGTTCTGCACCGGATTCAATTTCGAGCTGCAGGCGGCGGCGACCGAGGAGGGGCTCATCCTGTCGCTGAGTGGGTCGCACTCCTTCCCGCTCGAGGAGGTGTTCCGCTACCTGCATCCGAACACCGTGCGGGAGACCCTCACGCAGGCCCTGCTCGATTCGCCGATCTTCGCGACGCGATGGCGCTGGACCAACACGCTGGCGCTCGCCGTGCCACGCAACCGCGGCGGCGCGCGCATTCCAAACCAGCTGCAGCGCATGTACGCCGAGGACATGCTGCAGGCCGCGTTCCCGGACGCCGCGGCCTGCCAGGACAACCTCCCGGGCGCGCGCGAGATCCCGGATCATCCGCTCGTGAACCAGGCGCTGCGCGATGCGCTCGAGGAAGCCGTCGATGCCTCGGGTCTGGAGCGCGTATTGGGGCAGGTCTTCAGCGGCGAGATTCGTTGCGTCGCGCGCGATACGCCGGAGCCTTCGGTGCTGAGCCACGAGTTGCTCAACTCGGCGGTGTACACGTTCCTCGACGATGCGCCGCTCGAGGAGCGCCGCACCCGCGCCGTATACACCCGCCGCGCCACCGAGGTTCGCAGCGCCGACGATCTGGGCGCCCTCGACCCCGCGGCGATCGAGCGCGTGCGCGAGGAGGCATGGCCGGTCGCGAACACGGCCGACGAGATGTACGACGCGCTGATGGTGGCCGGTTACATCAAGGAGTCCGAGCTCGCGCCGCAGTGGCGAACACTCCTCGAGCAGTTGGGCGAGCGCGTCGCGAAGAAAGGCGACGCCTGGTTCGCGCACGAACGCAGGGACGATGAAGCGATCGAGCTCGTCGCGAGCCGAATGGAAGTGCTCGGTCCCGTTACCGAGCGGCAACTCGACGGCCCGGACATCCACATCGCGTTGTTGGGCCTCGAGGGACAGGGACGCATCCTGCGGGGGCGCTTCTCACCGGCAGCCTCCGAGGTCGAATGGTGCGACCGGCGCCTGCTCGCGCGCATCCACCGCTACACCTTGAGCCGGCTGCGCGCCGAGATCCAGCCGGTCAGCGCCGCGGAATTCATGCGCTTCCTCGCGCACTGGCAGCACGTGGCGGGCGAAGACCAGGTGAGGGGTGCGGAAGGCCTTGCCGCGGTCGTCGAGCAGCTCGAAGGCTTCGAGCTCGCCGCGGCGGCGTGGGAGCACGACGTGCTGCCCGCGCGCGTGGGCGACTATGGGGGAGAGCAGATCGACCGCCTGTGCCTCAGCGGCCGCGTCGCGTGGGGCCGCCTCACGCCGGGCAGCAAGGCGCCGCTGCGCACCTCGCCGATCTCCCTGCTGCTGCGCGAGCACGCTTCCCACTGGGGGCTCGCGTCGCACGATGCCGGCGCGCTCGGCTCCGAAGCCTCGGCCGTTCGCGCGGCGCTCGCGAAGAAGGGCGCGTCCTTCTTCAACGAGATCGTCGCCGCGACCGGCCTGCTGCCCGCGTTCGTCGAACGGGGACTCGCCGAGTTGGCAGGCGCCGGCGTCGCGACCGCGGACAGCTTCGCGGGGTTGCGCGCGCTGCTGGCACCCTCGGAAAAACGGCGCGGTCTCGTGGAAGCCGCCGGCCGCTGGTCCTTGCTCGCATCGGAGCGCACCGATGACGTCGAGGCGATCGCCCGCACGCTGCTCAGGAGATACGGCGTCGTGTTCCGCACGATGCTGCAGCGCGAATCGCAGCTGCCGCCGTGGCGTGAGCTGGTGCGCGTCTATCGCCGCCTGGAAGCGCGCGGCGAGATCCGCGGCGGGCGCTTCGTCGCGGGCTTCGGCGGCGAGCAGTTCGCCACGTCGGATGCGGTCGGGCGGCTGCGCGCGGTGCGCAAGATGGAGAAGATCGACGAGCTCGTGGTGCTGAGCGGGGCCGACCCGCTCAACCTGGTCGGCATCCTCACTCCCGAAGGCCGCGTCGCCGGGATTCACAGGAACAAGATCCTCCTCCGGGATGGCGTACCCATCGCGGCGCTGGAAGGCGGCGAGCTCCGGCGCCTGGCCGAGTCGAGCTACGACGATCACCAGCTGAGGGCGCTGCTCGCACGCCGCTCCTTGCGCCAGTCGCTCAATCCGCATCTTCGCACCCCCACCGCCAAGGAGGCGCGCGCGCTGTCCCGGGTGGTGCATTGAGAGCGGCGTCAGGCCCGCGCGTTCATCTTCCTCAGCCGATCCGCCATCACCTTCATGATCTGGAGGGCGAAGTGCGGTGCCGTCTGCACCATGAAGAGGAAGCGCTTCTCGGAGAGGACCGCGAGCGTGCAGCGCGTCTTCGCGGTGGCGGTGGCCACGCGCGGCGCCTGGTCGATCAGGGCCATCTCGCCGAACGGCTCGCCCGGTCCCAGCGTCTCCACCACGTTCGGCCCGATCGCGAGATCGACTTCGCCCTCGAGCACGACGTACATCTCGGCGCCCATGTCGTAGGCGCGGAAAATCGTTTCCCCGGCTTCGCAGACGCGCGGGTTCGATTCGGTCGCGAACAGGTCCAGCTTGACGCCCATGTGCGCTTCTCCCTGTTATTTGTCTGGAACGGCCAAGTGGAAGATACCGCGTAATGCGTCCCTGCGCGCATGGGTCCGGGTTACGCGTGCCCGGATGGGCTCGGCGTGGAGCTCTACGCGATCGAAGGGCAGGGCCACGCCTGGCCCGGTGGCGAAAAGGCCCGGCGCCGCGCCTCCGACGCGGATGCGCCCGGCAAGGACCATCTCGGCGCCCGACGTCATGTGGGATTTCTTCGCGCGGCATCCGAAACCCTGACTACGCGTTTCCGACTCGCTCGACCCAGGCCGCCAGCAAGGCTAGCGCCACGTAGAGCGCGAGGGCCATGAGGGCCATGGCTTCAGGGGAGGAGGGCGGCGGACCGAAGTTCGCATACGCCTGGAGCGCCGCCAGGAAGGCCACGAACGCCCACAACACATAGCGGCCCTTTTCACTCGCGAATGTCGTCGCGCGCGCATAGAGCCATGCACCAAGGCCGAGGACGATCAACTCGAGCGGAAAGCTCAGGACGACGTGCCGCCACAGACCGAAGCCGACCTTCGCGGAATTGTCGTAGAGCGGCAGGTCGGGCACGTGCACCACGAGATCCAGCACCCAATGCGAGAACGACGCCGCCGCGACGAGGAAGAAAGTCGCGGCGCGATTTGCGCGGATGAACGACGCCACGATCGCGCCGAGAATCAGCGAAAGCACGATCGATCCCGGCAATCCGTGCGTGTAAGGCATGTAGTAGAGATCGAGCGCGTTCGCCTGGGTGAATCCCGGAACGACGCGCAACTTCTCGATGCCCAGCAGCACCAGGACCGACCACACGATGTCCATCCATTGCACTGCGATGAACCAAACCGGCAGCGGCACGCGCCTGCCAACGCGCTTTGCCACGAATGAAACCCCGTAGTGACCTACGAACATGGCAGTTCGATCCGTTCCGCGAAGGAGATGGCACGCATCAGGCACAATGGGGCAGATCCATCCTCACCGCAAGCGAGCGCGCATGCCGTCACCAGGGGACAAGGGGGAAATCGCCGAGGCCCTGCGGGCCGTCGTCGATCGCGACAGCTCCGAGCTCGACCGGGCGTTCGCCACTTTCTATCCGGAGCTGAAGAAGATCGCCCATGCGCGGCTGTGGGGCAGCGGGCTGCACGGGTCCCTTCAGACCACCGCTCTCGTCCACGACAGCTACCTCAAGCTCGCCACCGGCCCGGCGGTCACCTTCGGGGACCGGCTGCAGTTCTTCGCCTATTCTTCGCGCGTGTTGCGCAGCATCGTGGTGGACCTGGTGCGGGAGCAACGCGCATTGCGCCGCGGTGGCGATGCCGAGATCGTCACGCTCGACACGACGGCGGGGGAGGGCCTGCCCGCGTCCGTGGACATCGAAACCGTCAACGACGCGCTCGAGGACCTCGCGAAGCTCGATCCCGCGCTCGCCCGCCTGGTCGAGATGCGCTTCTTCGGCGGCATGACCGAGGAGGAAATCGCGACCGCGCTCGACGTGTCGCCGCGCTCGGTTTCGCGAGAATGGAAGAAGGCGCGGGCGTTGCTGCTCACCCTCCTGGACGATTCCGCCGCGCAGCCTTGAAGCTATCCCTCGAGCTCTGGCTGCAGGTCGAACCGCTGCTCGTGGAGGCCCTCGAGATGGAAGCGGCCGCGCGCGCCGCGTGGCTCGCGAATCTCGACGCCACCCGTCCCGAGGTCGCGCGCATCCTGCGCCGCATGCTCGAGGCGCATGACCGCGCGGAAAGCTCGCGTGAGCTCGAGACGGTGCCGCGCCTCGCCCCGGTGCCGAACTGGTCGAGCGCGCATGGGGCGGGCGAAGGGGTCGGGCCGTTCGAGCTCGTGCGGCCCCTCGGGCGCGGGGGCATGGGCGAGGTGTGGCTCGCGCGGCAAGCCGACGGGCACGTCGAGCGCGAGGTGGCGCTCAAGCTTCCGGCGCTGCATCAACAGGGCGAGGTGTGGCGCGAACGCTTCAGGCGCGAGCGCAACATGCTCGCGAAGCTCGAGCACCCCCACATCGCGCGGCTCTACGACGCCGGCCTCACCGAAACCGGCCAGCCCTGGCTCGCGATGGAATTCGTCGAAGGCCTGTCGCTCTCCGCGCACGTGGCGTCGAAGCCGTTCACCATTCCCGAGCGCCTCGCGCTCTTCCGCCAGGTGCTCGAGGCCGTCGCCCATGCCCACCGCCACCTCGTGGTACACCGCGACCTCAAGCCCGCCAACATCCTGGTGGACGGGACGGGCCAGGTGAAGCTCCTCGATTTCGGCATCGCGAAGCTCGTGGACGAGGAGAGCCATGAGACGGGGGAGCTCACGCGCCTGGGTGGTCGTGTGATGACGCTGCGCTACGCCGCGCCCGAGCAGGTGGCGGAAGGCGCCATCACCACGGCGACGGACATTTACGCGCTCGGCGTGATCCTGCACGAGTTGCTCACGGGCCTCGCGCCCTATCGCGCGGTTCGCGAAGGCCGGGCGCTCACCGACGCGATGCTGCTGCGGGAAGAGACGGCCGTTCCCTCGCGTCTTGCGTTACCGAAGCCTCTCGCGCGCATGCTGTCGGGCGACCTCGACGCGATCATCTTGAAGGCGATGCGCCGCGACCCCGCCGACCGCTACGCCTCGGTGGAGCGGTTCGACGAGGACATCCTCGCGCACCTGCAGAAGCGGCCGGTGAAGGCGCGGGCGGGGACGTGGCGCTACCTCGCGGGCCGCTTTGCCGTCCGCCGCAAGGTGCCGCTGGCGATGGCCGCGGCGGTGCTCGTGACGCTGCTCGGCGGCCTGGTGATGGCCGAGCGGGAGCGGCGCGTGGCGGTGGCGGAGAAGGCGCGCGCGGAGCGGCATTTCGCGAGCGTGAGGAAGCTCGCCAACACATTCATCTTCGACGTCCACGGCGAGCTCGAGCACCTCGCGGGTTCGCTGAAGGCACGCCAGACCCTGGTCGGCACGGCGCTCCAATACCTCGACAGCCTCGCGAGCGAAAGCCGCAACGATCCACGGCTGGCCGTCGAGGTCGCGAGCGCCTATCGCAAGCTCGCGGAGATCAGCGGAGATTCCCGCGGCGCGCACCTCGGGGATCCCGCGGGCGCACGGCGCAATGCGCAACGCGCCGCGGCGCTGCTCGAGGGAGTCGAGGCGCGCGATCCCGACGACATCCAGGCCCTGCGCGAGCATCGCGTCGTGGCATTGCTGCTCGGGCGCCTGACGCTCGAAGGGGGAGATTCCTCGGGCGTGAACCACACGGCCCGGGCGGCGGGCATCGCGGAGAAGATCACGCGCCTCCCTGGGGCGGTGACCGACGATCGCCGCAACCTCGGCGCGACGCTCGCCGAATACGGCGGAATCCTGGCGGTGGTGAGGGACGACCATGCGGCCGCTGCCGTGCAACTCGGGCGCGCGGTCGAATACCTGGAGGCTTTGGTGCGGGAAGATTCCGGCGACGTGGAAGCCCGCGCCAACCTCGCCTATGCCTACGAGCGCTCGGCCATGGCCGCGGAAGTATCGGGCAAGGACGAGCAGCTGGCGCGGGCGATGGAGCTGCTGGAAAGATCCATCGTTACGACGGAATCGGTGGTGCGGGACGAAGGCGCGCGCGGCGCGCGGCGGCAGAAGCTCGCGACCCGCTACAACAACGCCGCCCGCGTGAAGCTCAGGCTCGGCGACGTGGAAGGCGCGCGCCTCAAGGCGGCGCAGGGCCGGGCGCTGGTCGAGCGCCTGGTGGCCGAGGATCCCCGCAACGTCGCCAACGCGACCATCCTCGCGGGGGCTCTGTCGATGGCGAGCGATATCGAATACAAGGGCGGCCGGTACGAGCGCTCCATCGAGCTTGCGCGCGAGTCGATCGCCGCCGATGCGCGGCTGCCCGCGGAGACGCGCGCCGGGTTGATCGTGCGCGAGAACGTCGTCGGGGCGAAGCGATCCCTCGGCGCCTCCGCGTGCGCGTTGTCGGAGAAGGACAGGCAACCCCAGCCGCAACGCATCGCGCTTCTCCGGGAGGGACGCACGCTGCTCAGCGAAAGCCGCGCCTTCAAGCGCGAGCTGGTCGAGCGCGGCATCGACGCGCGCGAGGCGGCGAGCGCCATCCGCGAGATCGAGGCAGACCTCGTGCGCTGCGAGCAGGCCATCGCGCGGCTCGGGCCCGCGTAGGGCCTCAGGCGCGGGGGCTCAACTCCCCATGGCGAAAGCATGAGGTGATGTGGTCGTTGACCATGCCCGTCGCCTGCATGTGGGCGTAGCAGATCGTCGAGCCGATGAACTTGAAGCCGCGCTTTTTCAGATCCAGGCTCATCGCGTCGGATTGCGGCGTCTTCGCGGGGACGTCCTTCATCCCGCGCCGGCGGTTGATTCGAGGCGTGCCGTCGACGAACTGCCACAGGTACTCGTCGAGAGTGCGCCCCTCGTCGTGAAGCTGCAGCACCGCCTTGGCGTTGGCCACCGCGGCGTGGATCTTGAGCTCGTTGCGGATGATGCCAGCGTCGCCCATCAGCCGCGCGACGTCGCGCTTGCCGAAGCGCGCCACTTTCTCCGGGTCGAAGCCGGCGAACGCGCGGCGGAAATTCTCGCGCTTCCTCAAGATCGTGATCCAGCTCAATCCGGCCTGCATTCCCTCGAGGATCAGGAATTCGAACAGCACCTGGTCGTCGTGCACGGGCACGCCCCATTCCTTGTCGTGGTATTCGATATACAGCGGATCGTCCCCGCTCCAGGGGCAGCGTTTCTGCATGATGCTAGCGGTTGAAGAACTCGACCAGCTTCGGGATCACCTGTCGCGGCGCCTCGTCGACCAGCCAGTGGCCCGAGCCGGTGACGATCACGCCTTCGACGTTGGTCGCGACGAGCTTGCCCTGCGAGACGAGGAAATCGCCGCCCGATTTCTCGCCGCCCAGCACCAGCATCGGCATGGTGAGCCTGGTCCTGGCGAAGACGGCGTTGTCTTTCGCGTCCTGGTCGAAGTTGCGGAAGACTTCCATGCCCGCCTTCATCGCTCCGGGCAGCGCGTACTTCTTCGTGTAGAAACGCCGGTCGGCCTCGGACACGGACTTCGTGCCGTCGGCGGCGAAATCGTTCCAGAAATGCTCGAAGTAGACGCGCTCGCGTCCGGTGACCAGCGCCAGCGGCGTCTTGCCGTAGAAGTGGAAGTGCCAGAGGTCCTTCAGCAGGAAAAGATTGGTCGTGTCGCCGACGCCCGGAATGAACGCGTCGAGCAGGGCGATGCGATCGACCTCGGCCGGATATTGGGCGGCGTACGCGTACGCGACCATCAGGCCGATGTCGTGGCCTGCCACCCCTGCCTTCCGGATCCCCAGCGATTCGGCGAGCGCGTGCACGTCCTGCGCCATCGTCTTCTTGTCGTAGCCCGATTCGACCTTCTCGGAATCGCCGAAGCCGCGCAGGTCGGGGGCGACGACGAGGTGCGTCTTCGCGAGTTCCTTCATCAGGGGCCGCCACATGTGGCTGTTCTGCGCGTAGCCGTGCAGCAGGATCACGGGATCGCCCTTTCCCGCGACGAGATAATGCAGCCTCACGCCATTGACGGTGGAGTAGCGATCGGCGATTGCGGTTCCGGCCTGCGCACCCGCGAGAGGGGCGAAAGCTATCGCGGCCAGAAAAAACGTGGCCTTCAGCATGGCGCGAAAACTATTCATTGGTTTGATTTCCTTGCCTTCACTCGACGTATGCAGGAGATTTGGGAATGGCGGCGTGCTGTTCCTTGTCGTGGTTCACCCAGATTTGCGCGCCGGTCTTCGCGACATACTCCTTCATGGTGGCGATGCTGCGCTTGCTGGCCTCCACGTCGTAGTTGAAGCCCGGCACGATGCCGCGCTCCCAGCTGTAGACGAGGTGCACCATGTCGCCGGAGAGCAGCACCAGGCCGCGGCGCGGCAGGCGCACGGCGAGGACCTGATGCCCCGGCGTATGTCCGGGAGCGGGCATGATCACGACGGAGCCATCCGCGAACACGTCGTGGTCGCCATTGAGCCGCACGAATCTCGCGCCCTTGAGCTTGTCGAAATTCGCGGTGGGCAGTCCGTATTTCTGCGCATCCGGCCCGAACACCGCGTCGTATTCCGCCTGTTGCATGTAGATCGTGGACGCGGCGAAGAGGTTGGCATTGCCGGAATGGTCGCCGTGGGAATGCGACATCGCGAAATGCGCGATGTCGCCGGGGGCGACGCCGATCTCCTTCAGCGAATCGGCGAGCGGCTTCTTCATGTACGCCGTGATCGTGCCCTGGGGATTCGTGAGGCCGTTGGGAAGCGCGGCGAGGCGGTCGGCGTTGCCGCTGTCCCAGAGCATCCAGCCCTTCGCGTGCTTGATGAGGTAGCAGTGGTCGCCGAACACGTGGGCCTTGCCGACGTTCTCGCCGGGGGTCCAGCGCGACAGGTCGCCGGTGTGGTTCTCGCCGCACGAGATCACGTACAGGCGCTCGACGGCGGCGGGCTTCTGCTGTAGCGAGCCGCACGCGCCAACCAGGAAAAGGGTCGCGAGGAAAAGGATCCTTGCCATGGGGCCTCCGGTTCGGGGTGTTCCGCCGGAGGAGTTTGCCACAACGCGGGCGACCGCCCGCTCGAGGGGTGCATGTCAGCCTTCGAGGGACCCTTCGCAAAGTGCGAACGGCAATTCGGGGCGGGTAAACTAGCCTCACAACAAAGGGAGGAGTGAATGCGGAGCCTGTTGCCGTTGTTCCTGTCATGCGCGATCCTGTCTTCGACCGCCCTTGCGCAGCCGTACCCCGCGAAAGCCGTCAAGGTCATCGTCCCCTTCGCGCCCGGCGGCGGCAGCGACATCGCCGCCCGGGCGCTCACCAGCAAGCTCACCGAATCGCTCGGCCAAGCGTTCGTGATCGAGAACAAGGGCGGGGCCGGTGGGATGGTGGGCATGGAAGCCGCCGCGAAGGCGCCCGCCGACGGCTACACGATCCTCATCATGTCGGACAGCTTTCCGGTGATCGCGGCGACCCACAAGCCCGCGTTCGATCCGATCAATTCGCTGGTGGCGGTGGCACAGGTGAGCATCGCCCCGTTCGGGCTGATCCTGCATCCTTCGGTGCCGGCGAATTCGGTCGCGGAATTCATCGCGCTCGCCAGGGCGAAGCCGGATGCGTATTCGTACGGCTCGAGCGGCAACGGCGGCCTCACGCACCTCATCACCGAGATGTTCAAGCAGCAGGCCGACGTGCACATCGTGCACGTGCCCTACAAGAGCACTGGTGCGGCGCTTCCCGATTTCCTCTCCGGCACGATCCAGGTCTACGTGGGCAACGTCTCACCGCTGCTGCCGTACATCCACTCGGGAAAGCTGAAGCTGCTCGCGGTGACCAACGCCGAGCGTTGGCCGCTGCTTCCCAACGTCCCCACGATCGGGGAAACCGTCCCGGGCTTCTCCGCGGATCCGTGGTTCGGCGTGTTCGTGCCGAGGGGCACGCCCGCGCCGATCATCGAGCGCCTGAACGCGGCGATCAACAAGCTGCAGGACGAAGAGGAGCTCAGGAAGAGCCTGATCGGCCAGGGCATGCTGCCGCGCGCGGGGACGCCGGCTGCCTTCAACGACATCGTGCGCAAGGACTACGCGCGCTGGTTGAAGGTCGTGTCGGACATCGGCTTCAAGCCGGACTGAGGCCCGCGCCATGAGCGTTCGCGTCGAGCACGCGGCCTTGAGGGAATTCGTGGGGCAGGTCTACGAGCGCGCCGGTGTGCCTGCGGGGGACGCCGCCTTGCTCGCGGATACTCTCGTGCAGGCCGACCTGTGGGGTCACCAGTCGCACGGCGTGCTGAGGACGGGCTGGTATCTCGCGCGCCTGCGATCGGGTGCGATGACGGCTCGCACCGAGCCGCGCTTCGTCGTCGACGCGGGCGCCGTCGCGGTCGTCGACGGCCAGGACGGCGTGGGCCAGGCGATCACGAAATTCGCCGCGCAGGATGCGATCCGCCGCGCGAAGCTGCATGGTGTCGCCGCGGTGGCGGTGCGCAACTCGAATCATTTCGGCACGTGCATGTACTACACGCGCATGGCCGCCGAGCAAGGCTGCGTGATGATGCTCACGACCAACGGCGGGCCCGCGATCGCTCCCTGGGGCGGTCGCAGGAAGATCATCGGCACCAATCCATGGTCGATCTCGGCGCCCGCCGGCAAGCACTCGCCGCTCATGATGGACATGGCGAACACCGGCGTGGCGCGCGGCAAGATCTATCTCGCGCGCCAGCGGCGCGAGAAGATCCCGCCGGGCTGGGCGCTCAACGCGGACGGCGAGCCCACGACCGATCCGCAGGAAGCGATCGACGGGATCATCCTGCCGATGGCGGGGCACAAGGGCTATGCCATCGCGGTCGTGGTGGACATGCTCTCCGGCGTCCTCTCGGGAAGCGCTTTCCTCTCGGGCGTGAACGGCCCCTACAAGGCCGACCTGCGCAGCGGGGCCGGCCACTTCCTCACGGCCTTCCACATCGAGGCGTTCCAGCCGCTCGCCGAATTCACCGCGCGGATGGAGGCCTTCATCGCGGAGCTGAAGTCCGTGCCGCTCGCCAAGGGAATCGACGAGGTCTTCTATCCGGGCGAGATGGAAGCGCGCAGCGACGTGCGCCTGCGAGAGGCGGGCATCGAGCTGCCCGACGACACGTTCGCCGACCTGGTGCGCGCCGGCGCCGAGAGTGGAATTCCGGCGTCCCGGCTGGAAGCGGCGATCCACCGGGAGAGCTGACGGCGCCGCCGCCGACCTCGAGCATCCGTTACCGATTCTGCCGAATATTCGGTTGTTCCCTCCGCGGGAAGCGCTTAGTCTCACTCATCGTTCGCGGGCCGCCCCATCGCTCGAAGCAGTAGGCAGCGCGAACCATGATCAGAGGTCACGCATGACGCAACTGTCTCCGGCCCGCCACGATGCATCGATCCAGTGGCGGGGATTCCGCGGCGAGGAGCTCGATTTCATCGCCGAATATGCCTCTCCGAGGAGCTTCGCCAAGGGCTCCATCATCATCAGCGAGGGAGACGAGGCTCTTGCCTTGTACGTCATCCTCAGCGGCGAGCTCAAGGTCTACACCACCACGCACTGCGGGAAGGAAATCATCCTGAGGGTGCTCGGACCGGGGGACTATTTCGGCGAGCTGACCCTGTTCGACGATGCCAGCCGGTCCGCATCGGTCAAGGCGAACGAGGCTTGCGAGCTGCTGGCCGTGCCGAAGGGCAGGCTTGCGGAGTGCCTGGCGGCGCGCCCCCAGCTCTATCCGAAGCTGCTGAGGGACGTGAGCTCCATGGTCCGGCGGACCACCGACGACCTGAAACGCGTGGCGTCGATGGACGTGTACCAGCGGGTCGCGAAGCTGCTGCTCGAGCTCGCGACGCGGCAGGGGGATGACCTCGTCGTCTCGCAGCGGTTCACGCAGCAGGAGCTCGCGAACCGCGTCTGCGCCTCGCGCGAGATGGTGAGCCGCGTGCTGCAGGGCCTGGTCGCCGGCGGCTACATCACGCTCGAGCGCCGGCAAGTCACGATCCGGAAGAAGCTGCCCGACAAGTGGTAGCCGTACGCGCGTCACTTCTTCTGCCCCGCCTTTGATTCGACCCGGCCCGGCTCCCGACGCCGGGCATGCCGCTTGAGGCTCACGCTCAGCTCGGAGATGATCTGCGTGGCCGCGTTGATGATCTCGTTGTCGCCGAAGCCCATCCGCGTCATCTCCCGGTAGAACGATTTCGCCAGGATTCGCACGATCGCGGCCGGATGGGTGACCGACGCCAGCACCTGGCCGACCGTGTCGCCCACGCTTTGCGTCAGGGCGATCTGGGCGAAGCGCGACTGCAATATGTTCTGCAGCTGGGCGACCTGCAGGGATTTGCCGATGTACACGGTCACGATGTCGAGCAGCCGCAGATCGTCGAGATCGAAGCGCTTCCTGTCCATCGGCTCGCTCACATGGATCATCGCGACCACGCGCCCGCTGCTGCGGATGGCCGAGCAGAGCACGGTGCGGGGTTTCGCGTCGTGCTCGTGATCGTGAGCGGGATGCTCTTCGGTCAGCCACATCAAGGTGCAACTGCGTGCCCGCAGCAGTCGCGCCGCGGTGGAAGTCAATTCCTGGAGATGCGCGTCCTGGCTGCCTTGCATGTCCGGAAGGCTGGCGAGCCGCAGCAGCTCGGCCAGCAGGTTGTCGGCCCGGTCCATCAGATCGCCCGCGTGAGCAGCAGCAATCGCCAGGCCGTCGACAGACGGAACCCGCCTTCGAAGGCGACGTATTCGGGAACGATGGTCTCCGGGTGCCACTTGAGCTTGTACTGGGCCTGCGTCTCGGCGGGGTAGATCGCGCTGCCGTGCCGCGCGAGCATGCGCAGGATCCAGGACACGGCCTTGCTGCGCGTCGGCACGCGATCGGTTTCGTCGGCGATGCCGTAGAACGGCGTGAGCCCGAAGTTCAGGTAGCGCACGCCCTCGGAGGCGAAGCGCTCGAGGGCGGTGATGTTGATGAGCTCCATGACGCCCGGAGGCGCGTGTTCTTCCCGGCGCGAGATGTCGTGGATCATTCCCGCGTAGCGGCCGTAGGAGGGAACGTAGGCGATGAAGGCCACCGTCTTGCCTTCGCGCGACGCGACGAACACGCGCCGCTGCCGGTCCTCGGGGCCGCCGAGCTCGCCCACGAGGAATTCCAGCAACTTGGCATGCCGCCCCTTGGTGCGCAGCCACGTGGCGGTGATGGAGCGCAGCGCCTCCCAGGCCGGCTCGTCGCGCGGCGCGTCGACGCCGAGCTCCTGGACCGTGAGTCCGGATTTGCGCGCGCGGGCGATCTTGTTGCGCATCTTCATGAAGCGCGTGCCGGAGATGCGAAATTTCGCAAGATCGAGCGTGTACGAAGCGCCGAACTGGTTGATGCAGAAGTCCGACTGCTGGTACAGCGCGAGGTCGTCGGGGCGCAGCTGGATCGCGCAGATGTGCTTGCCCATGCGCTTGGCCAGGGCGCGGAACTGCGCGAGCAGCCGCGGCTGCTCGTGGGGCGGCGCGAACACGCCGCCCAGCTGGAACAGCGCGCCGCCGAAAGGCACGTAGGCGATGAATCCCTCGACGCCCTCGCAGGTGAAGTGGCGCATCTCGCGGTTCATCGCGAGGTAGCCGGAGGGATGGTCGGCGAAGCGCGCGACCTGTTCCAGCCGGGACGACGGGGCGGGGCGCTCGATCAAGGGTTGGGTCATGTCCATGGATTCATTCCTGTGAGAGATCCGAGTCGCCGAATTCCCGCTCGAAGCGGGCGAAGGCCGGGTGCGTCTGGGGCTCGAACGAAATGCCCCAGGGCTTGAAGACGTTGCCGAACAGCGCCCGATCTCCGAAGAGATGGATGGGGATCGCCAGCAGGCTCCACGACGGGCCGAACACGAGGCAGTAGAGGGCAACCACCGCGCCGTTGAAGAGGAATCCGTGCATCGTGTTGTACAACACGAAATAGATGCGCGCGATCTCGCCGTTGCTGGCGCGGCGATAGGCGATCGCGCCGGGGATATAGCCGATGAGATCGATGGAGGCGAAGAGCGCGATGAAATGCCACCAGCGGATCGCGTCCACATGCATGGCCGCGAGCGCCACGCAAACCGCCAGCGCCGCCAGGTATTCGAGCCGCATCATCAGGTAGGTGCCGCGGCTCTCGAAACGGTTGCATGCGTCCAATGGCGTTCTCCTCTCAGGCGTCGGCGCAAACGACGCCGATATGCCGCAGCCGCGCGTCCTGCTCCGCCCGGATCTCCTTCAGCAGCGTCCGCGCCTGGTCTTCCTCGCTCATGTCGGCCATCGTCCGGCCGGGGAAGATCTCGAGGTCGCCGATCAGGTCCATGTGGTTGTTGGCGGCCTCCTGGTAGAGCCCGATGTAGTGCTTGATGACTCCCTCGAACACCTCGGTCATCAGCCGCTGCATGTCGTGCAGCATGCGGACCATCTGGTTGCGCTTGTCCACGCTGAGGCCCTTCAGCTGGGTGCGCACCACGGCCTCGCCGAATCCGACGTGGTGGGCTTCGTCGGCGAACGCGCCGCGGATGATCCGGCTCAGCGCGGGGTCGAAGCGCGACCAGTACTTGATCTCGTAGCGGTAGATCGGATAGGCCATGCCCTCCATGGTGATGTTCTGCGCCAGCGAAGCGCCGATGAAGTCGCGCTTGTCCACCTGCTCGAGGATGAGGTCGTAGAAGCTGCGCATCGCCTTGGTGACGACCTGGCGTTCCAGCTGCTCCCGCTTGGCCGGCGTGATGCCGAAGTCGGCGAGGCGGCGGCAGAACACCTCGTAGTGGCGCGCTTCATCGAGCACCTGCGTGCTCAGGTGGATCTGCGTGGGCTCGTCCGGCGCGCAGCCGATCATCCCGGAGACCGCCTGCAGCGACACGCGCTCCGCGGTGATGAACGAGGCGATGTCGAGCAGGTAGATCTGGCGCAGGAGCGGGTCGTCCCAGAGATGCGGGCTGGGGCGGTCCTCGCCTGGCGGCCGCCCGTGGCGCGTGCCGTGCAGCGTCTTCCAGGCGGTGCGCTCGAACCAGCTCTGGATCGACCAGCGCTGCTGGTCGAAATCCGGGCAGTCGAACGCGGGATTGTCGTACTGCAGGGGATGCTCTTCGTCGAGGATGATCGGCGATGCCGCGGAACTCATGGAAGCACTCCTTCTTTCTTCGTGAACAGGGGGGGTCTCGCATTCCGGTTGATCGCCAGATAAGCAAGCATTGCGGCGCCCGCGGCGAGCGCACCGATCAACGCGATCGGCCACGCGCCCGCCTCGGGCAGGGAGAGGAGGGCGCAAACGCCGAGCAGCGGGAAGGCCGAAGCGACCAGCCATTGCGCGGCAATCGGAACGGGCGTGCGAAACGGGCGCGCGACGGCCGGCCGCGTGCGCCGCAGCCGCAGGGCCGCCAGCATCAACGCGCCGTAGACGAGGCATTCGATCGCGGCCACGGTGACGCCGGTGAATCGATACGCTCCGGTGTGGATCACGACGAGCGCGAGCGCGAGCGACAGGGCGCCGACCGCGGCAACCGCGTTGACCGGAACGCCGGTGCGCAGGCTGATGCGAGCCGTCCACGCGGGCGCGACACCTTCCCGCGCGAGGCCGTAGATCAGGCGCGAGGCGCCCATCAGTCCGGCATTGAACGAGGTCAGCATGGCGAGCAGTGAAACGATGGCGAGTCCGTAGCGACCGGTGTCGCCATACAGCGCGGCGCCGAGAGTGATCTGCGGAATCGGATTGCCCACGAGAGCGGCCGGCGCCAGGTGGCGCCCCATTCCGGCGGCGAAGATGGCGTAGACCGCGACCAGGCAACCGATCGCGATCAACATCGACAGGGGGACCAGCCGTTGATAGGCCCTGGGATTCCTGCCGAGCGGTGTGACCCACTCGAAGCCGATGAACAGGAAGACGGCGGTTCCCGCCGCGGCGACGAGCCCGAGCAGTCCGGGGGATTGCGGATCACTCGCCGCCGGCACGTGCGCCGCCGCGGGCTCCATCCACAAGGCACTCGCTCCGACGGCGAGGGTCGCGGCCACGAGCACCGCGGTCATCGCGAGCTGCAGGGTGCGCGGCATTTCCAGCCCCGCCAGGTTGGTGGCGATGACCAGCGCGAACAGGCCGAACACCACTGCCATCCTCGGAATTCCCGGCGCGACGTCGCCGAGCACCATCGTCACGACCGTCCCTTCGACTCCGGCGGCCATCGCGACCATGGCGAGGTAGAGAAGCAGGATTGCGAGCGAGCAGTAGTTGCCGAATGCCGCGCGCAGGTACGTACGGATGCCGGGCGCCGAAGGAAACATCGCCGCCAGCTCGCCGATCGAAGCCGAGACCAGCGCGCACAACACGCCCGCGACCGCGATCGCGAGCACGATCCACTGGCCCTCGCTCGCGCCGAGCAGGCCGCCGAGCATGGCGTAGCAACTCGCCGCGAGCGCCATTCCCGCGCTGACGGCGACGTACCCGAGAAGCTCCGACTTCATCGGCTTACATTCCCCACAACACCAGGCTGATCGCATCCAGCTTGATGTGGTCCCGGTCGCTGCCGAATACTTCGAGGGTGCCTTCCAGGTAGGCGCGCGCAGGATTCAACGCGCCGGAGAACACGTCGCGCAGCACTTCGTTGCTGCCGCGCACCAGGATCGAGTTGTCGGATTCGACCTCGCTCAGCGCGACCTCGTCGAGGCGCGAGTCGTGCACGCGCAGGTTGAAGCGCTGGCCGTCGTCGGTGGCCTCGATCAACAGCAGCGGCTCCCATCCTTTCAGCAACTTCCCGACGCGCGGGTGAGTGTTGGCGGATCGGACGAACGCGCGCAGGCATTCGGGCAGGGTCTGGGTCATCGCGATGGTGCCGGTCGTCATCGTGGTTCTCACGCCGCGGCCGCGATGGCCGGCTCGGCACGGTCGACTTCCGGAACGAAGACGCCGAAGCCGTGGTGATGGGCGAGGCCGAGGATTTCCTCGGCTTCGGCGAACGAAGGCTCGGCGCCGACGCTGACATCGCGGCGGATGCCGGACATCGTGAGCACGATGGTTTCCGACAGGCACGCGAGATTGACCCCGGGTTTGCATCCGACCACGTTGCGCCGCCCGAACGAGACCGGTTGCGGCAGCGTCATGAGCCCGCCCTCGTAGACGAAGATGTCGGGGCGCTGCTCGTGGATGTCGGCGACCACGTCGGCCGGCCGCGCGGCGTCGCATACCACCGCGCCATCGGCGAGCACGTTCGCGTCGATGAATGCCTTGCCCTGGCTCGTCGCGGAGACCACGAATCCCATCCGCGGCAGCTCGTGCTCGAGATCGATGGTCACCGTGATCGGCGCATCCGCGCCCCGGCGCTGCGCCTCGGCGGCGATGCAATCGTGCAAGCCGGCGAGGGTCTCGGGACTGCGATGGTGGATGGAGGCGCGGTAGGCGTCCTCGATCGCGGGGACGAACGGCAGCAGCGGACCGCTGATTCCGCCCACGGCGCCGTTGCGCGCCCGCTCGACGCCATCCTGGTAGAGATCGCCCGCCAGCGCCTTCAGCTTCTGCATCGAGCCGGCATTGGACGGGTTGCCGAACAGCGTGAGGCTCTGGCTGTGCAGCGCGAGGCGCTTGCACGCGAGGCGGCCGACGGAACCCGCGGCGCCGATGATGCCGGTGCGCTCCCGCGCGAGGTCCTTGCCGGTCTTTCGCGCCGCGATCTTCAGGCTTTCGGCGGCGACCATCGCGGTGAGGCTGTTGCCCGTGGTCAGGTTGACGCCGCATCCGACCAGGTCGGAGCCGGCGCGCGAGATGATGGAAGTGAAGGCGCCGAGGCCGAGCATGTCGACCTCGAGCTCGCGCGCGAGGGCCACGCATTGGTCGAGCAGATGCTTGCGATCCTGCGGCTTCAAACGCATCATCTGGCTCGGCGTGAGCGGGTTGGCGATGAGCCAGCCCTCGACGTAGCCGCCGGCGCGCGAATGCAGCGCCGGCAAGTGGTAGGCGATGCCCGGCTCGTAGCGGCGCTGCGACCAGGATGCGATCCAGCGCTCCCACCTCTGGCGCTGCGTCGGCGTGAAGCGGGAAAACGCCGTCGGTCCCGACGCATACAGGTCCTCGAGCGAGGTGGGGTGGATCAGGAACGCGTAGCGGCCGAGGCACTTCTCGGACAATTTCGGCTTATCCATGGGCGGAGGACCTTTCGAAGAGGTGGGGCTCGGGGAGTGCCGCGGGGGTGTCCGCGGCGCCGGTGATGAATTCGAACAAGCGGGCGAAGTCGCCGTCGGTCAGCAGCCGCGCGACGTCCTCGAGCGCGAACAACAGGCGATCGATCTCGGCGATGGTGATCGTCAACGGCGGCTCGATCCTCAGCACGCCGCTGTTGTTGAACGTCGGCGCCGTGAGGATCCGGTGCTCGGCCATGAGATAGCCGCAGATGAGCGGCACCGCGGTCCCCGTCGAGCTGGCGTGGGAGAGGAAATAGCTGTCGGAGCCCGCCCACGGCGCGAGCGTCACGCCCTGCATGAGGCCGAGCCCGCTCACCGCGCCATAGGCCGCGGGATAGCGCTCGACCAGGCGCTGCAGGCCATGACGCAGGTAGGCGCCATGGGCCGCGACCTGGCGCACGAGCTGCCCGTCGCCGCGCAGCAATTCTTCGAGGACCGCCACGCCGACCGCGCAGCTCAGGTGGTTATTGGCGAAGGTCGAGCTGTGATACAGGCCGAAGTCCGCCACCCACGTGCGCTCCGAGCAGATGCACGCGCCGAGCGATACGAGCCCGCCGCCGAGCGCCTTGGCGAGCAGCAGGATGTCGGGCTTGAGGCCGTCGTGCTCGGCGGCGAACAGGGTTCCCGTGCGGCCCAGCCCGGTCTGGATCTCGTCCAGGATGAAGAGCGCGCCCGCCGCCTTGCACAGCGCCTGCGCTCCAGCGAGATAGCCGGCGGGCGGGGCGATCATCCCCGCCTCGCCCTGGATCGGCTCGACGATGAAGGCGGCGACGTCGCCGGCCTTCAGGCGCTGCTCGAGCGCCGCGAGATCGCCATAGGGAACGTGGTCGAACTGCGTGGTATCGACCAGGAAGGGCGCGCGATAGGTCTCAGTGCCGGTCGCCGAAACCGCGCCCAGCGTCTTGCCATGAAAGCCGCGATGCGTGCCGAGGATCATCTTGCGATGCGTCCGCGCGCGCGCGAGCTTGATCGCCGCTTCCACCGATTCCGCGCCGCTGTTGGTGAAGGTGACGTAGCCCGGGCCGCAAGGCGATATCGCGACGAGCTTCGCGGCGAGCGCTTCCGCGGCCGGCGCTATCAGCGGCTGCACCAGGCTCGGCTCCTCGGCCGAGCGCACGTTCATCACCGCGTCCCAGATCACTGCGGCGTTATGCCCGAAGGGGACGGCGCCGTACTGCGCGAGGAAATCCAGGTAGGCATTGCCGTTCGCGTCATACAAATAGTTTCCGCTGGCGCGCACGATCGGCTTGTCGAACTGGATGTGCGCCAGCAGGAAGCGGCGATCGGGGTTGAGGCTCGATTCTTCGTTCAGCAGCCAGCGCGACGAATCGAATTGCCGCGACGCGGGCGCGGCTGCGGAAAAACTTCGGCCTTCGAGCGTATCCATCGCGGCCCCTAGCGCGCGCGCGCCAGGCTTGGCGACGCGAGGCCCATGTGCTCGAGGCGCTGGCCGCGCATCTCGTCGGACCAGTGACCCTGGAGCCCGATGCGCTCCTCCACGGTGGTGTCCGCGAGGCGGCGACCGGGCACGAGCTCGTAGTCGCCGAGCAGGTGGCGCAGCGGCGCCATTCCCGCCTGGAAGAGCGCCTCGCGCTCGATCAGGAGCGGCAGGATCGGCAGCTCCTGCCACAGTTTCAATCCGCGGCCGATCAGCTCGAGCAGACGCCCGCGCTCGTCGGGGTGGCGCTCGACGTGGGCGCGCACGACTTCCGCGCCGACGCCCAGGTGCCGCACTTCATCCACGTTGGTGCCGTGGGCGACCTGGCTCGCCGGCGGATCGAGCAGGTACCACTTGCGCTCGCTCATCTCGGCCGCCGGCGCCAGCGCGCCTTCCCCGATCACGGTGAGGAAGATCACGCCGCCGATGAAATCGCCGTCGTCGCCGGCGATCAGGTCGAGCGCGAATTCCTCGAGCGGCCGGAGGATCGTGTCGCGCTTCGTGCCCACGATTTGCGCCATGTGCTCCTGGAGCGAGTCGCGCGGAATTCCCACGTCGACCAGGTGCGTGCGGAACACATCGGCGTGGCGCGCCTCGTCCACCAGCTGCGTGGCGAAGAAGTCCATCGTCACCTGGTCCGGCGCGAGGCGCACGAGATGGCTCAGGTGGCGCGCGGTCATCTGCTCGGTGGTGGCGCGGAACGCGAACTCCTTGAGGCACGCATCGCGCAGCGGCCCCGGCTCGAGCATGTGGCGCGGGACCGCGAGGCCCGGCGCATGGCCGCGAACCGTCCCGTTCAAGGAGTCGCGCGTCGACTTGAACCAGAACTCGAGGTCGCACACCTCCGGCGTCATGCCGGCTTGCGCGGCCCCGTCGATCAGGCTCGCTTGGTTCGTTCTTTCGGGCTGTTTCACCATCGGCAGGATCATCGTCGTCTCCAGGTCGGAACTGCGCCAACGTCAACTGAGGCGTGCATCGTAATCGGCGATCGCCGGCGGTTCTGCGGCCCGGTGCACACGGCAGATGTGCACAGGTCACATGGGGTTTGCGGCATTGGCCGCATACCGGGCCGCGCGGATCGAGGAGACTCTCGGCATGAAGACATATGCCGCTGCTGCCGCCATTGCCGTCACATTGACCGTCGTCCTGGCCGGTTCCTTCGCGGTCCGCGCGAAGCCCGAGGAAAGGCCCGAAGGCATCCGCGCCGTGAGGGCGTTGAAGATCGAATCAGGCCCGGTGAGGAGCGTTTCCGTCTTCTCGGGCGAGATCCGCGCGCGCTTCGAGACCCCGATGGCGTTTCGCGTTCCGGGCAGGATCGCGCAGCGTCACGCCGACGTGGGGATCGCGGTGCGCAAGGGTCAGCTGCTCGCGACTCTCGACGCCACGGATTACCAGCTGAGCGTGCAGAACCTGCGCGCGCAGGTGGCCTCCGCGGAGGCCGACGGCGGCTTCCAGGCTTCCGAGCTGGCCCGCGGAGCCGAGCTGCTGAAGAAAGGCTTCATCTCGCAGACCGACTACGACCGGCGGCGCAACGTCTACGAGCAGGCCCGGGCGAAGCTCGACCAGGCGCGAGCCGGCTTGTCGCAGACCCAGAACCAATCCGAATACACCAGCCTTCGCGCGCTCTCGGACGGGACCGTCACGAGCGTCGACGCGGAGTCCGGCCAGGTGGTCGCCGCCGGCCAGACGGTGATGCGTGTCGCGCGGCTCGAGGAAAAGGAAGCGATCATCCACGTCCCGGAAAACCGGCTCGCCGAGGTGCGCGCCGCGGAAGCGTTGCGCGTATCGCTCTGGGCGCAGCCGGCGAAATCCTACCGCGGGCGGCTGCGCGAAATTTCACCGGGCGTGGATCCGCTGACGCGCACCTACACCGGCAAGGTCGCGATCCTCGATCCGGACGCCGCCGTGCAGATCGGCATGACCGCGAACGTGACGATCGACGCGAAGGCCGGGGATGCCACGCAGCAGGTCGTGCCGCTCACCGCGCTCGTGGCGCGCGATGGGCGCACGTTCGTCTGGATCGTGGATGCGGCGTCGCACACGGTGGACCTCGCGCCCGTCCAGGTCGGCACCTACAGCGGCAACGAGATTTCCATCGCCGCCGGCCTGAAGGAGGGCGACGTGATCGTCACCGCCGGGGTGCACAAGTTGTCCGCGCACGAGAAGGTGGCCATTCTCGAGGATGAAACCCGATGAGGGGCGTCAACCTGTCCGCCTGGTCGCTCAACCACCAGGTCCTGATCCGTTTCTTCATCGCCGCGCTGATGGCGGCCGGAGCCTACGCCTACATCCACATGGGGCGCGCGGAAGATCCGCCGTTCACGTTCCGCATCATGGTGGTGCAGGTGGCGTGGCCCGGGGCGACCGCGCGCGAGGTGGAGCAGCAGATCACCGACAAGATCGAGAAGAAGCTGCAGGAGACGCCCTACCTGGATTACCTGCGCAGCTACTCGAAGCCGGGCGAGGCGGCGATCTTCATCACGCTGCGCGAAGACACCCCGTCGAAGGAGGCGCCGAACGCCTGGTACCAGGTGCGCAAGAAGGTGGCCGACATCCGCCCGACCCTGCCGCAGGGCGTGATCGGGCCGTTCTTCAACGACGAGTTCGGCGACACGTTCGGCTCGATCTTCGCGTTCACGGCCGACGGCTTCACGCGCGCCCAGCTGGAGGGCTACGTGAAGCAGGCGCGCCAGGAGCTGCTGCGGCTGGGCGACGTGGGCAAGGTGGACATCATCGGGGCCCAGGAAGAGAAGGTCTACGTCGATCTGTCCGGCAAGCGCCTGTCCACGCTCGGCCTGAGCCCGGTCTCGATCGTGGATGTGCTGCGCTCCCAGAACGACGTGACGCCCGCGGGCTGGGTCGACGCGGGCGAGAGCAAGGTCTATCTGCGCGCGCCGGGGGACCTCGGCTCGGTGGACGGCATCCGCAATATCGATATCCGCGCCGACAACCGCACGCTGCGCCTCGGCGACATCGCGCAGGTTTACCGCTCCGACGTCGATACGCCGACGTTCAAGATGCGCTACATGGGACAGGACGCGATCGGGCTCGCCGTGTCGATGGTTCCCGGCGCCAGCATCCTCGAGCTGGGCGATGCGCTCGACGGCGCGATCCAGCGCATCCAGCGCAACCTGCCGGTGGGAATCGAGGTCCACCAGGTCACCAACCAGCCGATCGTCGTGCGCAAGGCCATCGGCCAGTTCATGCGCAGCCTGGCCGAGGCCCTGGCCATCGTGCTGGCCGTGACCTTCGTGAGCCTGGGATTGCGCACCGGCATCGTCGTTGCATTGAGCATCCCGCTGGTCATCGCGAGTGTCTTCATCGTGATGCACGTGTTCGGGATCGACCTGCATCGCATCTCGCTCGGCGCGCTCATCATCGCGCTCGGCCTGCTGGTCGACGACGCGATCATCGCGGTCGAGATGATGTCGCGCAAGATGGAGGAGGGCTGGGACCGCACCAAGGCCGCGACCTTCGCCTTCACCTCGACCGCCTTTCCGATGCTGACCGGCACGCTCATCACGGCGGCCGCTTTCCTGCCCGTGGGATTGGCCCGGTCGCGCGCGGGGGAATACACGTTCGCGATCTTCGCGGTCGTCACGATCGCGCTGGTCGTCTCCTGGTTCGTCGCGGTGCTCTTCACTCCGTACATCGGCTACCTGTTGCTGCCCCAGCCGAAGGGCCACGCGCGCGCACCCGATCCCTACGACAAGCCGGTCTATCGCCTCCTCAGGCGCCTGGTGGAAGGGTGCGTGGAGCATCCCCGCACAGTGATCGCCATCACCGTCGTCGCATTCGCGCTGGGAGTGTCGGGCTTCCGCCTGGTCGAGAAGCAGTTCTTCCCGGCCGCGGAACGGCCCGAGTTGCTGGTGGATCTGTGGCTCCCCGAGGGCTCGTCGTTCGCCGCGACCGAAGAGCAGGTGAAGAGGGTGGAGCGGCTCCTCGCGGCCGACCCGAACGTCGTCAATCATGCGGCCTACGTGGGCGGCGGCACGCCGCGGTTCTTCCTCACGATGGAGCAGCAGCTGCAGAACCTGAACTACGCGCAGTTCGTGGTGCTCACCAAGGGGCTGAAGGAGCGCGAGGAAACGCTGCGCCGGCTGCGCGCGGCCCTGGAAACCGATTTCGCCTCGGTGCGCGCGCGCGTGCAGCGCCTCGAGAACGGGCCGCCGGTGGGCTACCCGGTCCAGTTCCGGGTGCTGGGCCCCGATGCGTCGCGCCTGCGCAAGATCGCGGACGAAGTGGCGCAGGTGATGCGCGCCGATCGCGACGCGCGCGACGTCAACTTCGACTGGAACGACCCGATCAAGACCGCGCGGCTCGAAGTCGATCCGGACAAGGCGCGCGCGCTCGGAATGACGCCGCATGCCCTCGCGCAAAACGTCAACGGTTTGCTCACCGGCGTCACCGTGCTGCAGTTCCGCGACGACGACAAGCTGATCGACGTGGTCGCCCGCGCCGAGGCGAGCGAGCGCCGCGACCTGTCCGCGCTGCGCGACATCATCGTGTTCCCGACGCCCACTCGCCCCGTGCCGCTGTCGCAGATCGCCGGCATCGTGCCCGGCTTCGAGGAAGGCGTGATCTGGCGGCGCAATCGAACCCCGGCGATCACCGTGCGCGCCGACGTTCCCGACGGCGTCCAGGCCCCCTCGGTCACCGCGAGGATCGTGCCGCAGCTGAAGGGGATCCAGGATCGCTTGCCCCTCGGATATGCGATCGAGATGGGCGGGACCCAGGAAGCGTCGGCCAAGTCGCAGAAGTCGATCGCGGCCGTGGTGCCGCTGATGTCGATCGTGATCCTCGCGCTGCTGATGGTGCAGCTGCAAAGCTTCCAGCGCACCGGGCTCGTGCTGCTCACGGCGCCGCTCGGCATCCTCGGCGTGACGCTGTCGCTGCTGGTGTTCCACCTTCCGTTCGGCTTCGTGACCATGCTCGGGGCCATCGCGCTCACCGGGATGATCATGCGCAATTCACTGATCCTCGTCGACCAGATCGACCAGGACCTCAAGGCCGGCAACGGCTACTGGGACGCGATCATCAACGCCACGGTGCGCCGCTCGCGCCCGATCGTCCTGACGGCGCTCGCCGCGATCCTGGGCATGATCCCGCTCGCGCGCAGCGTGTTCTGGGGACCCATGGCGGTGGCGATCATGGGCGGATTGCTGGTCGCGACCCTGCTGACACTCTTCTTCGAGCCGGCGCTCTACGCGCTGCTGTACAAGGTGAAGCGGCCGCAGTCGGCGACGCAACCCGGCGCGGCGTCCGCGCCGATCGCGCAGCCGGACCCTCAGGCCGCCTGATTCAATTCGGACTGGATGCGACGCGGCTGCGGGGCGCAGTTGAGCCGCACGAGCCGTTGAACGTCGTTGGCATCGAGCGTCTCAAGACGATCGATCAGGTCCGCGGCCTTCAGCGCGTTGGCCAGGCCCACCACCGGGGCGGCCTGGGCGCAGTACTTTTCCCGGGCGAGAAGGCGGATCGCGCGCCAATCGCCGGAGCCGGCAAACCCGCGCGGGATCGCGACCGACTCCTCGAGGATTTCCCCGTTCGCCATGCGAATCCTCACGCTCGCGCCGAGCTGCTTGGTCGAGCGGGAGTAATCCGACCCGGCCTCGCTTCCCGCGACTTTTGCGAGCGCGCGAAGCAGGCGCAAGAATCCGAGCGGCTCGCTCAGCGCGAGCTTTGCCGCGAGGCGCGCGCCGCCGATGCCCAGCAGGAAGCGCAGCGCGCCGATGTGCGGCGCACGCTTGAGCGCCGCGCCCAGCGGAATGTCCGCCAGCAGCGCGTCCACGGTGTGCTCCATGCCGTGCACGATCCGCACCCGCTTCGCGAGCGCCCAGATGCGGGGATCGGCGATCCGCTCGCGCTTCAGGTGTTCGACCGAGAGGTCGCGATCGAGGAGGGCGCAGGCTACGGTGTAAGGCGTTGAGAACGTCAGCGTCGATATGCGCGACCGCGGCCCCTGCAGGTGGGGTGCGGAGCGCGCGTCCATGCCGATCGTGAAGATCGATGCGCGCACCTCGACGGACTCGACCACGGCCGCATCGATGTCGCGTGTCCTGGCGAGCGACACGGTCGCATCCAGCACCGCATTCAGGTAGCCGCAGGCGGGGTAGATCTTGATGCTGTTGGTGGCCGTGTGCCAGCGCTCACCGAGGCCGTCGAGGAATTCGCGCACCGGAAGGCGCGCGAACGTGCTGAAGAAGCCGTCGTCATCGTCCAGGATGCCGACATTGCCGTGCAGCCCCGCGCGCACCGCATCGACCGATTCAAGCCCCATGCGAATCGGCCAGGCCGCGCACAGCGCCTTGGCGTCGGAGCCGAGGAACCCCGGATAGAGGGCGCGCGGCGGCTGCGACAGCGCGAACCCGAGCGATTCGCCAAAGCGCGGCGCGTCCAGGTTTTCGATCTTCGCCCGCGCCGCGACGGCGCCGAGCAGGTGAACGTGCCCGGCCATCTGGCCGCGCGCAGGTCCGAGCGCCGCGGCCATGCCGACGCGCGCGGTGATCTCGTTTGCGGCGACTTGCGCGAGCAGCACGTCCCGGCCGCCGGCTCCCGTGGCCTGCGCAAAGGCGAGCGGCACCAATGCGGCGGAATGTCCGGTGTGTCCCCCGAGCATGATGTCGTCGAAGTCCAGCACGGCTCCCCATGCGGCCATGAGAAACGCGGCATGGCTGGGAGACGTGGCGATCCCCGCCGGCATGGCGCAGGCGCCACGGCCGGCGCAGGCGCCGAACGCATCCTCGATGGGCCTTCCCAGATCGCTGCGGTAGCCGGCGTGCACCGAGGCCAGCGTGGAAAATACCTGGCTCTTGGCTGCCTCGACCACCGGAGCGGGAAGGGCGGCGAAGCGGACCGCCGATCCCCACTGCGCCAGGCGACGCAGCGAATCGCTCATCGGTTCACGCGGCGGCGCGCTCGGCCACGTCGCCGTGCTCATGCAGGCGCTCGACATACTGCTCGAGGATTGCCGGGCTTTGCACCGTCAGCGAGCGCGCCAGGCGAGCCAGCCGCTCGCGCGCCGGATCGGCCATCTTGTAGAGGAAGGGGCCGAAGGCACGCGCGGCGAGCAGAGTGCCCACGTAGAGATATGCGCGGGCGCACACCGTTTCCGGCCACAGGTTTTCGTTCGCCCCGAGGTTCTCGCGGGCGGCCGCGCCGTAGGCATCGATCATCGTGCGGGTGAACGCGACGCACGATTCCAGCAGCGCCGGTTGCTTCAGGGCGGGAATGGCGGCCACCGCGAGCAGCGTGGCGACGTCGAACGCGGGGTCCCCGATCGAGGCGCCCTCGAAATCGACGATGCCCGGAATCCCATGTTCATCGACGAGCAGGTTCTTCGCCCAGAGATCGCCGTGGACGAGACACTCGTGGTGGGCGTTCAGCTGCGCCGCGACGCGCGGCCAGTGGTCCGCGAACAGGGCTTTCGCGCCGGGCGCGAGCAGCCAGTCGACGATGACCGTCTGCAGCATGCTTTCGAACTGCGGGGGACGCAGCGGCGCGTGGCCCCGCGAGCGCGAATGAACCCGTCCCAGCGCGGCGCCCAGCGCAGCGGCATGCGCGCCGAGCATGGAATATTGCTCGTCGATCACTTCGAGCAGCGGCCGGCGATCGCGGCCCACGTCGCTCATCCCGAGGGCGAAGGCTTCCTTGTCCACGAAGAGAACCTCCGGGACCGCCACGGTGGGTCCGCACAGCCCGCGGAATTTGTCGATCGCCGCGGCCTCGAAGAAGATCCGCTCCCTCGGAAGCTTGATCTTCAGCAGCTTGGGCGACTCGGTGACGACCTTCAGGTAGCTCGAAGCGCCATCCGCCGTCACGTGAAACACGTAGTTGAGATTGGCCAGGTGCGTCACCTCCCTGACCGAGATGTCCGCCGTGGCGGGCAGTTTCAGTCCCTTGCGCGCGACCTCCGCCAGCTCGGCGGGGGATAGCGACAGTCCGGTGTCGTTCATGGGCAACCTCCAATCGGTGGGTATCCGCGGCGCAAGCCGCAAGCGGATCCGCGGCTCACGCGTGCCGGCCATTCAGCGCGTCCGTCTGGAACGGATCGGCCGGCAAGTCGGAAAGCCTGGGGCTCGGATATTGGTAGCGGCCTCCGACGAAGCGCAGCGGCTCGAGGATGCCGGTGGCGATGTGGGAGCCCCATTGGTCGTAATAGCCCCGGTCGCGCAAATATGCGTGCACCTTGGCCAGGTTGTAGCAGGGCACCTTCGGGTAGAGGTGATGCTCGAGGTGCATGTTGTTGCCATACAGCAGGAACGTGTAGAGCGGCGACACGTAGCTGCGCGTATCCCTGAACACGCCCGCGCCGGTGCCGTTGTGCTCCAGGTAGATGCGCAATCCCGACAGCGGAATGGTCAACGCGAGCGGCGCGATGACGCCGAGGGCGCCGGCGAGCGGATCGACGCAGGTGATCGCGGCATAGAGGGCGATCCACAGGCCCATGTTGGCGAGGGTCAGCGCCGCGAACACGCGTTGCTCCTTATCCGAAAAAGGCAGGCGATAGCCTTTGTCGAGGGGCTTGCCCAGGGCCAATGCGACGCAGTTCCTGATGTAGCCGCGATTCGCGGTGAGCCGCGCGAAGAAGAAGCGCGTCCAGAAGGTGCGGTGGCGGGGATAGATCGACGCGTCGGGGTCGGACTCCTGGTTGGTGAAGCGGTGGTGGTTCCAGTGGGTGATTCCGTACCCCATCGCGGGAAACAGGGACACGCCGGAAACGAGGATGCCGATCACGATGCTCACGTAGCGGTTTTTCGCGAGGCTCAGGTGGATGCCCTCGTGCGCGAACCAACCGACGAGGTGGAAACCATTGCCCGCGAGCACGACGAGCGGGACGCACGTGGCGATCTTCGCCCAGAGCGCCCAGTCGGACTTCGCGATCGTGACCGCCAGGACGCCGGGCACCAGGACCCAACAAGCCGTCACGAGAAAGAACGCGACTCCCTGCCACAGGGTCGGCTCGTAGTACTCGCGCGGGATCGCGGGCCTGCGCATCAGGGAGGCGTCCATCGTGTTTCCTTTCACACAGAGGAACGAATCCTATGTGCGATCGGCACCACGGGATATGCCGGATGCACGGCCGGAATGTGAACCATGCACATTCCCGGTGACTCCGAGGGTCATCGAATTGACATGCGGGGCGGCCAGCATTCGGCTTGCGCGATTTCCATCCCACCGACAAGCCGCTTTCCAAGGATCCCATGAAAACACTGCTATTCGCGGCCCTGGCCGCAGCCAGCTTCGCCAATCCCGCCTGGGCCGACGACCACGACAGCGAACCCGACAAGGCCATGACGATCGCGGTGATCGGAGACTGGCCGTACAACAACCTGCTGCTCGCCAACGCGAGCCTGCTCGTCGACTCGGTCAACGCCGATCGCAACGTCGGGCTGGTGATACATGTGGGAGACATCCATTCCGGAAGCCAGCCCTGCACCAGCGCGAGCATCCTGCCGCCGATCGCCACATCGAATCCCGGATGGAACCAAACCGTGTTCGAGCGCTTCCAGCAGTTTCGCGCGCCGCTGGTCTATACGCCGGGGGACAACGAATGGACCGATTGCCACAAGCCCAAGGAGTTCGCGAGCGGCGATCCGCTGAAGGAGCTCGCGAGCGTACGCGGGCTGTTCTTCTCGCGTCCCGGCATCACGCTCGGACGGGGCGAAATGGAAGTGCTCAGTCAGGCGAAGGCTTTCGAGCCCGCCTTTCCCACGGACTCGCGCTACGTCGAGAATGTGATGTGGAAGGCCGCCGGGCTCGTGTTCGTGACGTTGAACGTACCGGGCTCCAACAACGACTCGCTTCCATGGAGCGGCGTGTTCTCCAATCCGTCGGCCCAGGCCCAGGAAATCGCCGAGCGAGGCGCCGCGGACATTCGCTGGCTCGAGGCCGCGTTTGCGCTCGCGGACATGCGCCACGCGAAGGCGGTTGTGATTGCGTTGCAGGCCGACATGTGGGACCCCGCGGCGGTGGCGCCGGGTGGTGACGGACTGAGCGGCTATACGCCCCTGGTCAAGCGCCTAGCGGATCTCACGCTGCGTTTCGGGCGCCCGGTGCTGCTTCTCAACGGGGACACGCACCTGTACGAGTCCGACCAGCCGCTCGCGGTTCCCGCGAGCGCGACCGGTGTCATTCACGGCACCCCTGCGGTCCCCAATCTCACGCGCATCACCGTTCAAGGCTCGACGAACGCACCGGCGCAGTGGCTGCGCCTTACGATCGACACCTCGGGCAAGGGCAAGCCCTTCACCTGGTCGAATGTGCCTTACTGCAAGGATCCGCTGACGAGCTGCCAGTAGGAGGTTGAAACGCCGAGGGCGGGGGAGGGGTCCGCACCCCGTCCCCAACCTCGGACGCTCCCCACCCCAAGTGTCGTCAATACTTGCTCGGCGCGGAAGAGGGCGAAGAGGTCGTGCTGTTGGTGGTGGCGGGCGACGTCGGCGAGTTCGGCGAGGTCGCACCGTTCAAGTTGCCGGTGGATGTCGGCGAGCTCGAATTCGTGCCGCCATTGATGCTGCTCGACGACGAGGAATCCATCGGCGACGGCGACGTCATCGTGCCCGATCCCTGCGTCGAGAGCGAGGTCGAAGACTGCGATGACGCCGGGCCGGCCAAGGCCGAGAGCGTCTGCGAGTCTAGGCCGCTGGAACTCGACAGGCCCTGTGCCGACTGGAACGAGCGCAGCGCGTTTTGCGTCTTCGGTCCCATGACGCCGTCCACCGGGCCGGGGTCGAAGCCCTTCTCCTTCAGCGCCTGTTGCGCCTGGCGCACGGCAGACGAGTCGGTGCTGCTCGGGGTGCTCGTGGTGGAGGACGTAGGCGAGGCGTTCGGGTCCGCCTGCGTCGTCGACAGGTTCTGGTTGCCCGCGGCGAACGCGGTGCCCGCCGTGATCAGGGCCACTGCAAGAGCAAGCTTTCTCGATTCCATGTGATTCCTTTCGACTGTAGGAGATTTCCGGGATCTGCGTGGCGATCGAGCCACGGGCGCGCCGCTATGGCGCGCTGCCCTTATCCAATGCAAGCGGTGTGCCCGCGCCAGCCCGCGATGCAGGGGGTCGCGGCGCGCGAGTCGCATCCAAACTTGCGCGCGCGGTAAAAAATTCGTGAACGATGTACCGACGGCATCGGGCGCGGGTCCGGTTGACAGCGACGAACGCTGCGCGCAGGGTAATCGCCGCGCTCCCCAGGATTTTCCACGCGCGGAGGATTCCCATGAAAGCCTTCTCGAAGCAACGCCCGCTCGTCGCGATGCTCGCCGGTTTGCTGCTGTGCTTCCCCGCGGGGGCCCCTCTCGCCCGCGAGGCGGGCAAGCTCGCCAACGTCGTCATCCTCGCCACCGGCGGCACCATCGCCGGCACCGGCGCCACCAGCACCACCACCGTCGGCTACACCGCGGCCACGGTTCCGGTCGAGCGGCTGATCGATGCCGTTCCCGAGCTGAAGAAGGTGGCGAGCGTGAAGGGCGAGCAGGTGATGCAGATCGCCAGCGAGAACATGAACAACGACAGCTGGCTCAAGCTCGCGAAGCGCGTGAACGAGGTGCTCGCGCGCGACGACGTGGACGGCATCGTCATCACGCACGGCACCGACACGATCGAGGAGACCGCCTATTTCCTCAACCTCGTCACCAAGAGCCGCAAGCCCGTGGTCATCGTCGGCGCGATGCGGCCTTCGACTGCGCTTTCGGCCGATGGGCCGATCAACCTCTACAACGCGACCATCCTCGCCGGCAGCGAGGAGGCGGCTGGCCGCGGCGTCCTGGTGGTGCTGAACGACCAGATCAACGGCGCGCGCGAGGTGACCAAGACCAACACCGCGAACGCCGATACGTTCCGCAACTGGGAGGTCGGCTTCCTCGGCTACATGCAGGACAACAAGCCGCACTTCTACCGGCAGACCACGCGCCGGCACACGGTCGATACCGAGTTCGACGTCTCGAAGCTCGATTCGCTGCCGGCGGTGGACATCGTCTACGGCTACGCGAACATGAACCGCATCCCGGTCGACGCGTTCGTGGCGGCCGGTGACAAGGGACTGGTGCACGCGGGCGTGGGCGATGGCAGCATCGCTCGGCCGGCGGTCGAGCCGGCGCTCGCGGAGGCGCGCAAGAAGGGTGTGGTCATCGTGCGCGCGAGTCGTGTGGGCAACGGCATCGTCGCGCGCAACGGCGAGGCGGACGACGACAAGATGGATTTCGTCGTCGCCGACAATCTCAACCCGCAGAAGGCGCGCATCCTGCTGATGCTGGCGCTCACGAAGACGAGCGATCCGAAGGAAATCCAGCGGATGTTCTGGACCTACTAGCGGGTCGCGACGTCCTCGGCCGCAGCGAGCGCGCCCGAATCGCGCTTGCGGTCCTTCAACCTGCGCCACAGCGTCGAGCGGCTGATTCCCAGGCGCCTGGAGGCCTGCTCGACGTTGCCGCCGCATTCATCGAGCGCCTTGCGTATGTGGACATACTCCGCGGACTTGGCCAGCGCCTTCATGCCGGGGCGCGGATCGCCGCCGGTGTCGCGCGACGAGGGGCTCGCCGCGAAGAGCTCGGGAATCACCGCCTTCAGGTCGTCCGCCGAAAATTCCCGGCCCGGCTCGAGGTGCGCGATGGCGAGCGCCGCGCGCTCGATCACGTTTTCCAGCTCGCGGATATTGCCGGGCCACGGATACGATTCGAGGAACGGGGCGATCAACGCGAAGATCTCCGCGCTCGCGCGCGTGACGCGCGAGCGCCGCGCGATGTCCTCGAGGATGCGCCGAGCGATCGCCGGGATGTCCTCGCGCCGCTCGCGCAGCGGCGGAAGTTGCAGCCGCAGGATGCTCACGCGATAGAACAGGTCCTCGCGGAACGCGCCGGCCGCGATGCGCTCGCGCAGGTCGTAATGGGTGGCGGTCAGCACGCGCACGTCGACCGGCGTCGGCTCGGTGCTACCGAGCCGCAGCACCTCGCGCTCCTGCAGCACGCGCAGCAACCGGGTCTGCAGCGAGATCGGCATGTCGCCGATCTCGTCGAGGAAGATGGTCCCGGTGTGGGCCGATTCGAACAGTCCCGGCTTGCCGCCCTTGCGCGAACCGCTGAACGCACCTTCCTCGTAGCCGAAAAGCTCGCTTTCCAGCAGCGTCTCCGGAAACGCCGCGCAGTTGATCGCGACGAACGGCCCCTTGCGGCGCCGGCTCGCGTTGTGGATGCCCTGCGCGAGCAGCTCCTTGCCGGTGCCGCTCTCGCCGGCGATCAGCACGGTGGAATCGGTCTGCGAATAGATCTCCGCCAGGCGGATCACGCTGCGGATCGCCGGCGCGTCGCCGATGATCTGCGCGAGACGGTACTTCGCGGTGAAATTGCTCGGCCGCGTGCTCGAGCGGATGCGCCGGTCGGTGCGCTGCACGGCGGCGGTCTCCTGGCACGTGAGCACCGCGCCCGCCGGTGCGCCATCCTCGAAGAGCGGCAGGAGGTTCGCGACGATGGTGCGATCGCGGTGGGTGATGATGCGGCCTTCCTCCGCGGCGAGGGTCTTCAGCACCGTGTCGAAGCGGATGTACGGAGCGACCTCCTCGATCGAGCGGCCCACCGCCCACTCGGGCGCGACCTCGAGGAACTGGGCCATCGGCGGATTGAGCGATTGCACGGTTCCGTCCTGGGCGATCGCCAGCACGCCGTCGGTCAGGTGATGCAGGATCGTATCGAGGCGCTGGCGCCGGGCCGCATCGTCGCGCGTGCTGCGCAGGATCGCCATCGCGTCGTCGATCGCCTGGCGTATCGCGGTGCTCGTGACGATGAGGATGCCCGTGAGCCCTGCTTGCTCCGCGAGCTCGGTCACCATCGACGATCCGACGATCACCTCGCAGCCGTCCGCGGCGAGCTCGCGCACACGCGCCTGCGCATCCTTCAGGCTCGTGTACGCCGCCTGCCGGACGTCGAGCGTGAAGAAGGGCAGCGCCTCCTCGAGCGCGCGGCTGGTCTCGCGGTAGCTCAGGATTGCGACCTTGCGTCCGGCGCGGCTCGCGCGGTTGAGCGCCGTGAGGATATCGAAGCCGCCGACGCGAATCAGGACCACGGGGGCCGTCAGGTTGCGATGCAGGTACGCGCCGGTGGCGCCTGCGCAGATGAAGACATCGACCGCGTTCGCCTGCTCGAGCGACTTGGCGTAGTCGAGCGCATCGGCGATCGCGCGGTCGACCACTTGTATCTCCACCGCGCCCGCATGGCTTTCCGCGACGCGCTGCACTTCCTGTGCCAATCGGCTGGGGGTCGCCGTCAGCTGGACGTGGCTCACGAGGACCACGATGCGGCTCGGACGCGGGACGGCTTGCGGGAGGGCGGGCATGCGCAAAGCGTATCACCGGCGCGTCAGGCGTGAAACCAGGCCGTTGCAGGATTGAAACGCCCGGATCCAGGCTCGTCCTGCGTTTGCATTCCAGAACAGCACGATAGAAGCGCGCTGCCGCCCTGGTATCAACCTTGCTGTTGTCGGAATCCTGCTCAAGGGGCGCAAAAAAGTCGAGGCGATGCGAGACGTGATCCGGATCGGCGGCGGGTCGGGTTGGTGGGGCGATCGCGTCGAGCCCGCGCGCCTCAATGCCGAGAAGGGTGACCTCGATTATCTGTGTTTCGAGACGATGGCCGAGGCCACCGTCTCGGCGGCGCAGGTCAAGGCGCGGCGCGATCCCACCTTCCCCGGGTACGACACGTTCCTCGACGATCGCATGCAGGCCGTGCTGCCGGGATGCCTGCGCCGCGGAACGAAGATCGTGACCAACCAGGGCTGGCTCGATCCCGATGCGGCCGCGCAGCGGATCGTCCACTGGCTGCGCCACCTCGGCGCGCGCGGGGTGAAGGTGGCCGCGGTTTCCGGCGGCATCATCACCGAGCGCGTGCTCGAGCTCACCGACCGGATCCTCGAGAACGGCAAGCCCACGTCGACGCTGGCCGAGACGATGGTCTCCGCGGAGGTCTATCTCGGCGCCGAGCCGATCGTCGACGCTTTGCAGCAGGGAGCGAGCATCGTCGTCACCGGCCGCGTGGCCGATCCGTCGATCTTCATCGCGCCGATGATGCACGAGTTCGGATGGGATCCGCTCGACCATGTGCGCCTCGGCGCAGGCACGGGCATCGGCCATCTGCTCGAATGCGGAGCGCAGGTGACCGGGGGCTATTTTTCCGATCCCGGATTCAAGGACGTGCCGAATCCGTGGGACCTCGCGTTTCCGATCGCGGAGGTCGAAGCCGACGGCAGCGTCGTCATCACCAAGGTGGCGGGGACCGGCGGCGCGGTGAACCTGATGACGGTGAAGGAGCAGATGTTCTACGAGGTCCACGATCCGGCGAACTACATCACGCCCGACGTCGTGTGCGACTTCACCACCGCGAAGCTCGCGCAGGTCGGGCCGGACCGGGTCCGCGTGACCGGCATCTCGGGCAAGCCGCGCACGCCGACGCTCAAGGTCTCGATCGGTTGCATCGAGGGATTTATCGGCGAGGACATGTTCTTCTACGCCGGGCCGGGCGCGCTGCGCCGCGCCGAGCTCGCGAAGAAAATTCTCGAGGAGCGCTTCAAGATCGTCGGCCTGCAGGCCGAGGACGTGCGCATCGATTTCCTCGGCCTCAACGCGATCCACGGGCTCGCCACGCCGAAGAGCGCGCCCGAGCCCTACGAGATCGCGGTGCGGGTGGCCGCGCGCACGCGCACGCGCGAGGAGGCGAACAAGGTCGGCCGCGAGGTCGACGGGATGGCGGTCTCGGGCGTCGGATCCACCGGCAAGCGCGTGCCGCACGTCGACCGCGCGCGCGAGGTGATCGGCGTGTGGTCGAGCCTGGTCGCGCGCGAGCAGATCAAGCCCCGCGTCTCCTTCTTCGAGAGCTGACCGATGCGAACCCTGTTGCAGCACGTCGCGCACACGCGCTCCGGAGACAAGGGCAATACCTCGAACGTCATGGTCATCGCCTACGAGCCCGAGTTCTATCCGCTCCTCAAGCAGCAGCTCACGGCCGCGCGGTTCAAGGCGTTCTACGCGGGGGTCGCGAACGGGCCGGTGACGCGCTACGAGGTCGACGGCCTCGGCGTGCTCAACTTCGTGGCGCAGGACGCGTTGGGCGGCGGCGTCTCGAGGAGCCTCTGCCTGGACAACTATGGCAAGTCGCTCGCCTCGGCGATCCTCGGTTTCGAGCTGGAGATTCCCGACGCGCTCGCCGCGAAGCTGCGGGGGCCGCGCTAGCCGACATGGCGAAACACGACAACCTGGCGCGCTCGGCGGATACGGCCGCCGATGCGCGCATCGAGGTCGACGCGCCGCAAACCCTGCGGCGGCTGGAGCAATTCTTCGGTCGCGAGGCGGGCGCGAGGAAAGTCGCGATCGAGGCCGTGGCACTGCTGAGCGGCGGCACGATCCAGGAGAACTGGGCGCTCGACGCGGCGATCGGCGACGGCCCGATGGCCGGGACGCACCGGTGGGTGCTGCGCACCGACGCTCCCGCGGCGATCGCGGTGAGCCTCACGCGGGCGCAGGAGTTCGCGGTGCTGCGCGTCGCGCACGCGGCCGGTGTCGCGGCGCCGCGGCCGCTGTGGCTGTGCACCGACGTGAGCGTGATCGGGCGCGAGTTCTTCGTGATGGAAAGGCTCCCCGGGGTCTCCGCGGGCCATCGCATCACGCGCGAGCCCGCGTTGGTTCGCGACGGGGCCGCGCTCGCGCACTCGCTGGGCGAAAGCCTCGCGCGGCTGCACACGATCCGCCCGCCGCGCCCGGAATTGAATTTCCTTCCGCTGCCGCACGGGAGCCCCGCGTTGGATTCGATCGGCGCCTATCGCGGCCATCTCGACCGGGTGAGCGTGGCGCACCCGGTGCTGGAATGGGGGCTGCGCTGGTGCGAGCTCAACTCGCCGCCCACCGGCGGGATCCGCCTGATCCACCGCGATTACCGCACCGGAAACTACCTGGTCCACGAGGGACGGCTCGCGGGCGTGCTCGACTGGGAGTTCGCCGGCTGGGGCGATCCGCGCGAGGACATCGGATGGTTCATGGCGAAATGCTGGCGCTTCGCCGGCGCGCGGCGCGAGGCGGGCGGCATCGCGGACGCGGCGGATTTCCTGCGCGGCTACGAAAATGGAGCGGGCCAGCGCTACCAACCCGAGGAGCTCGCCTATTGGCAGGTGATGGCGCACCTGCGCTGGGCCGTGATCGCGCTGCAACAGGCCGAGCGCCATCTTTCCGGCGTGCAGCCGTCGCTCGAGCTGGCGCTCACCGGCTACCTCGTGCCCGAGCTGGAGATGGAGATCCTGGCGCTCACGCGCGGAGCGAGCCTTGAATGACCTGCTGCACATCGCGCACCAGGCCATGGTCGCGGGCGTGCTGCCGGCGTTGAGCGGGCAGCCGCGCTACCAGGCGCTGATGATCGCCAGGGCGCTCGCGATCGCGCATCGCGACGCCCAGCTCTGCGGCCCGGCGGAGGACGAGGAGCGGCTCGGAATCGAGTCGCTGATTCCCGAGGTGATGAAGACCCACGCACAAGACGCGGAGAGCGCCGTACGGCTGCCGGAATATCGCCGAGCGTTGTGCGCGCAGATCCGCAACGGCCGCTTCGACGCACCGGGGCCGCGGCGCGACGCGTTGATCGCGCACCTGGCGATCACGACCGAGAACCGGCTGAGGATCAACCGGGGGAATAAATGAATTCATTCGCACCGATCCGCATCGCCTGCGCGCTGGCACTCTGCGTCATCGCCGATTGCGCCTTCGCGCAGGCCTATCCCAACCAGCCGATCAAGATGATCGTGCCGTTCACCGCCGGCGGCACGACCGACATCCTCGCGCGCACGATCGGGCAGAAGCTCGGCGATGCGCTGCACCAGCCGGTGATCGTCGAGAACCGCCCCGGCGCCGGCGGCAACATCGGCGCGGATGCCGCCGCGAAGGCGAAGCCCGACGGCTACACCCTGCTGATGGGCACGATCGGCACCCAGGCGATCAACGCGAGCCTCTACGCGAAGATGCCGTACGACTCGGCCAGGGACTTCGCGCCGATCACGCTGGTCGCGGTCGTGCCGAACGTGCTGCTGGTGCATCCTTCGGTGCCGGCGAAGAACGTGGCCGAGCTGATCGCGCTCGCCAAGTCGAAGCCGGGCGAGCTCAACTTCGCGTCGACCAGCACCGGCGGATCGCCGCATCTTTCCGGCGAGATGTTCAAGCAGATGGCCGGCGTCGACATCGTGCATGTCCCGTACAAGGGGTCCGCGCCCGCGATCACCGACCTGCTCGGAGGGCAGATCACGTTGATGTTCGACAACCTTCCTTCGGGGCTGCCGCACGTGAAAGCCGGAAAGCTGCGCGCGCTCGGAGTGACCAGCGCGCGGCGCTCGCCCGCCGCGCCCGACATCCCGACGATCGCGGAGTCCGGGGTCCCCGGCTACGAGGTCGATTCGTGGTTCGGCATCCTCGCGCCCGCCGGGACGCCGGCCCACATCATCGCCAGGCTGAATACCGAGATCGTGAAGATCCTGCAGATGCCGGACGTGAACGAGCGTCTCGCGGAGCAGGGCGCGCAGCCGGTCGGCGGCACGCCGCAGCAATTCGCCGAGCACATCCGCAAGGAGACGGCGAAGTGGGCGCGCGTGGTCAAGGCTTCCGGCGCCAAGGCCGATTGACGATGGACTTCTCGATCGACGCGCGCGTGGGAGAGCTGCAACGGCGCACGCGCGAATTCATCGCGCAGCAGATCGTGCCGATGGAGGGCGATCCACGCTGCACCTCCCACGGCCCGGATGCATCGCTGCGCGATGAGCTCGTCGCCAAGGGGCGCGCGGCCGGGCTTCTCTCCAGCCACATGCCGGAAGAATGGGGCGGGCTCGGGCTCGACCATCGCGGCAAGGCCGTCGTGTTCGAGGAGGCCGGGTATTCCCCGCTGGGGCCCGTGGCCCTCAACATCCACGCGCCCGACGAGGGCAACATGCACCTGCTCGAGCAGGTCGCGAACGCACGGCAGAAGGAACGCTGGCTGCGCCCGCTCGCCGCGGGCGCGATCCGCTCGTGCTTTTGCATGACCGAGCCCGCGCCCGGCGCGGGGTCCGACCCGGCGATGCTCGCGACGACCGCGGTCCGGGACGGCGGCGACTACCTGATCCACGGTCGCAAATGGTTCATCACCGGCGCCGAGGGCGCGGGCTTCGCGATCATCATGGCGCGCTTCGACGGCGCAGCCACGATGTTCCTCGCCGACATGGACCGGCCAGGCATCAGGCTCGAGCGCTCGATGCAGTCTCTCGATTCGTGCTTTCCCGGCGGCCACGGCGTGCTCGAGTTCGAAGGATTGCGCGTTCCCGCGGGCGACGTGCTCGGCGAGCCGGGGCAGGGCTTGCGTTATGCGCAGGTGCGCCTGGCGCCCGCGCGGCTCACGCATTGCATGCGCTGGCTGGGGGCCGCGCGCCGCGCCCACGACGTCGCCACCGCCTATGCGGCGAAGCGCGAAGCGTTCGGCAAGAAGCTGGGCGAGCACGAGGGCGTGGGCTTCATGCTGGCCGATAACCTGATGGACCTGCACACGACGCGGCTCGCCATCTGGCACTGCGCCTGGATCCTCGACCAGGGACTGCCGGGCAAGCACGAATCGAGCATGGCCAAGGTGATGGCGTCGGAGGCGATCTGGCGCGTGGTCGACCGCTGCGTGCAGATCCTCGGGGGGCAGGGCGTGACCCACGAGACCGTGGTCGCGCGGATCTTCGCCGACGTGCGCGCATTCCGCATCTACGACGGTCCATCCGAGGTGCATCGCTGGAGCATCGCCCGGCACGTCATGCGTCGCCCGCGGGAGGGCGCGCCCTCATGAACGCGTATATCGCCGGGTGCGGCAACACACGCTTCGGCCGCCTCGAGGGGCGCGGGGCGCTCGACCTGATGGCCGAGGCCGCCGAGCGCGCGCTCGAAGACAGCGGCGTCACGCGCGCGGAGGTCGACGGCGTCCTGTGCGGGTACGCGACGACGCTTCCCCACCTGATGCTCTCGACGCTCTTCTGCGAGCGCTTCTCGCTCGAGCCCGAATACGCGCACAGCGTGCAGCTCGGGGGCGCCACCGGATGCGCGATGCTGATGCTGGCGCGCGAGCTCGTGCGCACCGGGCGCTGCCGCAACGTCCTCGTGGTCGCCGGCGAGAACCGGCTCACGGGACAATCGCGCGACAGCGCGATCCAGACGCTTGCGCAGGTCGGCGACCCCGATTACGAGGTGGCCAACGGCGCCTCGATCCCCGCCTATTACGCGCTGCTCGCCTCGCGCTACATGCACGAGACCGGCCTCACCGAGGCCGACCTCGCGGAGTTCGCGGTGCTGATGCGCGCCAACGCGATCCGCCATCCCGATGCCCACCTGAAGCAGCCGCTCACGCGCGACGAGGTGCTCGCATCCAAGCCGATCGCCTCGCCGCTCAAGATCGCCGACTGCTGCCCGATCTCCGACGGCGCGATGGCGCTCGTGATCGCCGCGCAGCCCGCGCGCGTGACTGCGCGCGTGGCGATCGTCGGCGCCGGCCAGGCCCATCGCCACCAGCACCTGACGGCCGTCGCGGACACCACCAACTTCGGGGCGCGCGACGCGTCGCGGCGCGCCTTCGAGGAGGCCGCGCTGCAGCGCTCCGACATCGACTATCTTGCGATCTACGACTCGTTCACGATCACGCTCGCGATCCTGGTCGAGGAGACCGGCTTCGCGCCGCGCGGCGGGTCGGCCGAGCGCGTGCGCGCCGGCGATTTCGCTCCCGGCGGCAAGCTGCCCCTCAATACGCACGGCGGATTGCTCTCGTTCGGCCACTCCGGCGTGGCCGGCGGCATGGGCCACGCGGTCGAGGCGTACCGGCAGCTCGCGGGCCGCGCCGGCGTCCGGCAGGTCGCGCCGCGCAAGCGAGCCTTCATCCATGCCGACGGCGGCGTGCTGTCGTCGCACGTGAGCCTCATCCTGTCCCGCGAGGACTGAAGGGAACGCCATGACCCCCGCATTCAAGCCGCTCTCGGCTCCCTACGTCGAAGGCCTCGATGAAGGCAAGGTGCGCTACCAGGCCTGCACCGCGTGCGGCGCGGTGCAAACGCTGCCGCGCTATGCGTGCCGGAGCTGCGGCAGCAGGAGCCTCGAATGGCGCGACTCCAAGGGCCGCGGCTGCGTCTATGCGGTCACCGTCGTCGTGCGCGCGCCTTCCGATGATTTCCGCCCTCTCGCGCCGTACACGCTGGTGCTGGTGGACCTCGACGAGGGCGCCCGGCTGATGGCGCACGCGGGAGCGGGTGCCGCGATCGGCGATCGCGTGATCGCGGATTTTTTCAAGCACGGCGAGCGCACGCTGGTGCGCTTTCGTCCGCAAGCCAGGGAGAGCGCATGAGAAGCCGGACACGTTGGCTCCGATTCACCGTGGCCGTTGCGGCCGCGGCCCTCGCGGCAGGCGCATTCGCGCAGGGCTATCCGAACAAGCCGGTCAAGATCGTCGTGCCCTATCCGCCGGGAGGACCGACCGACATCGTCGCGCGCGTGGTCGCGCAAAAGCTCACCGAGCAGACCGGGCAGCCGTTCCTGGTCGACAACCGCGGCGGCGCGGGCGGCAACATCGGCGCGGAAGCCGTGTCGCATTCGCCGCCCGACGGCTACACGCTGCTCGTGGCGACCACGGCGCACGCGATCAATCGCTCGCTGTTCAAGACCCTCGGCTACGACCTGATGAAGGACTTCGTGCCGGTATCGCAGCTCACCGCGGGACCTCTCGTGATCGTCGCCAACCCTGCGTTGCCGGCGAAGAGCGTGAAGGAGCTGATCGCGCTCGCGAAGGCGAAGCCCGGCGAGCTCACGTTCGCGTCGTCGGGCAACGGCCAGTCGACGCATCTCGCGGCCGAGCTCTTCGACACGATGGCCGGCATCAAGATGACGCACGTTCCCTACAAAGGCAGTGCGCCGGCGCTCACCGACGTGATGGGCGGGCAGGTGTCGCTCTTCTTCGACACGATGCTCTCCGCGATGCCGCACGTGCGCAGCGGCAAGCTGAAGGCGCTCGCGGTCACCAGTGCCGCGCGCTCGCCGGCCGCGCCGGAGCTGCCGACCGTCGCGGAGTCGGGCCTGCCCGGATATGAAGCGATCGCGTGGAACGGGCTGGTCGCGCCGGCGAGCACGCCGAAGGAGGTCGTCGCGCGCCTCAATGCGGAGCTCAAAAAGGCGCTCGAGCTGCCGGAAATCAGGGAGCGGTTCGCCGCGCAGGGATTCGCCGCGGCGTGGAGCTCTCCGGAGAGATACGGCGCGTTCCTCGACGCCGAAGTCGACAAGTGGGCCAAGGTCGTGAAGGTCTCGGGCGCGACGGTGGATTAAAGGCGATGATCGACTACAAGGCGCTCAAGGCGTGGTCGTTCCCGGTGGTGGAGCACGCCTACACCGCCGACGACGCGATGCTCTACGCGCTCGCGGTCGGCGTCGGCGCCGATCCGCTCGACGAGCGCCAGCTGCGCTTCGTGAACGACACCGTGCCGGGCACGCCGCTCGCGCTTCCGACCTTTGCGGTGGTGCTGGGATTTCCGGGATCGTGGATGAACGATCCGGCCACGGGGATCGACTTCTCGATGATCGTGCACGGCGAGGAGACGGTCGACTGGCATCGAGCGATTCCGCCGTCGGGAACCGCGATCGCGCGGCACCGGGTGACGCACGTCGTCGACAAGGGCGCGGGGCGGGGTGCCACCGTCACCTATGAGAAGGAGCTCACCGACAAGGCGAGCGGCGAGCGCCTGGCGACCGTGACCCACACGACGTTCTGCCGCGGCGACGGCGGATTCTCCGCGCGCGATGGCGCGGGCGATCCCGCGCCGACCCCTCAGCCGAAAGTTCCGCTGCGCACCGCCGACCGGGTGGTCGACCTCGCCACGCTGCCGCAGCAGGCATTGATCTACCGCCTGTGCGCGGATCGCAACCCGCTGCATTCCGAGCCGGCGGTCGCGCGCAAGGCGGGATTTCCGCAGCCGATCCTGCACGGGCTGGGCACCTACGGCGTCGCCTGCCACGCGATGCTCGCCGCACTGTGCGACTACGATCCCGCGCGGCTCGAGCGCCTTTCCGTGCGCTTCTCCTCGCCGGTGTTCCCGGGCGAGACGATTCGATTCGAGATCTACGACGAGGGCGGCGAATTCGCGTTCCGCGCCCGCATCGCCGAGCGTGACAAGGTCGTCCTCGATTACGGCCGCGCGGTAATTACCAGGAGAGAGAAATGACCATGTTCGACCGCCGTCAGTTTCTGGTTTCTTCGGGCGCCGTGCTGGCGGGTGCGGCGCTCCCGGCACGCGCCCAGGCCTATCCCGCGAAGCCGGTGCATTTCATCGTGCCGTTTCCACCCGGAGGCCCGGTGGACACCACCGCGCGCGCATTCACCGCCAAGCTCCCCGAGTATTGGCCCGGGGCCACCATCGTGGTGGACAACCGCGCCGGCGCCGGGGGAATCGTGGGCGCGGAAGCCGCGGCGAATTCGCCCGCCGACGGCTACACCGTGTTCGTCTGCAGCATCCACCACTCGGTGTTGCCGAGCCTGAATCCCAAGTTGAGCTACGACATTGAGAAGGATTTCGCGCCGGTCACGTTCGCGGCCAAGTTTCCGATCATCCTCGTCGCGCACGAGTCGGTGCCGGTGAAGAACGTGGCCGAGCTGATCGCGTATGCGAAGAAGAACCCGGGGAAACTGACCTATGGATCCTCCGGCAATGGCGGCGGCACGCACCTCGCGGGCGAGCTCTTCAAGATGATGGCCGGCGTGGACATGCTGCACGTCCCGTATCGGGGCAGCGCGCCGGCGATGAGCGATCTGCTCGGCGGGCAGGTCCAGCTCATGTTCGCCGATGCGCCCTCGGCGCTGCCGCACATCAAGAGCGGGCGCCTGCGCGCGCTCGGCGTCGGCAACCCGACGCGCTCGGCGCTGGCGCCCGAAATTCCGACGATCGCCGAATCCGGCCTGCGCGGCTACGAGTCGTATTCGTGGGCGGCGGTCGTGATCCCGGCTGCGACCCCGAAGGATATCGTCGCGAAGCTGAACTCCGGCATCGTGAAGGCGCTCAACGATCCCGTGGTGAAACAGCGCCTGCTCGACGCCGGCGCCGAGGCGAATCCGGGCACGCCGGAGCAGTTCGCGAAGTTCCTGCGCTCCGAGATCGTCAAGTACACGAAGGTGGTCAAGGACGCGAACGTCAAGGTGGATTGATGAGTACCAACCCGGAACCCGGTGTCGCGCGGCTGCTCGCGCAGCTGGAGGGCCGCGTGCTGGCGCTGACGATCAGCAATCCGGCGCTGCGCAACGCGATGTCGCCCGATCTCTATCCGGCCGCGGCCACTGCGTTCCGGGCGGCGGCGATGGACGATGGCATCGGCGCCATCGTGCTGGCGGGCGAGGGGCAGCACTTCTGCGGCGGCGGAAACCTGAATCGCCTGCGCGCGCAGCGCGGCCTGCCGCCCGAGAGCCAGGCGCGCCATCTCGACGCGCTGCACGACTGGGTCGTCGCGATGCGCGCATGCCCCAAGCCGGTGATCGCGGCGGTCGAAGGCGCGGCGGCCGGCGGCGGCTTCTCGATCTGCCTCGGCTGCGACCTGATCGTCGCCGCCGAGGACGCGAAGTTCGTGATGTCGTACGTGAAGGCGGGACTGAGCCCCGACGGGGGCGGCAGCGATGCGCTCGCCCACGCGCTTCCCGCGCAAGCCGCGCTCGAAGTGCTGCTCGACGGCGCGCCCGTCAGCGCCGCGCGCCTGCACGCGCTCGGCGTCGTCAATCGCGTGGTGGCCTCCGGCACCGCGGTGCAGGAGGCGATGGCGTGGGCGACGCGCCTCGCCCACGGCCCGGCAGGGGCGCAGGGACGCATAAAGCAGCTGGTGTACGGCGCGCGCGGCCGGGCGCAGCGCGCCCAGCTCGACGCGGAGCGCGACGCGTTCGTCGCGAGCCTGTACGGCGACGAGTGCGGCGAAGGCATCGCCGCGTTCCTGGAAAAGCGCTCCGCGCAATTCGTGAAATCCGACTGAACGGGTGCCCCCATGACCGACCTGCTGCAAGCCGCGCTCAACCCGAAGTCGATCGCCATCATCGGCGCCTCGGAGAACCCCAACAAGATCGGCGGGCGCCCGATCCTCTACATGAAGCGTCACGGCTTCCAGGGCGCGATCTATCCGATCAACCCGAATCGCGACGAGATCCAGGGGCTGAAGAGCTATCCCTCGCTCGCGGCGCTGCCCGAAGTGCCCGAGCTCGCCATCGTGATCGTCGGCGGCGCGGGCACGGTGGCGGCGGTGGAGGAGTGCGCGGCGCGCGGCGTGAAGGCGGCGATCATCATCGCGTCGGGATTCGCCGAGACCGGCGACGAGGGCCGCGCGGTGCAGGACGCGATGGTGAAGAAGGCGCGCGCGGCCGGCATGCGCCTCGTCGGCCCGAACAGCCAGGGGCTCGCGAATTTCGGCAACGGCGCGGTGGCGAGCTTCTCGACGCTGTTCGTCGAGGTCGAGCCGAAGGACGGGCCGGTCGCGGTCATCAGCCAAAGCGGCGGCATGGCCGCGGTGACCTACGGGCTGCTGCGCGGCCGCGGCATCGGCGTGCGCCACGTGCACGCGACCGGCAACGAGGCCGACGTCACGGTCGCGGCCCTCGCCTGGGCGATCGCGCACGATGCCGATATGAGGCTCCTGCTACTGTATTTCGAGAACATCGCCAATCCCGAGCTTCTCGCGCAGGCGGCCGAGCACGCGCGCGAGCGCGACCTGCCGATCGTCGCGATCAAGGCGGGCCGCACCGAGGGCGGGCAGAAGGCGGCCTCGTCGCACACCGGCTCGCTCGCCAACGAGGATCGCGTCGTCGATTCCTTCCTGCGCCATCACGGCATCTGGAGGGCGCGCGATCCGCACCAGCTCGCGCTGAATGCGGAGATGTACCTGAATGGCTGGCGCCCGAAGGGCAAGCGCCTGGTGATCATCAGCAACTCCGGGGCGAGCTGCGTGATGGGCGCCGATACCGCCGACGAGCTCGGCCTGCCGCTCGCCGAGCTTTCGGCGCAAACGCGCCGCGACGTCGCCGCCAAGCTGCCCGGATTCGCGACCGCCACCAATCCGATCGACATCACCGCGGCACTGCTGCAGAACAGCCACCTCTTCGGCGACGTGCTGCCGGTCGTGGCGAAGGATCCGGCGGCCGATCTCTTTTTCATCAACATCCCGGTGGCGGGCGCGGGCTACGACGTCGACGCATTCGCGCGCGACACCGCGAGCTTCGCCGCCGAGACGCGCAAGCCGGTTGCCGTTTCGGCATGGCAGGCGCCGTTCGCGGCGCCGTTTCGCGCGGCGGGCCTGCCGGTCTACGCGAACGAGACCGAGGCGCTGGGCGCCTTGTCGCAGCTCGCCTCGCATGCCGAGTTGCTCCGCACGCCGCGCGCCGCGTGGGCCGCGGGCGCGCAGGTGCAGATGCCGCAGGGCTCGAGCGCTTTTCTCAACGAGGTCGAAAGCCTCGAGCTTCTCGCCCGGCACGGCCTCCCGGTCGTCGGCCATCGGTTGTGCAGGAGCGCCGCCGAGGCGCGCGCCGCGTTCAACGAGATCGGCGCGCCGGTGGTGGTGAAGGCGTGCTCGGTCGACATCCCGCACAAGTCCGAGCATGGCCTGGTCGCGGTGAACGTGCGCACCGCCGACGATGCCGCGCGCATCTTCGAGGCGCAGTGGGCGAAGATGGGCGAGATGGGTGCCGCGCGCGACGGCGTGATCGTGGCCGCGATGCGCAAGGCGCAGCGCGAGCTGATGATCGGCGCGCGCATCGACCCGGATTTCGGCCCGGTGGTCGTCGTCGGCGACGGCGGCAAGTACGTCGAGGCGCTGAAGGATTTCGCGCTGCTGGTGACGCCGTTCAGCGCCGAGGAGGTGAAGCGCGCGCTCCACCGGCTGCGCATCGCGCCGCTGCTCGCCGGCGTGCGCGGCGATCCGCCGCTCGACCTCGATGCGCTCGCCGCGGCGGCGATCGGCGTGGGACGGCTGATCGGCGCCGCGCAGGGCAAGATCGCGTCGATCGACCTCAACCCGGTGATGGTGGGCGCGGTCGGCGAGGGCGTCGTGATCGTCGACGCGCTGGTCGAGCGCGCGGGTGCGGCCGCGTGACGCAGGGCGCGTACGCAGGGCTCAGCGTCGTCGACATGAGCCAGGGGGTGGCCGGCCCGGGCTGCGGCGCGATGCTCGGGTTGAACGGCGCGGACGTGATCAAGGTCGAGCCGCCCGAGGGCGACTGGATCCGCGTGATGGGCGGGGGGCGAGAGGGGCTCACCGCGCTCGCGATCGTCGGCAACCTCGGCAAGCGCTCGATCTGCATCGACGCGCGCAAGCCCGAGGGGCGCACGCTGATCGTGGAGCTCGCGTCGAAGGCCGACGTGCTGATCGAGAACTTCCGTCCCGGCGTGATGGCCAAGCTGAAGCTCGACTACGCGGCGCTCGAAGCGCGCAACCCGGCCCTGGTCTACGTCTCGATCACCGGATTCGGCGCGAGCGGTCCCTGGGCGCAGAAGCCGGGGACCGACTCGGTGCTGCAGGCGTATACCGGCATGGCCATGCTCAACAAGGAAGACGGCGGCCGTCCCCGGCGGCTCGGCATGCTGGTCCCCGACACGATCAGCGCGATCTACGCGGCGCAATGCGTCGGCGCCGCGCTCTTCGCGCGTACCCGCAGCGGGCGCGGCCGGCATATCGAGATCTCGCTCGCGGAATGCTGCGCCGCGTTCCAGGCGGGCCCGCTGGTCGACGAGGCGCTGTTCGCCGATCGCTACAAGCCGCCGGTCGCGGTGCCCGCGGGGGTCTTCACGACCGCGGACGGCTTCATCGTGCTGCTCACGTTGCGCAACGACATGTGGGAGCGGCTGTGCGGCGCGTTGGGCCGCGAGGCGTGGCGAACGGACCCGCGCTTCGCCACGAACGAGTTGCGCGGCGAGCATTCCGCCGAGATCAACCGGCTTGTGGCCGAGATCCTCCTCGCGCGCACCGCGAAGGAGTGGATCGCGACGCTCGAGAAGAACGACGTGCTGTGCGCCGAGGTGCAGGGCTACGCGCAGCTTCGCGACCATCCGCAGATGCGGCACATGGGCTACTTCGGCGAGCTGCGGCAGCCGCCGTACGAGCCCCTCGCCGCGCCTTACCTCCCGGGCACGGATCGCGGCGTGCCGCTGCCGCCGGCGCCGTTCGCCGGCGAGCACACGCGCGCGATCCTGGCCGGGCTCGGCCGCTCGCACGAGGACATCGCCGCGCTCGAAAAGGCCGGCCTGGTGGTCCAACGCTCCGCGAACGCATGACCAGGAGAATCTCGATGAAGGCGAAGAACGTGCGGCACACGCTGGCGATCGTCGCGGCCTGCCTCTGGGGATGGGCCGCGCAGCCGGCCCTCGCGCAGGACTATCCGCACAAGCCGATCCGGATGATCACCCCGTATCCGCCGGGCGGTCCGACCGACGTGCTCGCGCGCACCGTCTCGCAGAAGCTCGCCGAGCGGCTCGGCCAGCCGGTCGTGATCGACAACCGGCCGGGGGCGAGCGGAATGATCGGCGCCGACCTGGTGGCGAAGGCCGCGCCCGACGGCTACACGCTGCTCGCGAACGCCTCGATCCATGTGATCAATCCGAGCCTCTACAAGAACCCGCCCTACGACGCGATCAGGGATTTCGCGCCGGTGAGCCTGATCGCCGAGGTGCCGCTGGTCCTCGTCGTGAGCGCGGATCTCGGCGTGAAGACGGTGAGGGAGCTGATCGCCCGCGCGAAGACGTCGCCTCTCAATTTCGCGTCGTCGGGCAACGGCAGCGCGCCGCACCTGGCCGGCGAGGCGTTCAAGATCGCGACCGGAGTGAGCATGCAGCACATTCCCTACAAGGGCAGCGGACCTGCGATCACCGATCTCATCGGCGGGCAGGTGAACCTGATGTTCGACTCGCTGCCGTCGAGCATGCCGCACATCAAGTCGGGGCGCATCATCGCGATCGCGGTGACGACGAAGAAGCGCTCGGGCGCGCTTCCCGAAGTGCCCACCGTCGCGGAATCCGGCGTCCCCGGATTCGACGTGAGCACGTGGTACGGCATCTGGGCGCCCGCGGCGACGCCCCCGGCGATCGTGCGCAAGGTGTCGGCGGAGGTCGCGGCGGTGGTGCGCCTGCCGGATGTGCGCACGCGGCTGGCCGAGCTCGGTGCCGAGCCGGTCGGCAACACGCCCGAGGAATTCACCGCGTACAACCGCTCCGAGCTGGCGAAGTGGGCGAAGATCGTCAAGGATTCGGGCGCGACCGTCGACTGAACGATCGATGAGCCTCGCCCCGCTTCTCCGCGACAATCTCGCGCTTCCGGTGATCGGCGCGCCGCTCTTCATCATCTCCAACCCCGACCTCACGCTGGCGCAATGCAAGGCCGGCGTCGTCGGAGCGTTCCCGGCGTTGAACGCGCGTCCCGCCGAGCAGCTCGAGGAGTGGCTGCGGCGCATCACCACCGAGCTCGCCGCCTACAAGCGCGACAATCCCGCTGCGAAGGTCGCGCCGTTCGCGGTCAACCAGATCGTCCACCATTCGAACGACCGGCTGCAGCACGATCTCGACATGTGCGTGAAGTACCGGGCGCCGATCGTCATCACCAGCCTGCGCGCGCCCGACGAGGTGGTGCCCGCGATCCACGCCTATGGCGGGCTCGTCTACCACGATGTCATCAGCGTGCGCCACGCGCAGAAGGCGGCGCAGGCGGGAGTCGATGGCCTGATCCTGGTGTGCGCCGGCGCGGGCGGGCACGCGGGGATGCTGAGCCCGTTCGCGCTCGTCTCCGAGGTGCGCCGCTTCTTCGACGGCACGATCATCCTCGCGGGAGCGATCACGCGCGGGGAGCACGTGCTCGCCGCGCAGGCGATGGGCGCCGATCTCGCCTACGTCGGCACGCGCTTCATCGCGACCACCGAGGCGCGCGCCTCCGACGGCTACAAGCAGATGATCGTCGCCTCGAGCGCGGCCGACATCGTCTACAGCGATCTTTTCTCCGGTGTGCGCGGCAACTACCTTCGCGGCAGCATCATCGCCTCGGGGCTCGACCCCGACAACCTGCCGGGCGGCGACAAGAGCACGATGAAATTCGGCTCCGAGGGCAGCTCGCGCGCCAAGGCATGGCGCGACATCTGGGGCGCGGGGCAGGGCGTGGGCAATATCGACGCGGTCGCCTCCGCGCGCGAGGTGATCGAGCAGCTCGCGCGCGAATACTCCGCGGCCCGCATGCGGCTGCAGGAAGACTTGCTCGCGGACGGCGATCGGGCTTGAGCACACGCTGCGCGCGCCTCGGGTAGCATTCGCGCATGGAAGTCGTCATCCTCGGCGCCGGCATCGGGGGGCTCACCCTCGCCCTCACGCTGCATCGCGCGGGCATCGCGGCGCGGCTCTTCGAGGCCGCGCCGGAAATCCGCGGCGCGGGGGTCGGCGTCAACATCCTTCCGCATGCCACGCGCGAGCTGGCCGAGCTCGGCCTCGAGGACTCGCTCGCGCATGTCGCGGTCACGACGCGCGAGGCCGCCTTCTTCAACCGCTTCGGCCAGTTGATCCATCGCGAGCCGCTCGGGCGCCTGGCCGGCTACGCGCATCCGCAGTTCTCGATCCATCGCGGCGACCTGCAGGAGGTGCTGCTCGCCGCGGTGCGCGCGCGCCTCGGTCCGGAGCGCATCCACAGCGGCTGGAAATGCATTGCCGTCACGCAGGACGGGAGCGGGGCGAGCGCGAGCTTCGTCGATGCGGCGAGCGGCGATGCTTTGCCGGCGCAGCGCGCGGACGTCCTGGTCGGCTGCGATGGATTGCACTCGGTGGTGCGCAAGCAACTGCATCCCGAGGAGGGCGAGCCGCGCTATTCGGGCGTGAACATGTGGCGGGGAGTCACGCGCTGGGCGCCGCACCTCTCGGGTGCCACCATGGTGCGCGCGGGCTGGCTCGCCACCGGCAAGCTCGTGGTCTACCCGATTCGCGAGTCGATCGATGCCGGGGGACGCCAGCTGGTGAATTGGGTCGCGGAGCTGGAGACGCCGAACTATCGCCAGCGCGACTGGAGCCGGCCCGGACGCCTCGAGGACTTCATCGGGGCGTTCGCGGATTGGCATTTCGACTGGCTCGACGTGCCCGCGTTCCTGCGCGCCTCCGAGATGGTGCTCGAGTTTCCGATGGTGGACCAGGACCCGCTCCCGTGGTGGACGCAGGGCCGCATCACGTTGCTGGGCGATGCCGCGCACCCGATGGTGCCGCGCGGCTCCAACGGCGCGGGGCAGGCGATCCTCGACGCGCGCGTGCTCGCCGATTGCCTCGCCGCCCACGCCGACCCGGCAGAGGCGCTGCTCGCGTACCAGGCGCAACGCCTGCCGCTCACCTCGCAGGTCGTGCTCGCAAACCGGCGCAATCCGCCCGATGCGATCCTGCGCGAAGTGCACGAGCGCACCGGCGACCGGCCGTTCGCGCGGATCGAGGACGTGATCAGCGCCGAGGAGCTCGCGGCGATGACCGACGGCTACAAGCGCATCTCGGAGAGGCGATGAACCGCAGGCGATTCGGCGTCGGGCTCGCGGCGCTGCTGCTCGCGTTGCCGTGCGCGGGCGCGGAGGACTATCCGCGCCGAGCGATCAGGATCATCGTGCCGTTCACGCCCGGCACCGGCATCGACATCCTCGCGCGCACGCTCGGGCAGAAGCTCGGCGAGCGCTGGAACAACCCGGTCGTGGTCGAGAACCGTCCGGGCGCGAGCGGCAACATCGGCACCGACGCGGTGGCCAAGGCTCCCGCCGACGGCTACACGCTGCTGATGACCGCCGCCACGCTCGTGCAGAACCGCAGCCTCTTCCGCAGCATCCCCTACGACGCGGTCCGGGATTTCGCGCCGGTGGCGCCGCTCGCCATCGGCAGCATGGCGCTGGTGACGCATCCGTCGCTGCACGTGGGGACCGTGCGCGAGTTCATCGCGCTGGCGAAATCGCAGCCCGGCAAGATCGACTACGGCTCGCCCGGCCGAGGCACGCCGCATCACCTCGCGATGGAGTTCTTCCGCAACGAGGCGGGCATCGACCTGGTGCACGTGCCATACAAGGGCACGGGGCCCGCGGTGAGCGACCTGCTCGGCGGGCAGATCCGCGTGATGTTCCTGCCGGTGCACGTCGCGTTGCCGCACGTGCAGGCGGGCAAGCTCACCATGCTCGCCTCGGGCGGCCTGGCGCGCTCGGCGGCGACTCCGGACGTGGCCACACTCGCCGAGGCGGCCGGGATGCGCGATATCGACGTGGACATCTGGTACGCGCTCTATGCTCCCGCGGGCACGCCGCCCGAAGTCGTCGCGAAGTTGAACGCCGAGATGAACGCGATCCTCAAGCTCGCGGAGACGCGCGACACGCTCGCGAAGCAGGGCCTGGTGACCACGGGCGGGAGCGCGGAGGACCTCGCGCGCATGACCGTGCGCGACCTCGAGCGCTGGGACAAGGTGGTGCGCGACGCGAAGATCGCGCCGGAGTGATCGGCGGCTGCCGGGCTTAGCGGTCCGGCGTCTGCGCGGCGGGCACGCGATCGGCGAGAGCGCGCCACTGCGCCTTGTCCGGCGCGTCACCGAACGTGCCGAGCCGCGCCAGCTCCGCAACCCACGCCTGCCGCCCCGCGATCGCGGCCGCCATCAGCGGCTCCAGCCCCGCTTCGCGCACCGTCGTCGCGGCTTCGCGCATCTCCTCGGCCCGCCGGCGTCCGTGCCGGATCACGCGCTGGAAGAAGTAGTCGCCGCTCTTCTCCCAGTCGAGGCCCGGGAACGTCTCGGCGAGCGACGCGAGCACCTGCCGCTCGACGCCGTAGCGGCGAGCGGTGAGGAAGCTCTCGATCACGATCGCCTCCATCCCCTTCACGATCACGCTGCGGCACATCTTGATCGCCGAGGCGACGCCATACTCGGCGGATGCGATCTCGACATTGAAGCCGAGCTGCGCGAGCAGCGGCATGGCGGCGGCGGCATGCGGCCCGCCGGAGAGCATCGGCGTGCGGATTCCGTGCGGCGGCACCGACGTCATCACCGCCATCTCGACGTAGCGCCCGCCCGCCGCGTCGATCAGCTCGGCACAGGCGCGCTTGGTGCGCGGCGACGCCGAGTTCACGTCGACATAGAACGCGCCCGGGCGGATCGCGGTCCGGTATGCGACCGATTGCGCCGCCGCGTGCGTTTCATCCGCCGTCACCGCGCACACGATGACGTCGGCGTCGCGCGCGGCCGCGGCCGCGCTCGCTGCGGGCGCGACGCCATTTTCGCTCGCGCGTTTGCGCATCGCGTCCCGATGCGCGGGATCGTCGAACAGCCGGTCGTAGGCGCACAGCGACGCGAGCGGGCGCAGTGCGCGCCCGAGGATGCCGCCGACCTCGCCGTATCCGATCAACGCGACGCGAGTGCCGGCCGTCATGACGCGGGCTTCGCGTTGTCCCGATCCCAGGCGAGCGGTGCCGCGTTGTCGCCCGCGACCGAATAAAGCGCGCCCGGCGCATTGCGCGTCTTCTGGAAATCCTCGAGCGACTCGCCGCGCATCGCGGCGTAGATGTGCAGGTTGGAGACGCCGACCACGGCGCCCAGCTTCTCGAGCATGAAGAAGATCACGCCGTAGTGGATCATGCCGCGCCAGTCGCGACGCCGAACGAGGTCGCGCTCCTCCGCGGTTAGTCCGGCCTCCTCGAACATCGCCTCGGGATCGGAGACAAAGCGCGTGCGATGCACGGGCTCGATCATCCGGTGGAGGAAATCGTTCAGCCGGTACGCCTTGCGGCTGCGCGCGAAGTCGAACGGGTAGGTTCCGGCGAGCTTCTCGACGCCGGAGAGCTGGCGCGCGGCATCCGCCCGCGTCTGCGCGAGGATCTGCGGATCCGTCGGCCCGCCGACGTCCTCGTAGATCGCGGTGGCGATGCCGGTCATCGACGGCAGATAGTAGGTGCGATGCAGCCGCTTGATGCGCGCGGACATCGCACCGCGCATGATCAGCCACATGATCACCTCGGCGCCCTCGAAGCCGCCGCGCGTCGCGTATTGCGCATGCGTCATCTCGACGAGCCGCTCGGGGTGCTCCTCGAGCAGGTCCATGAACTCCCGGTCCCAGTCGGGATTGTTGAACCCGGCGCGCTCGCCATGCACCTGGTGCGAGAGCCCGCCGGTAGCGACGATCGCCACCGCGATGTCGGCCGGGAAGCTCTCGATCGCGCGGCGCAGCGATTGTCCCAGCCGATGGCAGCGCCGCGCGGTGGGGATCGGGAACTGCAGCACGCCGACCTGCAGCGGCACGATCGCCACCGGCCAGCCGGAGGCGTGCGGCAACATCATCGACAGCGGCGAGAAGCAGCCATGGTCGAGTGCGCGCCGCTGGAAGAACGCCATGTCGAACTCGTCGGCCATCAGCGCGGCGGCGATGTGCGCGGCAAGCGCGGGATGGCCCGGCACCGGCGGGAGCGCGCGCGCGCCGCCGCCCTCGTCGGCGACCGGCCAGGAATCGCCGATGCCGAGCGCGAACGCCGAGTAGTGGTCGAAGAAGAACGAGGTGACGTGGTCGTTGTAGATGAAGAACAGCACGTCGGGCCGCGTCGCCGCGAGCCAGGCCTGGATCGGCTTGTACGCCTCGAAGATCGGAGCCCAGGCCGGGTCGTCCTGCTTTTTCTTGTCGAACGCGAAGCCGATGGTCGGCGTATGGGAGCTCGCGATCGCTCCGACGATTCTGGCCAAGGGGAAAGTGACCTGCCGAAAACGACCCGGCCTCGCGGAGGAGGCCGGGGTCCGGGTTATGCGGGCACTGCGGTGCGCTTCAGCTTTCCGGATGCCTTCGCCAGCTGCGTGGCGATGAAATCCATCAACGGTGGCGACAGCGCGTCATACGGCTCGAGCCCGAGCTGCGTGAGGCGCGTGCGGACCGCGCCCATGTTGGCGGGATCGGCCCCGGACTCGATGATCGACGAGACGAACGCCGCGAATTCCGGCGGCGACCAGCCCTGCTCCTGCGACAGCTCGGTGTGGATGAAGTCGAGCCCGTAGAGCGGGTGCCCGGTGTTGTCGATGCGTCCGTACATGTGCACGCCGCAACCGCTGCACGCATAGCGCTTGATGGTCGCGCCCGGATCGACGACCTTGAGCTTGTCCTGGTTCGCGGTCACGCTGAGGTTGTCGCGCGGCACCACGGCGACCACCGAGAACAGCGCGCCTTCCGGCTTCCAGCACCTGGTGCAGCCGCACGCGTGGTTGTGGGCCGACTGTCCCTTGATCGAGACGGTCACCTTGCGGTCCGAGCACCTGCAGGAGAGCGTGCCGCCGGCGAAGTTCGCGGCCGCGGGCTTGATCCCCTTGTCGATGGACGGATGGATAGAAACGTTAGCCATGATCGATTCCTCCTGAGTGGATTGCCTTGCCGAACGCTCGCGCGTCAGGCCCCAACTTCGGAAACTCTGCCGACACCCGATGCGGCGGCGGGTCGCGGCGCGCGGCCACCATCATAAGTCACCACCGAGCGGATCGACTTGCCTTCGTGCATCAGGTCGAAGCCTTCGTTGATCCGCTCGAGCGGCAGGACGTGCGTGATCAGATCGTCGATGTTGATCTTGCCTTCCATGTACCAGTCCACGATCCTCGGCACGTCGGTGCGACCGCGTGCACCACCGAAGGCCGTGCCCTTCCAGACGCGCCCCGTGACGAGCTGGAACGGGCGTGTCTTGATCTCCTGTCCGGAGCCGGCGACGCCGATGATGACCGACACGCCCCAGCCGCGGTGGCAGCATTCGAGCGCCTGGCGCATCACCTCGACGTTGCCGATGCATTCGAAACTGTAGTCCGCGCCGCCGCCGGTGAGATCGACGAGATACGGCACGAGATCGCCTTTCACTTCGCGCGGATTGACGAAGTGCGTCAAGCCGAACTTGCGGGCGAGCGCCTCGCGCGCGGGATTCATGTCGACGCCGATGATCTTGTCGGCTCCCGCCATGCGCGCACCCTGGACCACATTGAGCCCGATCCCGCCGAGCCCGAAGACGACGACGTTGGCGCCCGGCTCGACCTTGGCGGTGTTGATCACCGCGCCGATGCCGGTGGTGACGCCGCAGCCGATGTAGCAGACCTTCTCGAACGGCGCGTCCTCGCGGATCTTCGCCAGCGCGATTTCCGGCAGCACGGTGAAGTTCGCGAACGTGGAGCAGCCCATGTAGTGGTAGACGGGCTTGCCGTTCAACGAGAAGCGGCTGGTGCCGTCGGGCATCACGCCCTTGCCCTGGGTCGCGCGAATGGCGGTGCACAGGTTGGTCTTGCGCGACAGGCAGGATTTACATTGCCGGCACTCGGGCGTGTAGAGCGGGATCACGTGATCGCCCTTCTTCAGCGTGGTGACGCCCGGACCCACGTCGACGACGATCCCCGCGCCCTCGTGGCCGAGGATCGACGGGAAGAGGCCCTCGGGATCGCCGCCCGAGCGCGTGAACTCGTCGGTGTGGCAGATTCCGGTCGCCATGATCTCGACCAGCACCTCTCCCGCCTTCGGTCCCGCGAGCTGCACGGTTTCGATCGTGAGGGGCGCGCCTGCTTTATGGGCTACGGCTGCACGGACGTCCATGGTCTCCTCCTTCTGGTCTTCTTGGCCACCATAGTATTCCGGTTGGAAAAAGAAAAGGAGGGGGCCTGCCGGCTCACGGGGCGTCGAAGAGCGCGCGCTCGAGGCGCAGGTAGGCACGGCTCGCATTGCGGCGTTGCAGTGCAGCATAGCCGCTCCAGCTCGCGTATTCGGGCATGTCGCTGCGCCCTTCCAGCTCGCCGAGCGTCACCCCTTGGCGCAACAATCGCGCGACGTGCGCTTCGAGATCCGCGAGATAGCGCGCGAAAGCGTCGATGTCGGCACATCGTCCGATCGGACCATGGCTCGGCACGAGATGCCGGCAACCAGTAGCCGCGAGCGTGGGGAGCGCGGCGCGCCAGCCGCGGGCGTCGGCGTCGCGCGTATCCGGCACGCTGCGGATGGAGACCAGGTTGCCGGCGAAGAGTGTCCGCGTGCGCTCGTCGAAAACAGCGACCGCCCCGGGCGCGCTCGACCACGACGGCGCGATCACCCGCAGGCGCCTTCCGATCGCGTCGATCGCCTCGTCGCCGTCGATCAAGCGATCCGGCAAGGCCACGCGCGTGCCGGCCATCGTGTCGTCGCCGAGCGCGGCCTTCAGGCTGGCGAGGCACGTCTCGCATCGACTCGCCACCAACGCCGCGGCGTCGCGGTGCATCACGACCGGGATGCCGCTCGCCTGGAAAGCGGCCGCGCCGAAGATCGCCTCCTGCACGGGATGGGTGAGGATCACAAGGCGAACCGGCTGGCGCGTGACACGGCGGACTGCCGCCAGGATCTCGAGGCCGTCCTTGTAGGACAGGCCGGTGTCGATGACCGCCACCCCTTTCGGGCCGACGACGAACGCCGAGTTGGCGGGCGCGATGTGCTCGGGGCTGTCAATTTCCGCGCCCGCCGGTAACATGTAAACGCCTTCGTCGACGCGAACCGGCGTGCGCGCGCAAGCATCAGCCGTGCCCAGCGACAGGCGGAGCGCGAGCGCGACACACGCCGTTGCCTTGATGCGTTGCGTTCGGTTTGACATCGGCAAAGTGTAGGCGCGTAATCGCCTCAGGGCGGGTGCTCCGTGTCGTGGGGCGACAAAATCGCCGCAAGGCTCCGGCGCCTTCCATTCGGGCCAAAAAATAAATCGATTCCTTAGGAGGAAACAAAATGCGAAACGCTCCAAAAGCCTTGGCACTTTCGAGCCTGGCAGCAGCACTCGCGCTTCCCGCTATCGCCGTCGCCAACGCCGACCTGGAAAAGCAGGTCGCCGATTCGAAGAACTGGGCGATGCAGGCCGGCGACATGTACAACCAGCGCTACAGCAAGTTGAGCCAGATCAACAAGGGCAACGTCGGCAAGCTGCAGGTCGCGTGGCTCTTCTCGACCGGCGTGCTGCGCGGGCACGAGGGCTCGCCGCTGGTGGTGAACGGCACGATGTACATCCACACGCCGTTCCCCAACAAGGTGTTCGCGATCGACCTCGACACGCAGAAGATCAAGTGGCGCTACGAGCCGAAGCAGGACGTGGCCGTCATCGCGCAGATGTGCTGCGATACGGTCTATCGCGGCCTCGCGTACGCCGAGAACAAGATCTTCCTGCAGCAGGCCGACAGCACGCTCGTCGCGATGGACGCGGGCACGGGCAAGGTGCTCTGGTCGGTGAAGAACGGCGATCCGAAGCTGGGCGCCGTGAACACCAACGCGCCGCATATCTTCAAGGACAAGGTGATCACCGGGATCTCGGGCGGCGAGTGGGGCGTGAGGGGTTTCCTCGCGGCCTACGACATCAACACCGGCAAGCAGGTGTGGAAGGCGTTCAGCACCGGCCCGGACGCGGAGATGCTGATCGATCCCGCCAAGACGGTGACGTGGACCGACGGAGCGCTCAAGCCGGTCGGGGCGGATTCCTCGCTCAAGACCTGGAAGGGCGACCAGTGGAAGCTCGGCGGCGGCACGACGTGGGGCTGGTACAGCTATGACAAGGGGCAGAACCTGGTGTACTACGGCACCGGCAACCCGTCGACGTGGAACCCCTCGCAGCGTCCCGGCGACAACAAGTGGTCGATGACCATCATGGCGCGCGATCTCGATACCGGCGTCGCCAAGTGGCTCTACCAGATGACCCCGTTCGACGAGTGGGATTTCGATGGCGTGAACGAGATGATCCTCGCCGACATCAACGTGAAGGGCAAGCCCACCAAGGCGCTGGTGCACTTCGACCGCAACGGCTTCGGCTACACGCTGGATCGCACCACCGGAGCCTTGCTGGTCGCCGAGAAGTACGATCCGAAAGTGAACTGGGCGACCCACGTCGACATGAAGACGGGGCGGCCGCAAGTCGTGGCGAAGTACTCGACCGCGCAGAACGGGCCGGACAAGAACACGAAGGGTGTGTGTCCGGCGGCGCTCGGCTCGAAGGACGAGCAGCCGGCGGCGTTCTATCCGAAGAACAGCCGCTTCTACATCCCGACCAACCACGTCTGCATGGATTACGAGCCGTTCAAGGTCGACTACACCGCGGGCCAGCCGTATGTCGGGGCGACGCTGTCGATGTTCCCGCCGGCGGGTGAGAGCCACATGGGCAATCTCGTCGCATGGGACGCGGGCACCGGCAAGATCGTGCAGAGCAAGCAGGAGAAGTTCTCGGTCTGGAGCGGAGTGCTCACGACCGCGGGCGACCTCGTCTGCTACGGCACGCTCGAAGGCTACATCAAGTGCGTCGATGCGAATGACATCAACAAGGAGCTGTTCAAGTTCAAGACGCCGTCGGGAATCATCGGCAACGTCTTCACCTACGAGCACAAGGGCAAGCAGTACCTCGGCGTCTTCTCGGGAATCGGCGGCTGGGCCGGCATCGGCATGGCGGCGGGCCTCGAGAAGGACCAGGACGGCCTCGGTGCGGTAGGCGGCTACAAGGAGCTCAAGGACTACACGGAGCTGGGCGGATCGCTCACCGTCTTCGCGCTGCCGAACTAGTCTTTCCCTCGCAATGCGCCGGCGCGATTCGTTCGCGCCGGCGATTTCCAATCTCGAGTTTCGAAAATGAAGCCCGACAATCCCTTCATGCGCGCCGCCGGCCGCGCTTTCATTCTCGCCGCGACGCTCGCCGTTCTTCCCGCAACGCCGGATGACAAGCTCTACACGGTGCAGGAAGGCTACAAGGTCGACTCGCACACGATGGACGGGTTCCGCACCTGGCGCGCCGCCGCCTGCGATCGCTGCCACGGCGCGAGCCAGCAGGGGCTCGTGGGCCCGTCGCTGCTCGAATCGATGAAGACGCTCACCAAGGAAGCCTTCGTGAAGACCGTGAAGGAAGGCCGCCTCGAGAAGGGGATGCCGAGCTTCTCGGAGAGCCCGACGGTCATGCAGCACACCGATGACCTGTACGCCTACCTCAAGGGCCGCTCGAACGGCGACATCACGCGCGCGAAGGTCGAGGAACTGCAGTGAGGTTCGTTCGAGCGGGTTTGTTCGTCGCCCTCGTGGCCGGCGGCGCCGTCGCGCGCGCCGACGAGCCGCGCACCGCGTTTCGCCCCTGCATCGATCCGAACAACCTGCCGTTCTCCAACGAGAAGGGCGAGGGATTCGAGAACCGGATCGCGGAGCTCTTCGCGCAGCGCCTCGGGCTTCCGGTGAAAAGCTACGCGGCGCCGCAGCGGATGAACTTCGTGCGCAACACGCTGCGCTATCGCCTGCCGGGGTCGGACTATCGCTGCGATATCCTGATGGGCGTCCCGGTCGGCTACGACCAGACCTCGACGACCGGCCCGTACTATCGCTCGACCTACGTCCTCGTGTTTCGCAAGGGCAAGGAGCTCGACGCGGTGAAGAGCGGCGACGACCTCTTCTCGCAGTTCGCCGCGGCGAAGAAGAAGCCGGTCATCGGCATCTACGATCGCTCGCCCGGATCGGCCTGGCTGGTGAAGCACGGCTGGGAGGAGCAGGCGCGGCCCTACCGGATCCTGTCCGCCGATCCCGAGCAGTTCCCGGGCGAAATCATCGCGAAGGACCTCGAGCAGGGCGCCATCGACGCGGCCGTCGTATGGGGCCCGATCGGCGGCTATTTCTCCAAGCGCCTCGGCGATCTCACCGTCGTGCCGCTGCGCTCCGAGCCGGGAGTCAAGTTCGACTACGAGATGGCGATGGGCGTGCGCTACGGGGAGAAGGAGTGGAAATCCGCGGTCGAAAAGCTGATCGCCGACAATCTGCCCGCCATCAAGGCGATCCTGCGGGAGTACAACGTCCCGATGATCGACGAGCGCGGCGAACTGGTGGAGTAGAGGGCAATGGAGCGCGCCATGATCCGATTCCTTCCGATGCTGTTGCTGGGCCTCATCCCCGCCCCGGCGGCGGCCGCCAACGACTTTCCCACCCATGCGCGCGTCGAGTTCGTCCTCGCGTGCATGCGCGACAACCCGACGATCGCGCAGGAAGCGGTCTACAAGTGCTCGTGCGCGATCGACGCCATCGCGAACAAGGTGACCTACGACGCCTGGGTCGACCTGTCGACGATCGCCAACGCGACCACCATCGCCGGCGAGCGCGGCGGGGCGATGCGCGATCTCAAGGATGGGCGCAAAATGATCGCCAGGTTCCGCGAGCTCCAGGACAGCGCGAAGAAAAGCTGTTTCCTGGAGAAGTAGGGACCCGGAAGGGAAGCCACGATGATCCGATCACTGTACCGGGTGCTGTGCGCCTGCATCGCCGCGACCGGCATCGCCCACGCGCAGGACGTCGATCCCGAGGCGAGCGCCGTCTGGCAGAAGGTCCGCGCCGATCTGTTCGCGGGCGCCAAGATCGCTCCCGGCGACGGCGTGGTGACGCTCGAGGTGCCGGCGCGCGCCCAGGATGCGGCGGTCGTCCCGCTCATCATCCACGCGCTCTTCCCGCAGGCGGCCGATCGCTCCATCGACAAAATCTGGCTGATCGTCGACAACAACCCGTCGCCGATCGCGGCCGTGTTCCAGTTCACGCGCCGCAGCGGGCGCGCCGACATCGAGACGCGCATCCGCGTCGACCAATACACCCACGTGCGCGCGATCGCCGCGACCAGCGACGGCGTGCTCTACATGGCGACGCGCTACGTCAAGGCTTCGGGCGGATGCTCGGCGCCGTCGGCCGCGGGCGCCGCCGCGGCGAAGGCGAACCTCGGCAAGATGCGGCTCCTGGTCGACGAGGCGCCCCCGGGCCAGCCGTCGCCCGTGCGCCTGATGATCAGCCACCCGAACGATTCGGGCCTCGCAATGGACCAGTCGACCCGCACTTACGCCCCGGCCCACTTCGTGCGGACGATCGAGGTGCGCGAAGGCGCGGACCTCGTGCTGCGCGCCGATGTCGACTTCACCATCAGCGAGAATCCGTTCTTCCGCTTCTACCTGGCGCCGGAGGGGGAGGGCGCGCTGCAGGCCCGGGTCGTGGACAACAAGGACCTGGTGTTCTCGAGCAGCGTCGCGTTCAGTCAGGCGCGCGCTTCCAACCCATCCGGCGCAGCAGTCCATCGCGTGCAATAAACGTGTGCTTGACCACCCCGGCGATGTGCAGCGCGAACAGGGCGAAAAGCGTCCATGTGAGCGCGAGGTGGGCGGCGCTCATCCAGTCCTTCATCTCCTGATTCTTGGCGGCCCATGCAGGCAGCGCCACGCCGAAGAATTTCACCGGGTAGCCGCTGAACGACGAGCCGAGGTAGCCGGTGAGCGGAAGCGCGATCAGCGTCGCGTAGAGCAGGATGTGCGTGGCGCGCGCGAGCTTCTCCTGCCACTGGGGCATCGGCGGCAGCCCGGGTGGCGGATGCCCGATGCGCCAGGCGATGCGCGCGAGCATCAGCGCGAAGACCAGCATGCCGATCGACTTGTGCAGGTTGAACACTTCCGCGCGTTGCCCGGGCGGGTACTTCGGAATCTCCTGCATCTGCCAGCCGAGCACGAATTGGCCGATCACGATCGCCGCCACCAGCCAATGCAGGACGATGGCAACGGTCGTATAGCGGCCTTCGTACCTCATGGGTGGTCGCCTCCCACATTGATGCGCCGCGAGAGCGTGCTCACCGCGCGCCCCTCGGACGAGAACGTCACCGAGTAGACCGCCCTGTAGCCCCAGTCGTCCTGGTAGAGGTAATCCCACGCGACGTTCTGCGAGAGGGGAAACTTCATCGTCTCGTCGGGCGCGCCGAGAAGCTGGCGGACCTCTTCGCCCGTCATGCCCGCGTGGACATGGCTGAAGAGCTCGTCGCTGCGCGCCGAGGGGCCGGTGGTCGCGGAGACCCCGGCGCAACCGGCGAGCAGGATTGCACCGGCGAGCGATGCGGCGGCGACCGCCCTGGCGAGCGTATTCGAAGACATGCGGGCCTCCTCGGATGGAATGCGCCTGCCCCGCTGGATCGCGGGGCGCGCACTCATGCTAACACCGGGCAGCGGCGCGGCTACTGCCTTGCGGGCCGCGGATCCTCAGATGAGATGCTGGTCGAGCGCG
>JANPHA010000474.1:0-1503 GCA_031424255.1 Burkholderiales bacterium | reverse complement strand
CGCATCACCTGAAGCTCATGCGCGATGCCGGCGTGCTCGACTCGGAAAAGATCGGCAAGGAGGTCTTCTACTGGATCAACAAGCCGTTCCTCGAGAAGGCGATCCACGCCGTGCTCTCCTTCATCCGCGAGCGCGCTTGAGCCACAGCCAGTTCGCCCTCTTTCACGAGCGCCGCTTCGCGCCGCTCTTCTGGACGCAGTTCCTGGGCGCGGCGAACGACAGCCTCTTCAAGTTCGCCTTCACGCTGCTGGCGACCTATCACGCGGCGCAGTGGGGCGGCCTCGATCCCGGCCGCGCGGGCTTCGTCATCGCCGCCATCTTCATCGCGCCCTTCGTGATCTTTTCCGCCACCGCGGGCCAGATCGCGGACAAGTACGACAAGGGCGCGCTGATGCGCTTCGTGAAGAACCTCGAGATCGCGGTGATGGCGATCGCGGCCGTGGGCTTCGTCACGCACTCGGCTGCCGCGTTGTACGTCGCCGTCTTCCTCATGGGCCTGCACTCCACGCTCTTCGGCCCCGTGAAGTACGCCTATCTTCCCCAGCACCTCGACGATGCCGAGCTCACCGGCGGCAACGGCCTGGTCGAGATGGGCACCTTCGTCGCGATCCTCGTCGGCACGATCGCGGGCGGCCTCCTCGCGAAAGCCGGAACGCCGGGCGCGGGCTGGATCGCCGCCGCGTGCCTCACGATCGCCGTCATCGGCCGCATCGCCGCGCACTTCATCCCGAAGTCGCCCGCGCCGCAGCCCACGCTCGCGATCAACTGGAACCCGTTCTCGGAGACGTGGCGCAACCTCGCCATCGCCGCGCGCGACCGCGCCGTCTTCCATTCGCTCCTCGGCATCTCGTGGCTGTGGTTCGTGGGCTCGCTCTTCCTCACGTCCTTCACGCCCTTCGCGCGCGATGTGCTGCATGGCGACGAGAACCTGGTGACCTTCCTGCTCGCCGTCTTCTCGATCGGCATCGGCATGGGCGCGCTCCTCTGCGAGCGGCTCTCGGGACGCAAGGTCGAGATCGGGCTGGTTCCCTTCGGCTCGATCGGCATGACGGTGTTCGCCGTGGACCTGTGGCTCGCGAGCCGGGGAGCCGACCCGAACCTCTGGCGTGTATCGGCGGATCTCTTCCTCGTAGCGATGTTCGGGGGATTCTTCTCGGTGCCGCTCTACGCGCTGATCCAGAGCCGCTCCGAGCCCACGCATCGCGCCCGCATCATCGCCGCGAACAACATCCTCAACGCGATCTTCATGATCGTGTCCTCGCTCATGGCCGCGGCGCTCCTGGGCGCGGGCGTGACGCTCCCGCAGCTCTTCCTGGTGGTCGGCCTCATGAACGCGGCGGTGGCGGCGTACATCTACCTGCTGGTGCCCGAGTTCCTGATGCGGTTCCTCGCATGGGTGCTCGTCTCGACGTTCTATCGGATCCGGACGACCGGCGTCGAGCACATCCCGGCCGAAGGTCCTGCGCTGCTCGTCTGCAACCACGTCAGCTTCGTCGATGCGGT
>JANPHA010000473.1:0-4516 GCA_031424255.1 Burkholderiales bacterium | reverse complement strand
GGAAGATCGCGCCGTACATTCCCGGCAAGCCGATCGCGGAGACCGCGCGCGAGCTGGGCATTCCGGAAGCCGACATCCTCAAGATGGCGTCGAACGAGAATCCCCTCGGCCCTTCGCCCAAGGCGCTCGCGGCGATTCGCGGCGCGCTCGCGGAGCTCAACTATTATCCCGACGGCGCCGGGTTCGACCTGAAAGCAGTCATCGCGCGCAAGATCGGCGTGCGTCCCGAGAACCTGGTGCTCGGCAACGGCTCGAACGACGTGCTCGAGCTGGTGGCGCGCGCCTTCCTCACGAACGCGGATTCGGCGGTGTATTCGCAGCACGCGTTCATGGTCTATCCGCTCGTCGTGCAGGCGATCGGCGCCACCGGCATCGAGGTGCCGGCGAAGGACTACGGCACGGACCTCGACGGGCTCGCGGGCGCCGTGCGTCCGAACACGAAGATCGTCTTCCTCGCCAATCCCAACAATCCCACCGGCACGTTCAACCCGTGGGAATCGATTCGCGCGTTCGCCGAGCGCATTCCGCCCCACGTGCTGGTGGTGCTCGACGAGGCGTATGGCGAATACCTGCCCGATTCGCTCAAGTCGCCCACCGCAGGCTGGCTCGAGCGCTTTCCCAACCTCGTGGTCTCGCGCACGCTCTCCAAGGCGTTCGGCCTCGCGGGATTGCGCGTGGGCTACGGCTTCGCGCATCCGGATGTGGCCGACGTGATGAACCGCGTGCGCCAGCCGTTCAACGTGAACCACCTCGCGATGGTCGCCGCGTGCGCCGCGCTCGACGACGAGGAATTCATCGCGAAGAGCCGCGACGTGAACGCGGCGGGCCTCCGGCAGCTTGTCGCCGGGTTCAAGCGCCTCGGCCTCGAGTACATCGAGCCCCACGGCAACTTCATCACCGTGCGCGTCGGCGATGCGGCGCGCATCTACGATTCGATCCTGCGCGAAGGCGTGATCGTGCGTCCCATCGCCGGCTACGGAATGCCGCAGCACCTGCGCGTGACCGTGGGCCTGCCCGAGCACAACGCGCGTTTCCTCGCCGCCCTCGAGCGCGCGCTCGCCAGGGGCTGAGGCGATGCGCCGCTTGAAGAAGGTCGCGGTGATCGGCGTGGGGCTCATCGGCGGCTCGTTCGCGCTGGCGCTGCGCCGCGCCGGCGTCGCGGCCGCGGTGATCGGATTCGATCGCGATGCCCAGGCGCTCGAGCGCGCCGCGGCGCTCGGCGTGATCGACGGCGCGGCCCAATCCGCGTCGGAAGCCGCGCGCGGCGCGGATCTCGTCGTCGTCGCCGTCCCGGTGCGCTCGATCGGGCCGATGCTGCACGACGTGGCGCTCGCGATGGATGCGGAGAGCGTCGTGACCGACGTCGGCAGCACCAAGACCGAGGTGGTGAAGACCGCGCGCCATGAGTTGCGCGAGAAGTTTCCGCGTTTCGTGCCCGCGCATCCGATCGCCGGGCGCGAGACGAGCGGCGTCGAGTCGGCGAGCGCCGATCTCTTCAAGGGCGCGCGCATCGTGCTGGCTCCCGAGGCCGATACCGCGCCGGATGCGCTCGAGCTGGTGCGCTCCTGCTGGGAAGCCGTCGGCGGGCGCGTGGCCACGGTCTCCGCCGAAGAGCACGACCGCATCTTCGCGGCGGTGAGCCACCTGCCGCACCTGCTGTCGTTCGCGCTGGTCTCCGAGATCGCGGCGCGCGACAACGCCTCCGAGCTGCTCGGCTTCGCGGCCGGCGGCTTTCGCGATTTCACCCGCATCGCCGCGAGCTCGCCCGAGATGTGGCGCGACATCGCGCTGCAGAACCGCGCGGCGCTCCTCGCCGAGATCGACCGCTACGGAGCGCAGCTCGCGGTATTCCGCGAGCTCATCGACAAGGGCGAGGGCCCGGGCCTGCAACGCCTGATGTCCGAAGCGCGCACCGCGCGCCACGCGTGGGCCGCCTCCCACCGCCGCAACCCCTCGACCGAGTAGGCGTGGACTTCCTCGATCTCCAGCCGGTCACGCGGGCGGTGGGAACGCTTCGGCTCCCCGGCTCGAAGAGCATCTCGAATCGCACACTGCTGCTCGCCGCACTCGCACGGGGTGCCACCACGCTCACCGGGCTGCTCGATTCCGACGACACGCGCGTGATGCGCGATGCGCTGCGCGCGCTCGGCGTGAAGATCGAGGAGCTCGATGGCGTCGAGGAGGTGCGCGTCACCGGCGTGGGCGCCTCCGGATTCCCGGTGAAGCGCGCCGACATCTTCCTCGGAAACTCCGGCACCTCGGCGCGCTCGCTCGCCGCCGTGCTGGCGCTCGCCGATGGGCACTACAGGCTCTCGGGCGTGCCGCGCATGCACGAGCGTCCGATCGGCGATCTGATCGAGGCGCTCACGCCCGCCGGGGCGCGCGTCTCGTGGCTCGGCAATGCCGGTTATCCGCCGCTCGCGATCGCGCCGCGCGAGCGCGCGACACTCCCCACGCTGCGCATTCGCGGCAACGTCTCCAGCCAATTCGTCTCGGGTCTCCTGATGGCGCTGCCGTGGATCGGTGAAGACGCGCGCGTGGAGATCGATGGCGAGCTCATCTCGAAGCCGTACGTGGACCTCACGCTCGGATTGATGGAGCGCTTCGGCGTCGTGGTGCGCCGGGATGGTGATGCAGCCTTCGAGATTTCCGCGGGTGAGGGGTACGCATCGCCCGGCGAGGTCGAGGTCGAGGGCGACGCGTCGTCGGCCTCGTATTTCATGGCCGCGGGCGCCCTCGGTGGCGGCCCGGTGCGCATGCTCGGCGTGGGGCGCGCGAGCGTGCAGGGCGACGTGCACTTCTCGCGCGTGGTCGCGGCGATGGGTGCGCGCATCGAGTTCGGCGAGAACTGGGTCGAGAGCGCCGGAAGGCCGCCGCTCGAGGCGTTCGATCTCGACTTCAACCTGATTCCCGACGCGGCGATGACCGCCGCGGTGATGGCGCTCTTCGCGAAGGCGCCGAGCACGCTGCGCAACATCGCGAGCTGGCGCGTGAAGGAGACCGACCGCATCGCCGCGATGGCGACCGAGCTGCGGAAATTCGATGCCACTGTGGAGGAAGGGCCCGACTCCCTTCGCATCGTGCCGCCGAGCGACTTTCTAGCGCCCCGCGCCGCGGGCCTCGCGCCGGCCGTGATCGATACCTACGACGACCACCGCATGGCGATGTGCTTCTCGCTCGCCGCCTTTGGCCCGCGGCCGGTGCGCATCAACGATCCGGGCTGCGTGGCCAAGACATTCCCGGGCTATTTCGACGCGTTTGCGAGGCTTGTTTCATGACCACCCCGGTGATCGCGATCGATGGCCCCTCGGCCTCCGGCAAGGGCACTGTGGCGGCGCGCGTGGCCGCTGCCCTGGGCTTCCACTACCTCGACAGCGGCGCGCTCTACCGCCTCGTGACGCTCGCCGCGCGCGAGGCCGGCATCGGTGCGGACGACGAGGCAGCGCTCGCGAAAATCGCGGCCTCGATGGGCGTCGAATTTCGCGGCGACCGCGCCTGGCTCGACGGCCGCGACGTCACCGAGGAATTGCGCACCGAGGAGGTCAGCGCGGCGGCTTCCCGGGTGGCCGCACGCCCCGCCGTGCGCTCGGCGCTCCTCGCCCGCCAGAGGGGTTTTGGCAGGGCTCCGGGGCTGGTTGCCGACGGGCGCGACATGGGCTCCGTCGTGTTTCCCGCAGCCGATCTCAAGGTGTTCCTCACCGCGGACGTGGGCACCCGTGCCGAGCGGCGCCATAAGCAGTTGATGGAAAAGGGAATGTATGCGAAAATAGAGGACGTAGTGGAAGAACTGCGGCGCCGGGACGAGCGCGATCGCTCACGCCCCGTGGCGCCGCTAAAGCATTATCCCGACGCGCTTTTTCTCGATACCACCGGAATCACGGTCGACCAGGCGGTCGGCAGGATCCTCGATTGGTGGCGCGACCGGGCGAACGGATGAAGTCGCAGTTGCGTAGCAAGGCATAAAGCCCAAAGGTGTCAGGGGGTTACTCGATGCACTTTCCCCCTGGCGATGATCAACAACGGCTGTGAGGCCGTTTTTCCGAAAGTCAGGTTTTCCATGTTGGCCCAAACCTCAACCAACCCCACCCCGAACCCCGCTGTGTCCGAGAACAGCTTCGCCGCGCTCTTCGAAGAGAGCCTTTCGCGCCAGGAAATGCGCATCGGTGAAGTGATCACCGCCGAGGTCATCTCGGTAGACCCCAACGTCGTGATCGTCAACGCGGGCCTCAAGTCCGAAAGCACGATCGCCACCGAAGAATTCAAGAACGACCGCGGCGAGATCGAAGTCAATGTCGGCGACTTCGTGTCCGTCGCGATCGAAGCGCTCGAAGACGGCTTCGGCGCCACCAAGCTCTCGCGCGACAAGGCGAAGAAGCTCGCAGCGTGGACGTCCCTCGACGACGCGCTCGCCAACGCCTCGATCATCAAGGGCGTCGTCTCCGGCAAGGTCAAGGGCGGCCTCACCGTCATGGTGAACGGCATTCGCGCCTTCCTGCCCGGCTCGCTGGTGGACCTG
>JANPHA010000472.1:0-15409 GCA_031424255.1 Burkholderiales bacterium | reverse complement strand
CTTGTACAGATCGATGTATCGGGGCAGATCGCGCGAAGGCACGCACGTGCCGATGTAGCTGCCCTTGATCGTGCGCTCCTCGGCCACGAGATTGGTCGACGGCATCGCCCAGGTCGCGGTGGGCGGCGGCAATCCCGCGGTGACCGTGGTGCCGCCGCGGCGCGTGACGCGGTAGGCGGTCTCGAAGGCGCGCGTCGACCCCGCCATCTCGATCGCGAAGTCGACGCCGCCCTTGGTCGCCTGCTTCACCTTCTCGACCAGGTCCGCTTCGGCCGCGTTGAACGTGTGCGTGGCGCCCAGGCTCTTCGCGAGCGCGAGCTTCTCCTCGGAAAGGTCGATCGCGACGATGTTGCGCGCACCCGCGGCGACCGCGCCGATGATCGAGGCGAGCCCCACGCCCCCGAGCCCCACTACCGCGACGGTCGAGCCCGCGCGCACCTGGGCGGTGTTCACCACCGCGCCGACGCCGGTGAGGATCGCGCAGCCGAAGAGCGCCGCTTCGTCGAGCGCCAGGTCGGAATCGATCTTCACCGCCGAGCGCCGCGACACCACCGCCGCCTCGGCGAAGGCCGAGCATCCCATGTGGTGATAGACCGGCTTGCCGTCGTTGCTGAAGAGGCGCCGCGCGCCCGAGAGCAGCGTTCCCGCGGTGTTGGCCGCCGCGCCGGGCTCGCACAGCGCGGGACGGCCCTCGGCGCACGGGTTGCAGTGCCCGCAGCTCGGCACGAACACCAGCACCACATGGTCGCCCTTCTTCAGATCATCGACACCCGGCCCCAGCGCCTCGACGACGCCGGCTGCCTCGTGCCCCAGCGCCATCGGCGTGGGCCGCGGCCGATCGCCGTTGATGACCGACAGGTCCGAGTGGCACAGGCCCGCCGCGCCCATGCGCACCAGGATCTCGCCCTGCCCCGGGCCTTCGAGCTCGATCTCCTGGATCGTGAGCGGCTTCGACTGCGCGTAGGGGTGCGGGGCACCCATCGCATTGAGCACGGCGGCCCGGATCTTCATCGCTTGCCTTCCCCTATCTTCTTGAGCCTTGCGGTGAGCTTCATGTTCTCGCGGTAGTCGACCGGGCAGTCGATCACGACCACGGTATTGTCCGCGAACGCCTTCCTCATCGTCGGCACCAGGTCCGCGGTCTTCGTCACGCGGTAGCCTTTCGCGCCGAAGCTCTCCGCGTATTTCACGAAGTCGGGGTTCTTGAAATCGATGTACGCCGGGCGCCCGAAGTGGCGCAGCTGGTGCCAGGTGATCAAGCCATACTCGGAATCGTTCCAGATGAGGATCACGATCGGCGTCTTCACCCGCATCGCCGTCTCGATCTCCTGGGAATTCATCATGAAGCCCGCATCCCCGGTGACCGCGATCACCTTCTTGTCGGGATACGCGAGCTTGGCCGCGATCGCGCCCGGCACCGCGATGCCCATCGCCGCGAACCCGTTGGAGATGATGCAGGTGTTGGGCCGCTCGGCGCGGTACATGCGCGACATCCACATCTTGTGCGCGCCGACATCGGAGATCGCGATGTCCTCGGGCCCGAGCACCTCGCGCACGTCCCAGACGATCTTCTGCGGCTTCACCGGGAAGGCCGTGTCCTTCGCGAATTCCGCGCGGTCCTCGAAGATCTCCTTGCGCACGTCGCGGAAGCCCACCGTCTTGCGCGGCTTGGCCTTGAGCGCGATGCCGCGCAGCGCGAAGCCGATGTCGCCGAGCACGCCGACCTTGACGATGTAGTTCGCATCGACCTCGGCGGGCAGCGCGTCGATGTGGATGATGGTCTTGTCGTTGTCGGGGTTCCACATGTCCGGGTGGTACTCGACCATGTCGTAGCCGATGCAGATCACCACGTCGGCCTTCTCGAACGCGAACCACGGCAGGTCGCGCGCCTTCAACCCGATCGTGCCGAGACACAGCTCGTTGGAGAACGGCATGATCCCCTTCGCCATGAAGGTATTGGCGACCGGGATCTTGAGCACCTGCGCGAAGCTCACCAGCGAGTCGGCCGCGCCCTGGCGGATGACGCCGTTGCCGGCGAGGATGATCGGGTTCTTCGCCTCCGAGATCAGCTTCGCCGCATAGTCGATCTTCGCGTCCGGCGGCACCGGCGTATACGCCGTCTGGACCGGGATCGGCTTCTTGTCGACCTTCATCTCGGCAATGTTCTCGGGGAAGTCGATGAAAGCGGCGCCCGGCTTCTCGGTCTGCGCGACCTTGAACGCCTTGCGCACGATCTCGGGCGTGATGCCGGGCTCCAGGATCTGCGTGCTGTACTTGGTGATAGGGGCAAATAGGTTCACCAAATCAAGGATCTGGTGGCTTTCCTTGTGCAGGCGCGTGGTCGCGCCCTGGCCCGCGATCGCGACGACCGGGGCGCGGTCCATGTTGGCGTCGGCCACTCCGGTGATGAGGTTGGTGGCGCCCGGGCCGAGCGTGGACATGCACACGCCCGCCCGCTGCGTGAGGCGGCCGTAGACGTCCGCCATGAACGCCGCACCCTGCTCGTGGTGGCAGGTGATGAACTTGATCTTGCTGCCGAGCAGGGCATCCATTACGTCGATGTTCTCCTCGCCGGGGATGCCGAAGATGAACTCGACGCCCTCGTTCTCGAGGCATTTCACCATCAGTTCCGCGGCACTCTGGCTCTTCGCCGGCGGCGCCTTCGCGGCTCTCTGGGTGCTCTCGTCCTTGGTAGCGATATCTCCGGGTGCTGGCATGGGCATTTTCCTCGTGCGCGGTAGGTAAACAGTCTAATACGGCTGCCGGCCGGATGTTTCCCGGCGGCAGCCCGCTGGATACTCTGGTGGACTACTTGGCGGTGATCGGCTCCAGTCCGCTCTTCGCGATCACCGGGGCGGCGCCGGGCGAAGCGAGGAACCGGACGAGAGCGCGCGCGGCCTCGGGCTCGGGTGCTCCGGTGGCGATTCCCGCGGAGAACACGGTCACTTTCTGCGCGCCGGGCGGCAGCGTGCCGACGAAATCGATGCCCGCGATCGGAAGCAGCTCGCTCACCTGCTGGAAGCCGATCTCGGCGTCGCCGCGCGCGACGATCGTGCCGACGCGCTCGCTCTCGATGCGCTTCGCCTTGTCCTTGATCTGGTCCCACACGCCGAGCTTGGGGAAGAGCTCCGTCGACAGGTATACGCCGCTGGCGCTCGCGGAGTACGCGATCGACTTCGCATCGAGCAGCGTGCGCTTGAGCGCTTCGACGGTGCTGATATCGGGCTTCGGCGCGCCCGCGCGCACCGACATGCCGATGCTCGAGCGCACGAGGTCGACGCGGCTGCCGGCGACGACTTTGCCCTGCTTGATCAGCTCGTCGAGCGCGGGTGCCGCGAGGATCACGATGTCCACCGGCTCGCCACGCTGCAGGCGCATCGGGATCGAATCCGGCGCTCCACCCTGCGAAGCGCCATAGGCGGTCGAGACCTTGTGCCCGGTGGCGCGCTCGAACTCGGGAGTGAGCTCGTTATAGGGCGCGGTGAAGCCGCCGGAGGTCATGACCTTGACCTCGGCGGCGAGCGCGCCGCCCGCGGCGAGCAGGACGCTCGCGATAACCGATACGGCGTGGCGTGCGGCAGTGTGCGCGATTCGCATGAGAGTGCTCCCGTTTTGCTGGATCAGGCGAGGGTGTAGGCCGTCTTCACCGTGGTGTAGAACTCGACCGCGTAGCGGCCCTGCTCGCGCGGCCCGTAGCTCGAGCCTTTGCGCCCGCCGAACGGCACATGGTAATCGACACCCGCCGTCGGCACGTTGACCATCACCATGCCGGCCTGCGCATGGCGCTTGAAGTGGGTCGCGTACCTGAGCGAGGTGGTGCAGATGCCGGCGCTCAATCCCATTTCGTTGTCGTTCGCGCGCGCGAGCGCCTCGTCGTAGTCCTTCACGCGCAGCACACTGACTACCGGGCCGAAGACCTCCTCGCGATTGATGCGCATCTCGGGCGTGGTGTCGGTGATCAGCGCGGGCATCATGAAGAAGCCCGGCTGCCCGTCGGCGTTCTTCTCGACGCGGTTGCCTCCGTAGGCGAGCTTCGCACCCTCCTTCTGGCTGATGCCGACGTAATCCAGGTTCTGCGCGAGCTGGCGCTCGTCGACCACCGGGCCGATGTCGGTGCCTTTCTTGCGCGCGTCGTCGATCTTGAGCGCCTTCATCTTGGCGATCACCGCCGCGACGAAGCGGTCGTGGATGCCTTCGGTCACGATCACCTTGGAGGATGCGGTGCAACGCTGGCCGGTGGAGAAGAAGCCGCTTTGCACCGCGCAATTCGCCGCGACCTCGAGATCCGCGTCGTCCAGGACCACCACCGGATTCTTGCCGCCCATCTCGAGCTGGAACTTGGCCATGCGCGCGATCGCGGAGGCGGCGATCTTGCGGCCGGTCGAGACCGATCCGGTGAACGTGATCGCGGCCACCCGCGGATCGTCGAGCAGCGTCGAGCCGATCTCGGAACCCTTGCCCATCACCAGGTTGAAGACCCCGTTGGGAAAGCCCGCGCGGCTGATGATGTCGGCGAGGGCCCAGGCGCTGCCGGGCACGAGCTCGGCGGGCTTGAACACGACCGTGTTGCCGTAGGCGAGCGCCGGAGCGATCTTCCACGCCGGGATCGCGATCGGGAAATTCCACGGCGTGATCATCGCAACGACCCCAAGCGGCTCGCGCGTGATCTCGACCCCCACGCCGGGACGCACGGACTGCATGATCTCGCCGGGGATGCGAAGCGCCTCGCCCGCGAAGAACTTGAAGATGTAGCCGGCGCGCGCGACCTCACCGATGGCTTCGGGGAGCGTCTTGCCCTCCTCGCGCGCGAGCAGGTCGCCGAGCTCTGCCTTGCGGGCGAGGATCTCGCTGCCGACGGTATCGAGCGCGTCGAAGCGGGCCTGTGGCGTGGCGAGCGACCACGCGGGGAATGCGACGTGCGCGGCGGCGATCGCCTCCTTCGCCTGCGCGGGGTTGGCGAGCGCGTATTGGCCGATCACGTCGCGCGTGTCGGAGGGATTCACGTTGGCGTAGGCGCGCACACCTTCCGCCCACGCGCCGTTGATGAGGTTGCCGAAGGTCTTGGGTCGGTCCATGGAAGTCGGTCCTGGAAATGAGCCATTGTGAAGCATCGCGAGCGCGAGGAAACCTAGGTCCGCTCCTTGCGCCATGCCGCGAAATCGGCGAGCGTCTGGTCCTGCGTCGCGGGATATAGCCCGATGATGGAACGTCCTTTCAGGACCTGTTCCGTCACGAAGTCCTCGAACGCCGTCATTTCGACGGCTTCCGCCGCGATCTCGTCGGCCAGGTGCGCGGGGAGCACGACCACGCCATCGCCGTCGCCGACGATCACGTCGCCCGGGAATACCGGCGCGTCGCCGCAGCCGATGGGGACGTTGATGTCGAGGGCCTGGTGGATGGTCAGGTTCGTGGGCGCGGAGGGGCGATGGTGATATGCCGGCACCGCCAGCTTCGCAATCTCGTCGGCATCGCGAAAACCGCCGTCGGTGACGATTCCGGCGACGCCTCGCACCATCAGGCGTGTCACGAGAATCGAGCCCGCCGACGCGGCGCGCGCGTCCTTGCGGCTATCGATGACCAGCACCGCGCCGGGCGGGCACTCTTCCACCGCCTTTCGCTGCGGATGCGCCGGATCGCGAAATACCGTCATGGGATTGAGATCCTCGCGCGCGGGAATGTAACGCAGCGTGAACGCCTCACCGACCATCGTCCCGGCGGAGCGGTTGAGCGGGTGCACGTCCTGGATGAACTGGTTGCGCAGCCCACGCTTGAAAAGAATGCTCGTGAGCGTTGCCGTGCTGACGGCCTTCAATTTATCGCGAGTCTGTGGGCTTGGGCTTGTCATTCGGGCTCGATTCCGGCGGCTCTCGCGACGCTGCCCCACTTCACGATCTCCGCCTGGAGGAAATCGGCAAACTGTTGCGGCGTACCCCCCGCGGGTTCGATGCCCGCTCCGAGCATCTTCTGGCGAACGTCGGGCGCTGCCAGGGCCTTGTTCATCTCGGCATTGAGTTTCGCGACCACGTCCCGCGGCGTGCCGGCGGGGGCGAGAACCCCGCCCCAGGTGCTCGTCTCATACCCTTTCAAGCCGGCTTCCGCCATCGTCGGGACATCGGGTGCCACCGAGGAGCGCTTGGCCGTAGTGACGGCCAGGGCACGAACGGAGCCTGCCTTGACGTGCGGATTGATGGCGGCCACGGTGTCGAACATCAGCGAAGTTCGGCCACCCAGCAAGTCCGCGTGCGCCGCGGTGCTGCCCTTGTAGGGTACGTGCAGCATGTCGATGCCCGCCATGCTGCGAAAGAGCTCGCCCGACATGTGCGGCGCGCCACCGGGCCCGCTCGAGGCGAAGGTGAGCTGCCCCGGATTCGCCTTGCCGACCGCATCGGTCCCGATCGTGCCGGTGGCGCCGGCCTTGTTCTCGATCACCACTGGCTTGCCCCACGCGTCGGTGAGCTTCTGGCCGATGAGCCGCGCGGTGATATCGATCGCGCCCCCCGGCGGCGCAGGCACGATGATGGTGATGGGCTTGCTCGGGAAAGCGGCTGCGCCCTGGGCTTGCGCTTGGGAAGGGAGAGCGAAGCCGGATGCGGCGCACAGCGTGGCGGCGGCAAAGCGTGCGAATTTCATGGGGTAGCATCTCCTCTATGCAAGACAAGTCGCTCCCAAATGGTAATACAGCCCCCGGAGTCCATTCGATGACCCAGCCCTTGCTCTATGAGGTTCGCGCATTGCACGACGTCGCCGTGAAGCTCTTCGTCGACGCCGGATTCGAGCGCGACAAGGCCGACAGTATCTCCGAGATCCTGATCGAGGCGGATCTCATGGGGCACTCCACGCACGGCCTCGCGCTGGCCCCGTGGTACCTGGATCTCGCGGCCTCGGGCGGAATGACGAAATCGGGCGAGCCGAGCGTCTTGTCCGACCGCGGCGCATGCGTGAGCTGGGACGGGCGCCGCCTGCCGGGAACCTGGCTCGTCTCGCGTGCGATCGACCTCGGCGTCGAGCGCGCGCCGAAGTACGGAACCGTCACCATCGCGATCGCCGAATCGGGGCACATCGGCGCGCTCGCCGCATACATGCCGCGCGCTACCGACCAGGGAATGATGGCGATCATCGCATCGTCGAGTCCATCGGTCGCTACCGTCGCGCCGTTCGGCGGTATCAAGGCGGTCATGACACCCGATCCGATTGCCGCGGGAATTCCGACTACCGGCGATCCCATCCTCCTCGACATCAGCGCGTCGATCACCACCAACAACAAGGCGCGCCAACTGCTGAAGGAAGGGAAGAAATTTCCGCGGCCATGGGCGATCGATGCGCAGGGCAACCCGAGCGACGATCCGAACGTGGTGCTGAACGAAGGCGGCACGATCCTGCCGGTGGGCGGCCTCGACCACGGCCACAAGGGCTACGGTTTGGCGCTGCTGGTCGAATCGCTCACCCAGGGCCTCTCGGGCGCGGGACGCAGCTCCAAACCGAAGGGCCAGACCAACGCGGTGTTCGTCCAGGTGATCGATCCCTCGGCATTCGCGGGACAGGAAGCGTTCACGCGCGAGACGAGCTTCCTCGTCGAGGCATGCCGCGCGAGCCCGCCGCGCGCCGGCGCAGACCGCGTGCGCGTGCCGGGAGAAAGCGCGATGCGCAACAAGCGCTCGGCGCTCGAGCGCGGCGTGCCCCTCGCCGCTTCCATCGTCACCGGCCTCTTGCCGCGCCTCGAGAAGGCCGGTCTAGCGCTTCCCGCGCCGCGCTAGCCGCGCGCCGCAAGCCAGGGCGTGTCCTCGCGCTGGCGCCGCTCGTGCGCGGCGATTTCGTTCTCGTATCGCAGCGTGAGCTCGATCTCGTCGATGCCCGCGAGCAGGCATTCCTTGCGGAACGGATCGACCTCGAAATGCTCGACGCTGCCGTCGGGCAGGCACACCGTCTGCGCGGCGAGATCGATCGCGAGCGCGGCTCCGGGGGCGGCCTCGAGCTGCGCGCGGATCGCGGCGACGCGCTCGATCGGCAGCACGATCGCGAGCACGCCGTTCTTGAACGAGTTCTCGAAGAAGATATCGCCGAACGAGGGCGCGATCCACGCGCGGAACCCGGCGCCGGCGAGGGCCCACACGGCCGCCTCGCGCGACGAGCCGCAGCCGAAGTTCTCCGCCGCCACCAGGATCTGCGCGCTGCAGTACTCGGGCCGGTCGAGCACGAACGCGGGATCGGCGTCGCGCAAGTCGTGGAAGAGGAAATTCTGGTAGCCAGCCGAGCGCGGCTTGCGCAGGAAGCGCGCGGGCACGATGCGATCGGTGTCGACGTTGACGATGTCGAGCGGAACCGCGATCGCTGCGAGGGTCGTGAAAGGTTCCATCGATTACCCTCTCCCCGGCCCTCCCCCAGGGGGGAGGGAGAATTTCCTGACATCCGTGATCTGCCCAGTCACCGCCGCAGCCGCGGCCATCGCCGGGCTCATCAGGTGCGTGCGCGCGCCCTTGCCCTGGCGTCCCTCGAAATTGCGGTTGGAGGTCGAGGCGCAACGCTCGCCCGCGTCGACCAGGTCGCCGTTCATGCCGACGCACATCGAGCAGCCGGCTTCGCGCCATTCGAAGCCCGCCTCGAGGAAGATGCGGTCGAGCCCTTCGGCCTCGGCCGCGCGCTTCACCAGCCCCGACCCTGGCACGATCATCGCGGGCACGCGCGCCTTGCGCCCGCGCACCACGGCCGCCGCGATGCGCAGGTCCTCGAGGCGGCTGTTGGTGCACGAGCCGATGAACACGCGGTCGATCGGAATTCCCTCGATGCGCTGCCCGGGAACCAGGTCCATGTAGCGCAGCGCCTTTTCCATGCTCGCGCGCCGCGCCGCATCGTCCTGCGCGGCGGGATCGGGCACCACGCCGCCGACGCCGGCGCCGTGCTCCGGGCTCGTGCCCCAGGTCGCCATCGGCTCCAGCGTGGACGCATCGAGCGTCACCTCGCGATCGAACCGCGCGCCGGGATCCGACGGCAGCGTTCGCCAGCGCGCGAGCGCGCGCTCCCAGTCGGCTCCGCCGGGCGCGTGCGGGCGTCCGGCGAGATATTCGAACGTCGTGTCGTCGGGCGCGATCAGGCCGCTGCGGGCGCCCGCCTCGATCGACATGTTGCACACCGTCATGCGCGCCTCCATCGAGAGCGCGCGGATGGCGCTGCCCGCGTACTCGAGCGTGTGGCCGCTGCCCCCGAATGCGCCGATCTTCGCGATGAGTGCCAGGATCACGTCCTTCGAGTGCACTCCGGGCGCGAGCCGGCCCCGCACCTCCACGCGCAGCGTCTTCGCGCGCGCCTGCCAGAGCGACTGCGTGGCGAGCACATGCGCAACCTCGGAGGCGCCGATGCCGAACGCGAGCGCGCCCATCGCACCGTGGGTCGAGGTGTGGGAATCGCCGCACACCAGCGTGATGCCCGGCTGCGTGATGCCCTGCTCCGGCCCGATCACGTGGACGATGCCCTGGCGATCGTCACCCACCGGGAAGATCGCGATGCGCGAGCGGGCGGCGTTGGCCGCGAGCGTCTCGACCTTGTCGCGCAGCTCGGGATTGGCGATGGTGTCGCGATCGCGCGTCGGCACGTAGTGATCGGGGGTCGCGAACGCGGCATCCGGACGCCGCACGCCGCGGCCGGAATTGCGCAGCGCCTCGAACGCGTGGAAGCTGCCGTCGTGCAACAGGTGGCGGTCGATGTAGAGCAGCGTGCGGCCCCCGGGACCGTGCGCCACCACGTGGTCGTCCCAGATCTTTTCGTAGAGCGTTCTCTCCATCACGCCTGCTTCGGCACGTGTCCCACGGAATCGGCGTACTTCTTCATCGCTTCCTCGCCGAGATATTCCTTCTCCCAGGCGCGCACCTGGTCGAATCCCGCGAACGTGTGCAGGTCGCCGAGCGGATGCTTGCGGAACGTCTCCATGAAAGCGGTTTCCGCCGCGGGCCCGCCGGAATGCATCTGCAGCGCGAGGTCGTGCATAGCGCCCAGGGCCGCGCGCAGCATCGCGTTAGGCGAGATGCAGACTGAAATTCCGAGCGCGCGCATCTCGTCGATCGTGTAGCGCGGCGACACTCCGGTCATGTTGTAGAACACGCGGCCCTCGACCTCCTTGCAGATGCGCTCGACCTCCTGCTTCGAGGTGGGGCCCTCGATGAAGGCCAGGTCCGCGCCGGCGCCGAGGAAGGCATTGGCGCGGCGGATCGCTTCGTTGAGGGATCCGCCGGAGGCGCCGCGCGCGTCGGTGCGCGCGACCAGCACGAAATCGGGGTCGAGCTCGTTGCGCGTATCGACCGCCGCGCGCACCTTGCCGACCGCCTCCTCCATCGGGATCACCTGCCGGCCGGCCACGTGCCCGCAGCGCTTCGGGCTCACCTGGTCCTCCATGTGCAGGCCCGCCACGCCGGCGCCGATGTACTCGCGCACGGTGCGGATCACGTTGATCGCGTTGCCGAAGCCGGTGTCGGCGTCGGCGATCAGCGGCACGCGCACCGCCGAGGCGATGAAGCGCGCGTTGGCGACCATCTCGCTCATCGACGTGAGGCCCACGTCGGGCAGCCCGGTGAGCGAGAGCGACGTGCCGTAGCCGGTCATGTAGATCGCGCCGAAGCCCGCGCTTTCCAGCACGCGCGCGCTCATCGCGTTGTAGCAGCCGGGGACGTACAGCGTCGGTCCCCGGGCGATCAGCTCCCGCAGCCGCGTCGTGGCTCGTTTCATCATTCCACCTTTGCGCCCGAGTCCTTCACCACCTTCGTCCACAGCTTCTGCTCGCGCTCGAGGATCCTGCGGAACTCCTCCGGCGTGTTGCCGACCGGCTCCGCGCCCAGCTTGAGGAGGCGCTCGCGCACCGCGGGCGAGTTGAGCGCCTTCACCGCGGCCCGCTGCAGGACCGCGATCACCTCCTTCGGAGTGCCGGCGGGGGCGAGGATTCCGTACCACGTGTCCGACGCGTAGCCCGGCACAACCTCGCCGATCGTGGGGATTTCCGGGTTGCTCTGCGCGCGCTTGCTGCTGGTGATCGCCAGCGCTTTCAGGCGCGCGTCCTTGATCAGCGGCTGCAGCGGCAGCAATCCATCCATCGCGAGCTGCACCTGGCCCGAAAGCACGTCCTGGCGCGCCGGGGTGCTGCCCTTGTAGGGGACGTGCACGATGTCCACGCCCGCCATCGACTTGAAGAGCTCCATGTTGAGGTGCGTGGCCGAGCCGGTGCCGGCGGAGCCGTAGTTGAGCGTACCCGGATTCTTCTTCGCGTAGGCGATCAGCTCCTGCAGCGTGTTGGCGGGGACCGAAGGGTGCGCCACGATCACCTGGTGGGTGTTGGCCATCACCGTGATCGGCTCGAAGCCCTTGATCGGATCGTAGGTCGCCTTCGCGTGCAGCGCGGGGTTGATCACGTGCGAGGGGCTCACCGCGAGCAGCGTGTAGCCGTCGGCGGGCGCGTTCGCGACGACCTCGGTCCCGACCAGGCCGCCGGCGCCCGGGCGGTTGTCGATCACCACCGGCTGGCCCAGCTCCTTCGACATCGCGTCTCCGACGGTGCGCGCGAGCGTGTCGCCGGTGCCGGCGGCGGCGAGCGGCACGATCAGCTTGATCGGCTTGTTGGGATACTGGGCCGCCACCAACGCGGATGAGCAGAGCAGCAGGACAGCGGCCATGGCCTTGAACACGCGTTTCATCGTTCCTCTGGGGGAATTGAAAAATGTAAGAATGGCGCAGCGCGCCCCCGCGCTATTCGTCCGGCGCGTTCTCGCCTGTCGATTGCAAGCGGCGCACGCCGCCCTCCACCGCCCGAAGCTCGATGATCTCGGCCTCCTGTGAAGTGGAGCCCAGCTCCTTGAACTTTCGCGCGGAGACCAGCACTCGGCTCTCGAACGAAGCGATGGCCGAGTTGTAGTTCTCGGTCGCGGACCCGAGACTCCTGCCGAGCTTGACGAGATGCTCGGCCATGACCCCCAATCGCGCATGCAGATCCTGTCCCAAGCGGCTGATCTCTCGGGCGTTGTCGGCAATGCTTTCCTGGCGCCATCCATAGGCCGCCGCCTTGAGCAGCGCCATCAACGAGGCGGGTGACGCGAGAATCACGTTCTGTCCGAAGCCGCTGTCGAGGAGCTCGGGATCGGCTTCCAGTGCGGCACTGAAGAACGCCTCGCCTGGAATGAACATCACCACGACTTCGGGCGTGGGCTGGAACTGCTCCCAATAGCTTTTCTTCGCGAGCGCCTGCAGGTGGCCGCGCATGAGTTGTGCGTGCAGCAGGATCTTCGCCTTGCGCACGTCCTCGCTCCCCGCTTCGTGCGCGTCCAAGTACGCGGAGATCGGCGCCTTCGAATCGACAACGATCTGACGCCCACCGGGCAGGCGCACGATCAGGTCCGGACGCAGGCGTCCATCCTCGCCCTCGACGGATTGCTGCTCGTAGAAGTCGCAGTGATTCATCATGCCGGCCATCTCGACCACGCGGCGCAGCTGGACCTCGCCCCACCGGCCCCGTACGTGCGGCTGGCGCAGCGCCTTCACCAGGTTCGAGGTCTCGTCTCGCAATTGGGTCTGGACTTCCGCCATCTGCGTGAACTGCTGGCGCATCTCGCCATAGGCCTGCTCGCGCGCTTTCTCGAGAGCGCCGATCTTCTCGTCGACCTTGTCGAGCGACGCCTTCACAGGCGCGACCAGCGCGTCGATTGCGACCTGGCGTTTCTCCAGGTCGCCCTTGGCGCCGTGCTGGAACTCGGTGAGCGACGCCTTGGCGAGATCGAGGAAGGATTGGTTGTTACTCTTCAGGGCGTCGGCTGAAAGCGACTTGAAGCTCAGCTCCAGCGAGCGCTGCGCGTCGGCGATGAGCTTCAATTTCTCTTCCGACTGCTGGCGTTCTTCCTCGAGCCGCGTCTGGAGCTCGGCGCCACGTTCGCGCAGGGCTGCCGACTCGTGTTGCAGCTGCGCGATCGACTTTTCGCGTTCGCGGATCACCGCGCGCAACTCTTCCACCTGTTTCGCCCGCTCTTCAAACGCGGCACCGCGTTGCGCCGTCTCCATTAGCGTCGCGCGCAATGCTTCGATATCGCGAATGCGCCCGGCGATTTCGGTCGACGCCCGCCCCACCTGCTCGCGAGTTGCCGCCAGCTGCGCCTCGAGCTCGGCGACGCGCTTCTCATCGTGAGCGGGGCGCGCGCGATTCCAAAGGTAAGCCACGCCGAGGCCGACGATGGCCCCGACGACAGCAGCAAGAAACATGAGCAATGTGGAGTCCATGCACCGCATTTTCGCACGTATGGCTACGGACGTAACACGGCGCAGGGCGGATTCATGCCCGGAATCATTGTCTTGGAGCCGGGAACTGCCCTACGCTCGGCTCAACGACTGGGGAGGCTGTGGCGTGTCCGGCACCTATAACAACTGGGTAGTGCTGTTGTCGCTCCTGGTCGCGATCCTCGCGTCCTATACCGCCCTCGACCTGGCGTCGCGGATCACCGCGTCGAGCGGCGCGGCCGCGGTCTCGTGGCTGCTCGGGGGTGCCTTCGCGATGGGCATGGGCATCTGGTCGATGCACTTCATCGGGATGCTCGCCTTCAGCCTGCCGATCCCGATGGCCTACGACGTGCCCACGACGCTCGCCTCGATGCTGATCGCGATCGTGGTCTCGGGCTTCGCGCTGCACACCGTCACGCGAAGCTCGCTCAGCGTGCGCAACCTCACGGCCGGAGGCGTGCTGATGGGCATCGGCATCGGCTCGATGCACTACACCGGCATGGCGGCCATGGAGGTCATGCCGGGAATCCGCTACGACGCGCTGCTCTTCGCGGCATCGGTCGCGATCGCGATCGCGGCCTCGACCGCCGCGCTGTGGATCTCCTTCACGCTGCGCTCGGGTGCCACGCGCCGGGTATACGCGCGCCTGGGAAGCGCGGTCATCATGGGCCTCGCCATCGTCGGCATGCACTACACCGGCATGGCCGCCGCCAATTTCGACGCCGACACGATCTGCCTGGGCGGAGCGCTCGCCAACAACTCCTGGATGGCGGCCACGCTCGCCGTGATCACCTTCCTGATCCTCTGCGGGACGCTGTCGCTCTCGGTGCTCGACGCGCGCATGGAATCGAAGACCGCGCAGATGGCGACCTCGCTGCGCGAGGACAACGCCGAGCTGCAGCACCTGGTGCTGCACGACACCCTCACCAAGCTGCCCAACCGGCTGCTGCTCGAGGATCGCGTGCAGCAAGCGGTGGAGGAATGCGCGCGCACCGGAAGCCAGTGCGCCGTGCTCTTCGTCGATCTCGATCGCTTCAAGACGCTCAACGATTCGCTCGGCCACTTCGCCGGCGACACCGTGTTGCGCTCGATGGCGGAGCGCCTGCGCTCGGCTGTTCGCGTCGAGGACACGGTCTCGCGCCTGGGCGGCGACGAGTTCGTGATCCTGCTCAAGCGCGTCGCGCTGGTGACGGATGCCGGCGAGGTCGCCCGCAAGATCAAGAGCGTGCTCTCGCGTCCGCTCGTGATCGACGAGCACGAGCTGCGGATCGGCTCGAGCATCGGGGTCGCCATCTATCCCCGGGACGGCGACAGCTCGGCGCGGCTCATCGCCAACGCCGACGCCGCCATGTACCACGTGAAGAAATCGGGGCGCTCGAACATCGCTTTCTTCAAGCCGGAGATGAGCACCTTCTTTCCGCGCCGGCTGGCGCTCGAGAACGAGCTGCGCGCCGCGGTCGAGAAGAACCAGTTCGTGCTGCACTACCAGCCCCGGGTGGACATCCGCAGCGGGCGCATCATCGGCGTGGAGGCGCTCGTGCGCTGGCAGCACCCCGACAAGGGCATCGTCCCGCCTTCCGAGTTCATCCCGCTCGCCGAGGAGACCGGGCTCATCATCCCCCTCGGCAACTGGGTGCTGCAGGAAGCCTGCCTGCAGGCGCGCGCCTGGCAGAAGCGCGGCATCGCCGGACTCGCGATCGCGGTCAACATCTCCGGCGTGCAGTTCCAGCAGCGCGACCTGGTGGGGATCGTCGCGCGCGCGCTGGACGCGGCCGGCCTCGAGGCGCGCTGCCTCGAGCTCGAGATCACCGAGAGCGTCGTCATGCACAACGCCCCCGAGGCGATCGTCATGCTCGAGCAGCTGCACCGCATGGGCGTCGGGCTCGCGATCGACGACTTCGGCACCGGCTACTCGAGCCTCAACTACCTCAAGCGCTTCCCGATCGACAAGCTGAAGATCGACCAGTCGTTCATCCGCGACGTCTCCGCCGGCAATGACGATGCGGCGATCGTCCAGGCGATCGTGGCCCTGGCGCACGCGCTGCGCCTTCGCGTGGTCGCGGAGGGCGTGGAGCGCGAGGACCAGCTCGGGCACCTGCGCGCGCTCGGCAGCGACGAGTACCAGGGCTATCTCCACAGCAAGCCGCTGCCTGCCGCCGAGGTGGAGCGG
>JANPHA010000471.1:0-4361 GCA_031424255.1 Burkholderiales bacterium | reverse complement strand
ATCCTCGGCGGCTCGTTCGGCGCGGGCAACTACGGCATGTGCGGACGCGCGTTCAACCCGCGCTTCCTGTGGACCTGGCCCAACGCGCGCATCTCGGTGATGGGCGGCGAGCAGGCCGCGAGCGTGCTCGCCACCGTGAAGCGCGACGGCATCGAGTTGAAGAAAGGCACCTGGTCGAAGGACGAGGAGGAGAAGTTCAAGGCTCCGATCCGCGACCAATACGAGCGCCAGGGCCATCCCTACTACGCCACCGCGCGGCTCTGGGACGACGGCGTGATCGATCCCGCCGACACCCGCCGCGTGCTCGGGCTCGCCCTCTGCGCCACCGCCAACGCGCCGGTCGAGGAGACACGCTTCGGCGTGTTCAGGATGTGAGCGACAGCCTCGCCGTCGAGACCCAGGGGCCGGTCGGCCTCCTCACCCTCAACCGCCCCGAGCGCCACAACGCATTCGACGATGCCCTCATCGCCGAGCTCACCGAGGCCTTGCGCGCGATGGAGGCCGACGACACGGTCCGGCTCGTGGTCCTGGCGGGCACCGGCAAGTCGTTCTCGGCGGGCGCGGACCTGAACTGGATGAAGCGCATGTCGGGCTTCTCGAAGGACGAGAACCAGCGCGACGCCATGGCCCTGGGCGCGCTGATGCGCGCCCTCGCCCACCTGCGCAAGCCCACGGTCGCGCGCGTGCACGGCGCGGCCTACGGCGGCGGCGTGGGCCTGGTCGCGTGCTGCGACATCGCGATCGCGGCCCAGGCCGCCACGTTTTCTCTCTCGGAAGTGAAGCTCGGGCTGATACCGGCCGTGATCTCGCCCTACGTGGTATCGGCCATCGGCGAGCGCGCCGCGCGGCGCTACATCCGCACCGGCGAGCGCTTCGACGGCGCCGAGGCCTGGCGGCTGGGCCTGGTCCACGAGCTCACCCGCGACGAGGAGGAGCTGGACCAGAAGGTCGGCGAGATCGTCGATGCGCTGCTCGCCTGCGGGCCGGTGGCGCAGCGCGAGGCGAAGGAGCTGGTCCGCGCCGTCGCCCACAGGCCGGTGACGAGCGAGGTGATCCAGGACACGGCCGATCGCATCGCGCGCGTACGATCTTCTCCCGAGGGCCGGGAGGGTGTCGGTGCCTTCCTCGAGAAGCGGCGCGCCTCCTGGTTGCCCCCGGAACCTCAGGAAGACCCGGGGACTTCGGCGCCCTGAGCTGCGTGCGCGGCGCCTGCCGCGAGGCAGGCCGGGCAAAGGCAGCGGGCGCCTTCCACCGGATCCACCGGCGGGTAGCTCGCACACCAGCACGGCGTGGTGCAGTCGGCAGCCCCGCAAGCGAAGCCGGCGCCGCACCGCGAACATTTCGATTGCGGCCAACACCCCGCGATGCGCGCCGCCTCCTCGATTCGCGTGGCCTCGAGGGCCGCGAGCCGTTCCGGCAGCCGCGCGCAGACCTCGGCGCGCCTCGCCTCGCCATAGCGCGTCCACCACTCGATCTCCTTCAGCGTGCGGCCGCAGCCGAAGCAGGTCTGCGAGGCGGGATCCAGCGTGCAGACCCCGATGCAAGGCGGTGTGTACGCGGTGCGCATGTTCATGCCCAAGTATAATTCCAGACTCATGTTTTCCAAGATCCTGATCGCCAACCGCGGCGAGATCGCCTGCCGCGTGATCCGCACCTGCCGGCGCCTGGCCATCCGCACGGTCGCCGTGCACTCGTCGATCGACGCCCACGCGCTGCATGTCGAGATGGCGGACGAGGCCTACGGCATCGGCGGCCCGCGCCCGGCGGATTCCTACCTGCGCGGCGACCGGATCATCGAGGTGGCGAAGTCCTGCGGCGCCGAGGCGATCCACCCGGGATACGGATTCCTTTCGGAGAACGAGGACTTCGCGCGCGCGGTGGAAGCGGCGGGACTGGTCTTCATCGGCCCCACGCCCGAGGCGATCCAGAAGATGGGCCTCAAGGATCGCGCCAAGGCGATCATGGAGAAAGCCGGCGTCCCGGTCGTGCCGGGTTACCACGGCGAGAGCCAGGACGACCGGCTGCTCGCCTCGAAGGCGACGATGATCGGCTTCCCGCTGCTGATCAAGGCGGTCGCCGGCGGCGGGGGCAAGGGCATGCGCCTGGTCACGAAGGAAGGCGAATTCGCCGAGCAGCTCGCCTCGGCGCGGCGCGAGGCGAAGAACGCCTTCGGCGACGAGGCGGTGCTGCTCGAGCGCTTCGTGCAGGGCCCGCACCACATCGAGTTCCAGGTCTTCGGCGACACGCACGGCCACTACGTGCACCTGTTCGAGCGCGAATGCTCGATCCAGCGCCGCCACCAGAAGGTGCTCGAGGAGACGCCCTCGCCCTTCCTCGACGACGCGATGCGCGACGCGATGGGCCAGGCCGCGGTCGCCGCCGCGCGCGCCATCGGCTATCGCGGCGCGGGAACGATCGAGTTCATCGCCGGCGCCGACCGCAAGTTCTTCTTCATGGAGATGAACACGCGCCTGCAGGTCGAGCACCCGGTCACCGAGCTGGTCACCGGCGAGGACCTGGTCGAGTGGCAGCTGCGCGTGGCGGCGGGCGAGCCGCTGCCGTTGCGCCAGAACGAGATCCTCTCGGGCGGCCACGCGATCGAGGTCCGGCTCTGCGCCGAAAACCCGGCCAACAATTTCCTGCCCGAGACCGGCCGCATCGAGGTGTTGCGCGCGCCCGCCGATCCGTCGGACGAGCACGACGAGGGCGACGTGCGCCTGGACACCGGCGTGCGCGAGGGCGACGAGGTGAGCGTCTTCTACGACCCGATGATCGCCAAGCTGATCGTCTGGGGCGACGACCGCATGGAAGCGGCGCGGCGCATGCAGTCGGCGCTCGCGCAGACCGCGATCCTCGGCGTCAAGACCAACCTCGCGGTCCTCGAGCGCGTCGTGCGCCATCCCGCCTACCTCGCGGGCGACACCGATACCGGCTTCATCGAGCGCCATCGTGCCGACCTGCTGCCCGCCGAATCCGACGTCCCGCTCGAGGCCCTGGTCGCCGCCGCAGCTCGCGTCTTCATCGACGAGCAGTCTTCGATCGCCGCCGAGCCGGCATCGCCCTGGAACGACACCGGCGGCTGGCGCCTCAACCGCCCGGCGCTGCGCCGCATGGAATTCCGCAGGCCCGGAGGCGACACCACCGTGGTGGAAGCCGTCATGCAATCGGGGCACGCCCAGGTCACGGTCGATGGACGCACCCACCGGGTCGCGGTGAAGCCCTCGGGCGGCGACCGGCTGCAGGTCACGCTCGACGACGCGACCTACTTCGCGCAGGCGGTGCGCCTGGCAAACCGGATCTCCGCCGTCGTGCCGCAGGGCCGCTTCGACGTGGAGCTGGTGGACCCGTTCCACTACGAGCCCGCCGACGCGATGCCCGATGCGCGCCTCACCGCCCTCATGCCGGGGCGCGTCGTGAAGGTGATGACGAGTGCCGGCGACTCGGTGAAGAAGGGCCAGGCGCTGATGATCCTGGAAGCCATGAAGATGGAGCACACCATCGTGAGCCCGCGCGATGGGGTGATCGAGCGCGTCGCTTTCGCCGAGAACCAGCTGGTGCCGGCGGACGCGGTGCTGGTGAGCTTCCGCGAGGCCGCCGCGGCCTGATTGGCGCCCCGGAGGGCCTACCGGTGTAATTTGTCCCGTCGGGTCGCCCCCCTTACACTCACGCCGCTGTCCGAATAAAACTTTTTTGGGAGAGACCCCGATGAAACGCATGTTTTCCTACCTCGCCGCGATCGCCGTGGCGCTGTTCGCCCTGCAAGCCCACGCCCAGGCTCCCGGCCAGTACGGCACGACCGCCGAGGCCGAGGCCATGGTGAAGAAGGCCATCGCCTACTACAAGAAGAACGGCAGGGAGAAGTCCCTGGCCGAGTTCCAGAAGAGCCCGGGCCCGTTCGTCGACCGCGACCTGTACGTGACCGTGTATACGCTCAACGCCGACTCGCTCTCGCACATCAACCCCAAGATGGTCGGCAAGAACATGATGGAGCTGCGCGACGCCGACGGGAAGTACCACATCAAGGAGCGCATGGAAGCCGCCGCCAAGGGCACCAGCGGGTGGCAGGACTTCAAGTTCTACAACCCGGTGTCGAAGAAGATCGAGCCCAAGCGCATGTATTGGGAGAAGTACGACAACCTGGTGTTCGCTGCCGGCGCCTACAAGCCCGAGTAAGCGGATTACGGGTGTAAGGACGGGGTGTGAAGGGCGTCACTGCGCCCTTCCCGCCCCGGGCCTAAGGTGGATGCAGCAGAACCACCGGAGGCGTCAAATGATCACCCTCACCGTCGCGGTTGCCCTGGTCGTCTTCTCGACCTTCTGGGCGATGAAGAAGCTGGCCCGCCTTTCGGTCCCGATCGAGG
>JANPHA010000470.1:0-9981 GCA_031424255.1 Burkholderiales bacterium | reverse complement strand
CCGCGCAAAGCCGCGCGGCCGGGACCGCGCAGGCTGAGCCGCCGGCCGGGGACGGCGCCGAAGCGGATTTCTGGGAGCGGATCGTGAAGCCGATCACCGGCGCGCTCGGCGGAGCCCGCGAGCTCGGCTGGGGCCTGCTCGAGCAAGGCAAGAGTCTCGCCGCTCACCCGCAGGGCGCCGGCGAGATGCTGCAGGGTGCGGGCGATGCGCTGCAGGCGCTGCTTGGCAAGGGCCGCGACTTCGCCGCCGAAGCCGCGAAGCTCGCGACGATGGGCCGCGATGCGCAGACGCGCTTCAAGGGCGCGCTCGGCAAGCGCAAGCGCGTCGCGTGGGCGCGCCCGCTGCCGCTCGACGAGGTGAAGGCCGTCGGCAAGGCGCTCGGCTGCTCGATCAACGATGTGTTGCTGTCGATGGCCGCGGGGGCGCTGCGCGACTACCTGATCGAGAAGGCGGACGCGGTCGACGGGCTCGAGATCCGCGCGATCGTGCCGGTGAACCTGCGCTCGATCGAGCAGGTCAAGACCCTCGGCAATCACTTCGGCCTCGTGTTCCTCGACCTGCCGATCGGCATGGAGCACCCGCTGGAGCGCCTCTACGAGATCCGCAGGCGCATGCAGGCGCTGAAGGGCTCCTACCAGCCGGTGATCGCGCTGGCGCTCCTGAGCGCGGTCGGCTCCGGCCCGCGCATCCTGCAGGAGCAGGTGACACGGATGCTCGGCGCCAACGCGAGCGCCGTGATGACCAACGTGCCCGGTCCCGCGAGTGCGCTCTTCCTCGCCGGCAAGCGCATCATCGAGCTCGACTTCTGGGTGCCGCAATCGGGCGGCATCGGCATGGGTGTCTCGATCCTCTCCTACGACGGGCGCATCCAGTTCGGCGTCATCACCGACGCGGGCCTGGTGCCCGACCCGCACCGAATAGTCGATCGCTTCGACGAGGAGTTCGACAAGCTCCTCTGGCTTACGCTGATGAGCCCGTGGGGCGAAGATGCGGTCGCCGCGGCCGCCCCGCGCAAGGGCGCGAAGCGCGCTGCGAAGGGCGCGCCCGCGGAAGCGAGAGTGCCGAAACGCTTCAGGAATCTCTGAGCGCGGCGATCGCGTCCATCTCCACGAGGTAGCCGTAGTGCAACTGCGCGACCGGGACCACGGTGCGCGCCGGCCTGTGGGCGCCGAGGCGCTCGGCATAGATCGCGTTGAACTCGGGCCAGTGGGATACATCGGCGATGTACACGGTCGCCTTGAGGATCAGGTCGGCTCCGCTGCCGGCCTCCTCGAGGATCGCGATCACGTTGTCGACCACCTGGCGCGCCTGTTCCTCGAAAGCGGTGAGCACCTTCTCCGGCGCGTTCGGCACCAGCGGCAACTGCCCCGCGACGTACACCACGCCCGCGTGCACGATGGCCTGTGAATAGTGTCCGCGCGCGGTCGGTGCGGCCACTGTCGAGATCGCTTTCAATCTTCCCTCCGGTTTGTTGTCGTGTGACGACAGCACATCCCGTTGTTTCGCATGGGATTGGCGCGCGCCCCACGGCGCTGCTGTCGCGGGACGATGACAATACACTCTCGCCGCCCGCCGATTGCAACATCCCAATTTCAAAGCGAAACAATCGCTTGTGTTGTGTGGCATCGAACTTGCGGTGAGGCCCCGCGGGGAACCATATCCCCTCGGGAGTCCAACAATGAACAACAGTGCGATCGCCGCCTTGGTGCGGCGCTTCCTCCACCACACCCGGCGCATCCTCGCTCTCGCCCTCATCGCCCTCTCGCTGCCCGTCGGCGCGGCGAACTACACCGACCTCTGGTGGAACAAGGACGAGTCCGGCTGGGGCATCACCCTCGCCCACCACAACGACAAGATCTTCGGCGTCTGGTACGTCTACGAAACCGACGGCACTCCGTTCTGGGTGGTGATGTCCGATGGAGCCTTCTCCAACAACGGGCTCACGTTCATCGGTTCGCTGTATCGCACCACCGGCCCGGGCTATCGCGAGGCGTTCAACCGCGCTCGCGTCAAGGTGGAAGCGGCGGGCACCGCGCGGCTCGACTTCACGCCCGACGGCACCGCCGCCACGGTGAACTACGCGATCGGGACGATGACCACGACCAAGCGCGTCGCGCGCCAATCGTACGGCAACGTGCCGGCGAACTTTCCCGCCGACCACAGCGACCTCTGGTGGAATCCGGACGAATCCGGATGGGGGTTGTCGCTCAACCACCATGGCGATACCGTGTTCGGCGTCTGGTACACGTACGCCGACGATGGGCGCCCGCTCTGGGTCGTGCTTCCCGATGGGCGTTTCACGGCATCCGACACGGTCTCCGGCAAGCTCTACACCACCAGGGGCTCGCCGTATTCGCTCACGCGCTTCGATCCCGCCTCGACCCAGGTGAGCGAGGTCGGCACCGCCACCCTGGTGATGGGCAAGAGCGAGGGCGAGTTCACCAGCACGGTCAACGGCTTCACCCAGAAGAAGCGCATCTTCCGCCAGGGCTTCGGCAAGCCCATGCCCACGAACATCCTGCCGACGATCTCCATCGCGGTCACCGGCACCGCGCTCGCGCCCGCGAAGCTGACACTCACGGCGACCGCCGCCGACAGCGACGGGCGCGTGACCAAGGTCGAATTCTTCAACGGCTGCGAGAAGGTCGGCGAGGCACTCTCCGCTCCCTTCCAGGCCATCGTCTCCGGGCTTGGCGCCGGCACCTATACGTTCTCGGCGCGCGCGTTCGACGACCGCGGCGGCTCGACGCTCGCGACCAGCGCGCCGATCGAGGTGAAGACGTCCGGCAGCGGCACGATTGCTCCGCCCGCGAACAAGCCGCCCACGGTATCGATCACCGCGCCCGCCGCCGGAGCGTTCTTCACCGCCGGCGCCACGGTCGAGCTCACCGCGAACGCCAGGGATGCCGACGGCAGCGTGACGAAGGTCGAGTACTTCGCCAACGCCACGAAGATCGGCGAGGCCATGGTTTCGCCGTGGCGCGCGACGTGGACCGCTGTCTCCGGGGACTACCAGCTCACCGCGGTCGCCGCCGACGACAAGGGCGCGACCACCACCTCCGCGATGGTGGCGATCGCGGTGGCGGGCCCCGCGCCCACGCTCGACCTGCCGACCAAGGACGCGGCGCGCTTCCTCACCCAGGCCACGTTCGGCCTGAAGAGCGTCGCCGACATCGAGGCGCTCAAGGCGCGGGGTTACGCCTCGTGGCTCGACGAGCAGTTCTCGCTCGCGGCGGCCTCGCACGTGCAGTATGTGAACGACCGCAAGGACAGCGGCGAGAAACCCGCGGAAGAGCGCGCCTACGAGGCGATCTGGCAGCAGTGGCTGTTCGAGCCCGGCCAACTGCGCGCGCGCGTGGCGTTCGCCCTCTCCGAGATCTTCGTGATCTCGAACATCGCGCCCGACCTCGACACCTACGCGATGGCGTCGTACATGGACATGCTGAACCGCAACGCCTTCGGCACCTACCGCCAGCTGCTCGAGGACGTGGCGCTCCATCCGGCCATGGGCTACTACCTCAACATGATCGGCAGCAAGAAGGCGAATCCGGCCAGGGGCACGCACCCGAACGAGAACTTCGCGCGCGAGGTGATGCAGCTCTTCTCGATCGGGCTCTACAAGCTCAATCCCAACGGCACGCGCCAGCTCGACGCGCAGGGCCTTGCGATCCCCACCTACGACCAGTCGGTGGTCGGCGGCATGGCCGCGGCGTTCACCGGCTGGAATTTTGCCGGCAACGACACTTCAAAGCCGTCGGTCTTCGATCCGGCGAAGGAGAACTGGCTCGACCCGATGATTCCGTGGGAAGCGTTCCACGACACCGACGCGAAGACGATCTTCGACGCCATCACGCTGCCCGCCGGCCAGGCCGCGCGCCAGGACATGAAGGCAGTGCTCGACGCGCTCGCCAATCATCCGAACGTCGGCCCGTTCATCGGGCGCGAGCTGATCCAGCGATTGGTCACGTCCAATCCGTCCCCCGCCTACATCGCCCGCGTGGCGGCGGTGTTCGACAACAACGGCCAGGGCGTGCGTGGCGAGCTGAAGGCGGTGATTCGCGCGGTGCTGCTCGACCCCGATGCGCGCGACCCGGCGAAGGCCGCCGAGCCGTCGTGGGGCAAGCAGCGCGAGCCGGTGATCCGCTTCGCGAACTTCCTGCGCGCGTTCAACGCGACCAGCCCGAGCGGGCGCAACCGCATCTGGTACCTGGATAGCGCCGACGAGGGGCTGAACCAGAGCCCGTTGCTCTCGCCCAGCGTGTTCAACTTCTTCTCGCCCAACTACCGCCAGCCGGGGCCGCTGTCCGCCGCGGGACTGGTGGCGCCGGAGTTCCAGATCACGACCGAGACCAGCATGGTGGGCGGGCTCAACTTCTTCGGCCGGCTCGCGAAGAACGCCTCCTACGGCAGCGGCGATACGAAGCTCACGTTGAACCTTGCGGAGCTGAACGCCATGGCCAACAATCCGGCCGCGCTCGCCGACCGTCTGAACCTGCTGCTGTTCGCCGGCGGCATGTCGGACGGGCTGCGCGCAAACATCGTCGCGACGCTCGCCGCGATGCCGCCCGCGAAGACCGGAACGAGCGCGGTGACCGACCGCGTGAAGGCCGCGCTCATCATGGCCGCCGTCTCGCCCGACTTCGTGATTCAAAAATAGCGAGGGAGAAAACAATGATGACGCGACGGATATTTCTGCGGCACGTGGGAGCCTTGGGCGCGGCGGGGCTGGGCGCCTGGAGCGATCTCAACCGCATCGCCGCCGCGGCGAGCCTCACCGGGGCCAAGGCCGCGGGCGAGGACTACCGCGCGCTCGTGTGCCTGTTCATGTTCGGCGGCAACGACGGCAACAACACCGTGATCCCGACCTCCGCGACCGAATACGCGCAATACGCCGCGGGCCGCACCAACCTGGCGCTCGCCCAGGGCACGCTGCTGCCGCTCACGGTGCAGAACACGCCCGGGCGCACCTTCGGGTTGCATCCGTCGATGGCGGGACTGCAGGGGCTCTTCAACCAGGGCAAGGCGGCGATCGTCGCCAACTCGGGGCCGTTGCTCGCGCCCACCTCGCGCGCCGACCTGCAGGCGCGCAAGGTGCCGATTCCTCCGGACCTCTACTCGCACAGCGACCAGCAGGCCCAGTGGCAGAGCTCGATCTCGGACGGCGCGCCGCGCAGCGGCTGGGGCGGGCGCCTCGGCGACCTGATGAAGATCGCCAACGGCGCGGGCCAGAGCTCCACCCTGATCTCGGTCTCGGGAAACAACCTGTTCGAGGTCGGCACGACGCTCTCGTCGTTCAAGGTCTCGCCCGGCAACCAGTTCGGCTTCGACTTCTACCAGGGCGCGTCGTCGAGCGACCCGCTGTCGCGCGGCATCACCAACCTGCTCGCGGCTCCCACCGCCAACCTGATGGAGGGCGCGTGGAAGGACGTGATCGCGCGCGCGATCGAGAACCAGCGCGTGCTCTCCTCGGCGCTTGCCGCGGCACCGCCGTTCGCGACGGTGTTCCCGAACACCGGGATCGGCAGCCAGATGCAGATGATCGCGCGCCTGCTTTCGGTGCGCCAGGCGCTCGGCCTGAAGCGCCAGGTGTTCTTCGCATCGCTGGGCGGCTTCGACACGCACGGCGAAGGCCAGCTGGGCGACCAGGCGCAACTTCTCGGCGAGGTGAGCGCGGCGCTCACCGCCCTCTACAGCGCGACCGTGGAGCTCGACTGCGCGCAGCTGGTGACCTCGTTCACCGCTTCCGATTTCTCGCGCACGTTTCCGTCGAACGGCAAGGGCTCGGACCACGCGTGGGGCAACCATCACTTCGTCGTCGGCGGCGCGGTGCGCGGCGCATCGATCTACGGCAGCTTCCCCACCCTCGTGCGCGGCGGGCCGGACGACACCGGCTCCGGCGGGCTGTGGATTCCGACGACGTCGGTCGATCAGTACTCCGCCACGCTCGCCTCATGGTTCGGCGTTGCCGGCGGCGAGATGGGCACGATCTTCCCCAACCTCACGCGCTTCCCGGCGACCAATCTCGGCTTCATGGCCTGAGCGGGCGCAGCGCAAAACAAACGGGCCGGTCTTTCGACCGGCCCGTTGCGCCAATTCCGAACCGGCTTCCGACCTACTTGAGGTGCTTGGAAACCAGCTTGGTCATCTCGAACATCGAGACTTGTTTCTTGCCACCGAAGACTTCCTTCAGCTTGTCGTCGGCATTGATCATGCGGCGATTGGCCTTGTCCTGGAGGTTGTTCTTCTTGATGTAGCCCCAAAGCTTGCTGGTGACTTCCGTACGAGGCATCGGGTTGCTGCCGATAACCGCTGCGAGCATGGAGCTCACGTTCATCGGCTTCATGAAAGCGGCGTTCGGCTTGCGCTTGGTCGCGGGCTTCTTCGCTTTCGCTGCCGGCTTCTTCGCCGCAGCCTTCTTCATCGGCTTCTTGACGGCGGGTCTTTTCGCCGCCGGTTTCTTCGCTGCCTTCTTGGCTTTCTTAGCTGCCATTGGATGAATCCTCCAATCTATGGTGACGTTGAGTTCTGTTCATCTCGCCCTGTAGGCGCGACAGCGAGAGGATGCAAGAGTGCAAAACGTCTTGTCAACCGTTTTCACTCGGAAGAAGCGCTTTTTTCACTCTGGAGTACCGCCTGCGCAACACAATTTCATTCAAGCTCGGCGCGCGCGGCATCCACGTCGATCTTCTCCATCGCGTCCCGCGGCTTCAATCCGGCCGCCTTGGCATAGAGCTTTCCCGCCTCCTCGACCATTTTCCTGCCGTGCATCATCACCAGGCCGTTGGCCATCTCGATATGCGCGATCGGAGAGTCGGGGGTGAGCTTGAGCGCCTTGCGGAAGTGCTCCTCGCCCGCGTCCTTCTTCGCCCCGTAGGTGAGCCCGCCCACCAGAGCGCCCACCTTGTCGATGATCTCCGCATGGTACGCACCCAGCGCCACGTGCGCCTCGGCGTGCTTGGGCTGGAGCTTCACGGCGGCGTCGAGCGCCGCCCTGATCCTGCCGCCGTAGCCCTGCGCAAGCGCCTTCACGACCGAGATGCGCTGGCTGTAGCGCCCCGCCGCGTAGGCGTAGAGATAGTGCGCGTTGGCGTTGCCGGGCTGCTCGCGCGCCTGCTGCTCGGCACGCTTCATCACTTCCTCGAAGAGCGCGATCTTCGACGCCTCCCGGGTCTCCACGCCGTTGGCGTAGATCGATTGCGCCTTGTTGGCGGCCGTGATTCCCGCGCCGCCCGCCTCGCGGCCGCGCTCCACCGCCTCGGCGAACTTGCCCTGGTGGAAGAGCCGCCAGGCTTCCTGCGCTCCGGGATCCTTCGGGAACGGCTCGCAATCGCCGCGGTGCAGCTTGTCCCAGCTCTTCTTCAGCGCCTCGCCCGCGTAGGTGAACTCCTTCGCGGGATGGGCGAATGCGACCCACTTCTGCTTGGCCATGGTGCGCCCTCCTCCTCCGGTTCGTCAGTCGATGTAGCTGCGGCTCAGGCGTTCGAGGTGGCGGCGCGCGCCACCGCGCAAGTACGGAGCGAATAGTGCCATCACCTGGAATGCCCCTTGTCCGAGCGCGCTCGCCGGGCTTGCCTGCGGCACGCCACGCACCGATTGGAAGCTGAGCCAGTAGGTTGCCACCACCAGGACGTTGGCGGCGAGCGCGGCGATCTCGGCGGCGCGTCCGCACGCATTGCGCGCGCGCGCACCAGCGCCTCGCACAGGGCCACCACGGTGGCCGCCTTGCGCTCGATGCCGCGATGGAAATGGGCGCGCAGGCGGCGATCGCGCCCGAGCAGGTCGTCGAGATCGCGATAGATGAAGCGGTAGTCGCGGATCGCTTCCAGCATCAGGTGCAGGTAGAGCCAGAGGTCCTCGATCGCCGCGGCGGCGTCGCGGGCGCGGCCCGGCTCGACGTCGATGCGCTCCTCGAAGCGGCGGAGGAGCTGCTCCACGATCGCATCCTTGTTGCGGAAGTGGTAGTACAGATTGCCCGGGCTCATGTCGAGCGAAGCGGCGATCATGCCGGTGGTGACCCGGGCGACGCCGCGCTCGTTGAACAGCCGCTGGCTCTCGGCGAGAATGCGCGCGCGCGTGCGTTCGGTGCGCAGCGCGTTGCCGTCGAGTCGCCCGGTATCCATCCGGCCGCCAGCCTATCACGCGCTGCGGCGGCGCTCCTCGAGCGCGATCCCGCGGGACGGCGCCTGGGGGCCCTGGACGCTGCGATACGAATCCGGGCGCATCGTGGATGCCGTGTCGGGCGAGAAGCGGCTGCAGCGCGGCACGACGCCTCTGGAGGTCCCTCCGCGTGCGCTCCCGAGGGCGAGGCCGATCGGGCCGCGGCCGCGCCGCGCGTTGCGAACCGTCCCTAGGCGCGGGCGCGGCTGCGGCGCAGGCGCTCGACGCTCGCCTGGAGCTGTGCCACCTGGCGCGAGAGCGCACGCACTTCCTTCGAGGTCGGAACGCCGAGCCTCGCCGCCGTGCGCGCGACGCGCTGCTCGAACGCGTGCTCGAGGCGGCTCGCGGCTTTCACGCTGCGTTCGCGGGCGACGGTGGCACCGGCGAGCGCGGCCTGGCCGGCGGAACGGGCCCGGGCCATCGCGAGGCTACGCGTGCCGGCGATCAAGTTGCGGGCCGCGGCCGTGAGCTGGCTCAGGGTGCGGGCGGGGGTCTGCGAAGTGCGGCGCGTGCGGGCCATGGGATCTCCTAAGGAAAAGAATCGGATCGGTACGGTTCGCAGGATAGGGAAAAGATCTAGAGGGATCGCACTATTCATTTTCCAGAACCGGGGTCTGTCCCCAAGCGGTATCATTCGCCCCACAAGAACAGCGCGACCGAGGAGAGGAGTTCCATGAGCTATTTCGTCACCGGGGGAACCGGTTTCATCGGGCGCTTCCTCATCGACAAGCTCATCGAGCGCGAGGGCACGATCCACGTGCTGGTGCGCAAGGGCTCGGTAAAGAAGCTCGATGCGCTGCGCGCGCGCTGGGGCGATGACGAAAAACGCGTCGTGGCGGTCGTCGGCGATCTCGCCAGGCCGAAGCTCGGCATCGCGCCCGCGGAGCTGGCGAAGCTCAAGGGCAAGGTGAAGCACTTCTTCCACCTCGCCGCGGTCTACGACCTGGCCGCGGACGCCGAAAGCCAGCAGAAGGCCAACATCGACGGCACGCGCAACGCGGTCGAGGCGGCGCAGGCGATGAATGCCGGCATCTTCCACCACGCGAGCTCGATCGCCGCCGCCGGCCTCTACGACGGGGTCTTCCGCGAGGACATGTTCGAGGAGGCCGAGGAGCTCGACCATCCGTACTTCCGCACCAAGCACGAGTCCGAAGGCATCGTGCGCAAAGAGAGCAAGGTGCCGTGGCGCATCTACCGCCCGGCGATCGTCGTCGGGCACTCGCAGACCGGCGAGATCGACAAGATCGACGGCCCCTACTACTTCTTCAAGCTGATCCAGAAGATGCGCAACGCGCTGCCCCCGTGGGTGCCGACGGTGGGCATCGAGGGCGGGCGCATCAATATCGTGCCGGTGGATTTCGTCGTCGACGCGATCGGCGCGGGCATCTTCCACCACGTGAGCTCGATTGCCGCCGCCGGCCTCTACGACGGCGTCTTCCGCGAGGACATGTTCGACGAGGCCGAGGAGCTCGATCACCCCTACTTCCGCACCAAGCACGAGTCCGAGGGGATCGTGCGCAAGGAGAGCCGGGCGCCCTTCCGCATCTACCGCCCCGGCATCGTCGTCGGTCATTCGCAGACCGGCGAGATCGACAAGATCGACGGCCCGTACTACTTCTTCAAGCTGATCCAGAAGATGAGGAAGGCGCTGCCGCCATGGGTGCCGACCGTCGGTATCGAGGGCGGGCGCATCAACATCGTGCCGGTCGATTTCGTGGTCGATGCGATGGACCACATCGCGCACAAGAAGGGTCTCGACGGCAGTTGCTTCCACCTCACCGACCCGGATCCGGGCCGTGTCGGCGAGGTGCTGAACCTGTTCGC
>JANPHA010000469.1:0-4431 GCA_031424255.1 Burkholderiales bacterium | reverse complement strand
CTTGAAACCACGCTGAGCAGCAGTCACACCATCGACTGGGCACTGGTGGCCTCCGCTTGGGTACTGGATGAGGCACCACCGTTCCTGCGTCACAACAGCTTCAATATATTGAACGCGCGCGAAGCAATGTGGCGCGCGCTGACACTGAAAAGAAGGACCGGAGACGGCGGATTCGACGACGATGTTCAGCCTTCTAATCTGACCAACGTAACAAAGGAGAGTCTGCGCAATGCCTATTGGGCTACCGCATTTCGTGCCCTGGGGGATGTCACTCATCTCTTGCAGGATATGGCCCAGCCGCAGCACACTCGAAATGACTCGCACTCCGGAACCGGATGCATCGCCTTCGCCCGATGCGCTGGGGGTCACGACAGCTTCTTTGAAAGATACTTGGAGGCTCGAACGATACGAACTCGTCGATTCTCCCTCAGCGAAGGGGTGGGTGTTACTCCTACACCTGGCAGCGAGCGCTATACGCTAGCCGGTCAATTGAATTACAACAATGACTCTTCCTATCCCCTGCCCGCATTCAACAATTACGCAGATTACTTTTCCACGGCAACAGGCGTGGACAACGCGACGGGAAAGGGCTTGGCAAATTACATGCGCTGCGAACCAGTTGATGCGCGGTTGGGCTGACGCATAACTACCTAGCACTCTACCTCCGATCGGGCTGAACCAGCGGCCCGGAAGGAGTGAACAGCGTGAAATCGAATTCGCAACGCAGAGAGCAGATCCGCAAGGACGCGGCAAGGAAGAAGGCTGGCGCAACCTGGCCGATCGACGTGATGATGTCGGCCGCTGCGATGGTCGTGGACGAACAGCTGGGTGCGCAGCGGGTCTCGCGCGAGCTGGGGATTCCGTACACGACGCTTCATGAATGGGTGAAGAAGTATCGAGCGGGCGGCGCGGCGGCGCTGCAGGCGAGCCCGGGCCGCGGTGGCAAGCGAAGCGCGCAGCCGAACAAGGACGATCCGCGCCGCCAGGCGATCTTGGCGGTGAAGGGCTCGCAGCCGCAGGCGGGCAGCCGGCGCATTCGTGACGTCGTGAAGCGCTTCTTCGGGATCGGCGCCTCCGAGACGACGGTGCGACGGGTGTTGAAGGAAGAGGGCCTGGCGGGGCGGCGCGAGGCTCCAGCGCCCAAGCCGCGTCCGAAGCCCAATGCGAAGCGGTTCGAGCGTGCCGAGCCCAATCAGCTGTGGCAGTCGGATCTCTTCACGTTCCTGCTGCGCCGGCACGAGCGCGTGTACGTCGCGGCCTTCATGGACGATCACTCGCGCTATCTCGTAAGCCTGGTGATGGCGCACCACCAGAAGAGCTCGCTCGTGATGGAGGCGCTCGCGCGCGGCATCGCCGACTACGGCGCCCCGCGCGAGATCCTCACCGACCAGGGCCGCCAGTACACCGCGTGGCGCGGTTCGACCGCCTTCGAGGAGGAGCTCAAGAGGAACGGCATCGCGCACGTGAAGAGCCGGCCGCACCACCCGCAGACCTGCGGCAAGATCGAGCGCTTCTGGAAGACCCTGTGGGAGGAGCTCCTGTCGAGGACGGTGTTCGCCGACTTCGACGATTGCCAGCGGCGCGCAGCGCTCTTCGTGCAGCACTACAACTTCCAGCGCCCGCATCAGGCGCTCGAGGGCATGACGCCCGCCGATCGCTTCTTCCGCTCGGCCCCACAGGTGCGAGCGGCGATAGAGTCGACGGTGGCGGCCAATGCGCTGCGCATGGCGCGCGAGCAGCCGCCGCGCAAACCCTTCTACCTGGTCGGCCGCTTGGGCGACCAGGATCTCAGCATCAACGCGAGCGGAGCGGGATTGAAGGTTTGCGTCGGAGGAGAGGAGACGACGATCCCGCTTACCAAGGAGGCTGAACATGAAGAAGCAGCGAGCACGTCGCGCTGGAACGCAGGACGCTTCTCGGAGGAAGCACCGCCCCCACCCGGTGCCGAAGTGGCTGAAGGACTCGGCGAAGCTGGACGAGATCGCGAGGAGCCGGGCGCTCATGGTGCTCTCGGTGCTCTCGGGGGAGAAGCCGGTGACCGATGCGATCCGGCAGGCGAAGATCTCGCGCGGCACCTACTACCAGATGGAGACGCGTGCCTTGAACGCAATGCTCGCGGCGTTGAACCCGATCGCGACCGTGGCACAGGGCGCGACACCGGATCTCTCGGCGACGAGGATCGAGGCGCTGCTCAACCGCATCCAGCAACTGGAGCAGGACAAGCGGCGCACGCAGCGCCTCTTGCTGCTCACGAGGAAGTCGATCCGGGCGCCGGTGACGACGGGGCGGCGGGGCCGCCTGCCGAGGAGTGCGCTCCTCGGCTCGATCCCGAGTGGGAGACCTCCCTCGCGAGCCTCGAAGGCGAAGGCGATCGCGGCAGCGCCTTCGATCCCGACGAGAGCTGGCGAGAGCGCGCGCTAGCGGCCGAGCGCAAGCTTGCCGGATTCATGGCGGCGGCAGATGCTTCGCAGCGGGAGGATCGCCATGGTGAAGTCCAAGAAGACATACACGCCGGCACCGCAAGTGCCGGCGCAGATGAGCGAGCGCCTGGAGATGATCATGGAGGTGCTCGCGGGGCGCCGCTCGGTCGCCGAGGCGGCGCGAATGCTCGGGATGTCGAGGAACCACTTCCAGACGATCCTGCACCGTGGGCTCGCCGGCATGGTGGAATCGATCACGCCGCAGCCTTCGGGCAGACCGGGCAAGCCCAAGGAGATGCTCGAGCTCGAAGCGCAGGTGGAGAGGCTGAAGCACGAGAATGCGCGCCTGCTCGAGCGGGAGGGCACGACCGAGCGCTTGCTGCAGGCGGCGAGCGGTCTGCTGCAGGGGCGCATTCGCCCGGCGCGCCAGATGCGCAAGAAGAAGACGGCGGCGGGCGGCGATGAGGACAAGGGCGAAGCCGAACCTGTGCGCGGGCGCGATCGGCTCCCGGAGATCGAGCGCATGAGAGGCTGCGGACTCACGGCGCGCTTTGCCGCGCGCGTGGCCGGCGTGCATGAGGCGACCGCGCGTCGTTGGCGGCGTGAAGCGCCGCGGCCTTCGCGCCGTGTGTGCCGTCTCGTCGATCCAGACGCGCGCGCAGCCGCCGCCGAGCTCGTGCGCACACCACGATGGAGAAAGAGCGCAAGGCGGCATTGAGTCATGTTTGCGTGAGCTCACCCGGAGTGATGCGCGGCATGGATGCGATGCACTTCCACGCCGCCGATGGCGTGCTCTACGCGCTCTTCGCCGCCGATGCCGCCGTGCCCTATCGAACGACCGTGGCCACCGGGCGTCGCTACGACGCAAAGCTCGTGGCCAAGGCGCTCGCCGCCGATATCGAAGCCAACGGCGCGCCCCTGGTCTATCGCCTCGATCGCGCAGCCGCCCACGATGCGCCGATCGTGCGAGAGCTGCTCGAAGCTCACGAAGTGCTCGTCCTGCACGGGCCGCCCCACTGCCCGCGATTCTACGGCCAGCTCGAGCGCCAGAATCGCGAGCACCGCGCCTGGGAAGACGATCTCACGCGCCTGAGCGTCGAGGAGGTCGAGCCGCGTCTTCGCGAAGTGCTCGCAGCTGTCAATTCGAAATGGCGGCGGCGTACACTCAATTGGCGCACCGCGTCGCAGGTTTGGAACGCGCGTCCTCGAATCGACGTCGACCGAACGCAATTGCAAAAGGAAGTGAGCGAACGAGCCGCCCATATCGGGCGACAATTGCAGCACCGCGGCAAGCCCGCGGACTTGGCGCGGCGCCTCGCCATCGAGCAGGCGCTGGAAACCAGGGGCTTATTGCGCCAGACGACCGGAGGTGGGTGCTAGGTGAATTCCGTCAACTCAATCGCGCAACATCGGTGGCGCGGCACACGATAATAATTTCAACCCCAGGCGATTGCCCTGCTAATACCAATCCGATCGGTCCATGAACTCAACTCTTACTTCAATTCTGTTGGCTGCGCTGATTCCACTCGCCGCGGTCTCCTCGCCGCAAGATCCATGGCCCAAGGTAGTGAAATCTACGGCATCGTTCAAGATTGACACCAACGCTGAGCGCATTGAGATCATAGCCCCCCTTAAAGATGCCGAAGGAAGAACTAGATACACACTTTTCTGCGTGGGAGGGAAGAGGGAGTTCATTGATCAAATGTCTGATCGAACAAAGGTCAATTTTGTACCCGACATGATGTGCCTGCTAAATGAAGGCGAGCGCCTTGTGGAGGGTAGCCTTCTGTCCGAAGATGCCGCCCCTGCATGGTTCTCACGAGGTCAATTTGTCTGGGATCAAATGGTTGGAGCCTGCGGCAAGTATCCAGAGTTTTCTTTTGAAAGTTAGAATATTGCCCCAGCCACACGCTATCGTTATTCATGGCAATGGCCTCCCATAAAAAATTCTGAAATAAAGCCGGTGAGGTAGATAGCTCGGTGCAGGGAATGTTCTGTCTTTTCAGTTCTG
>JANPHA010000468.1:0-31241 GCA_031424255.1 Burkholderiales bacterium | reverse complement strand
GTGTCGGCGGCGTCGAAGAGCGGCTCCTTGTCCTCCTGGTTGTCCTTGTTGTAGGCGAGCGGCTGGCCCTTGATCATCGTGAGCAGCGCAACCAGCGAGCCGTAGACCCTCCCGGTCTTGCCGCGCATCAGCTCCGGGACGTCGGGATTCTTCTTCTGCGGCATGATCGAGGAGCCGGTGCAGAATCGGTCGGCGATCTCGACGAAGCCGAAGCGCGGGCTCATCCAGATCACCAGCTCCTCGGAAAGGCGCGAGACGTGCGCCATCGCGAGAGCCGCGGCGGCGAGGAATTCGACCGCGAAATCGCGGTCGGAGACCGCGTCGAGGGAATTCTCGCAGACCCCGTCGAAGCCGAGCTCGCGCGCGACCGAGTCGCGATCGATCGGAAAGCTCGTCCCGGCGAGCGCGGATGCTCCCAGCGGCAGGCGGTTCACGCGCTTGCGGCAATCGGCGAGGCGCTCGGCATCGCGGGTGAACATCTCGAAATAGGCCATCAGATGGTGGCCGAAGGTCACCGGCTGGGCGACCTGCATGTGGGTGAAGCCGGGCATCAGCGTGGCGACATGGGCCTCGGCCAGGTCGATCAGGCGCTCGCGCACGCGGCGCAGCAGCGCCAGGAGGTCGTCGATCTCGCTGCGCAGCCACAGGCGCATGTCGGTCGCGACCTGGTCGTTGCGCGAGCGGGCGGTGTGCAGGCGCTTGCCGGCATCGCCGACCAGCTCGGTCAGCCGGTATTCGATGTTGAAGTGCACGTCCTCGCGCTCGATCGACCAGGCGAAGCGTCCCGAGCGCACTTCCGCCGCGATCTGCGCCATGCCGCGCTCGATGTCGGCGAGATCCGCGGCGGATAGCAGGTTGCAGCGCGCCAGCATGCGCGCATGCGCGAGCGAGCCCTGGATGTCGAACTCGGCGAGCCGGCGATCGAAATCGACCGAGGCGTTGAAGCGCTGGGTGAGCTGGTCGACCGGCTCGTTGAAGCGTCCCGACCATGCCTTGCCGGAAGGAGAATCGCGGGCCGGCTTGTCGTCTTGTTGCATGGAATCGGCGTCGGTGGCCCAATTGGATACCGTGGCGAGTATAAATCAGACGGGTGCGGGCATCCGGTTGCCGAACTTCTGCAATCTCGGCGTGATGCTGCGCTCTCTCGTGATCGTGAACCTCCTTCTCCTCGCCGCCGCCGTGCTGCGGGCGCCGGAGGCGGGGGCGGTGTGGCTCGAATTCATCGTGCTGGCGGCTTTCGGGGAGCCGGTGCTGATCGTGAGCATGGTGGGCCTGTGCGGCGCGCGCCGCTGGCTGCATGCGATGGGCTACGTGCGCTCGCTCGCGGTGCTGGCGCTCTTCGAGGTCGCGGTGTCGTGGGTCATCTGGCGCGCCGGCGGTGATTTCCTCGCCGACCGCCGCGCGATGCCCTTCCCCCAGGTCGCTTTCCTCGCCCTCTTCGTCACCGGCTTCACCATCGCCTACTTCGACCTGCGCTCGCGCGCCCTGGTGCCGGCGATCGCCGAGGCGCGCATCCAGGCGCTGCAGGCCCGCATTCGCCCGCACTTCCTCTACAACAGCATCAATGCGGTGCTCTCGCTGATGCGCGCCGAGCCGCGGCGCGCCGAGCGCGCGCTCGAGGACATGGCGGACCTTTTCCGCGTGCTGATGGCGGAGAACAAGACGCTCGCGCCGATCGGCGGCGAGGTGCAGCTCGCCCGCCAGTACCTGGCGATCGAAAGCCTGCGCCTGGGCGAGCGTCTCCGGGTCACCTGGAACACCGACCAGATGCCGGCGGACGCGCTGGTGCCCCCGCTGATGCTGCAGCCGCTGGTGGAGAACGCGGTCTACCACGGCATCGAGACCTCGCGCGACGGCGGTGCCATCGCGATCGACGTGCGCCGCATCGGCAACGAGCTCGTCATGGTCCTCACCAACCCGTTTCCGGGCGAGGGCTACCATTCGGCCGGCAACAAGATGGCGATCGCGAACATCCGCGAGCGCCTGCAGCTGCATTTCGACGCCGAGGCGAGCATGAAGTCCGAGGTGAACGACGGAACCTACAAGGTGACGATCCGGCTTCCCTACCTGAGCGCCACGGCATGACCTTCGCCCAGAACGAGGTGCCGCGCATCCTGATCGCCGACGACGAGGCGCCTGCGCGCGCGCGCCTGCGCGACCTCCTCGACGATTGCCGCGAGTCCTTTCCGCTCGCCATCGTCGACGAGGCGAAGAACGGGCGCGAGGCGCTCGAGGTGCTGAACCGCGAGAAGGTCGACATCGTGCTCCTCGACATCCGCATGCCCGAGATGGATGGGATGGAGGCCGCGCGCCACATCGCCGGCATGGCGCAGCCGCCCGCGATCATCTTCACGACCGCGTTCGACAGCTACGCGATCAAGGCTTTCGAGGTGAACGCGATCGACTACCTGCTCAAGCCGATCCGCCTCGAGCGCCTGCTCGCCGCGCTCGGCAAGACGCGCGCCGCGCCTCCGGTGTCGCGCGAGGCGCTCGACGCCGCCGCCAACCAGCCGCGCCGCCACCTCTCGGTCCACGAGCGCGGCAAGATCCACCTGGTGCCGCTCACCGACGTGCTCTACCTGCGGGCGGAGCTCAAGTACGTGACCGTGCGCACCGCGGAGCGCGAATTCCTGGTCGAGGAGTCCCTCACCACGCTGGAGGAGGAATTCGAGGCGGAGTTCATCCGCATCCACCGCAACTGCCTGGTGGCGCGCCAGGCGATCGCCGGCTTCGAGCGCAACGCCGAGGAAAGCGAGTCGGGCTGGGCGGTGGTGATCAAGGCGACCGGCGAGAAGCTGCCGGTGAGCCGCCGGCAGCATCACGTGGTCAAGCAGTTTCGCTAGGGTCTGCTCCCGGTTTTCTACTCCCAGTAGGGAGGATCCCCGAACGTCTTCCTCAGGAACTCGATGAAGAACTTGACCTTCGCGGGCAGCAGCCGGCGCTCGGGATAGACCGCGTAGACGTTGTTGCCGGGCATCGCGTAGTCGTCGAGCACGGTGACCAGCCGGCCGCGCTTCACCTCCTCGCTCACTTCCCAGGCGCTGCGCCATGCGAGCCCCTCTCCCGAGATCGACCAGCGCGTGAGCACCTCGCCGTCGTTGCACTGGAGATTGCCGGCCACCTTGACGACCGTGGGCTTGCCCTTCTCGATGAAGCTCCAGGTATCGGCGACGCCGTCTTCGGTGCTCGTCACCAGGCAGTTGTGCTTCGCGAGGTCGGCGAGCGCGCGCGGCCGGCCGGCGCGCTTGAAGTAGGTCGGCGAGCCGCACACCACGCGGTGGTTGCGCGCGAGCTTTGCCGCGATCAGGTCCGCGCTCTTGAGATCGGCGATGCGGATCGCGAGGTCGAAGCGCTCGTTCTTGAGGTCCACCAGCCTCTCGGACAGGTGCAGCGTGATCGCGAGATTGGGATGCTCGGCAAGGAAGGCCGACAGGTGCGGCGCGATGTGCTTGCGCCCGAACGCGGTGGGCGCGGTGACGATGAGCCGCCCCGAGGCGCTCTTCACGCCCGCGGTGAGCGCGTCCTCGGCCGAGCGCAGCTCGCCCAGCAGCCGGTGGCAATCGTCGAAGAACGTCGAGCCTTCCGGCGTGAGCGTAACCTTGCGCGTGGAGCGCTTGAAAAGCTTCACGCCCAGCCGTTCCTCGAGCTGGTCGATGCGCCGCCCGACCATGGCCGGCGTGATGCCTTCCTCGCGCGCCGCCGCGGAGAGACTTCCGCGCTGCGCCACCTCCACGAAAGTCGTCAGCTCCTTGAATCGGTCCATGAGGGTTCAGTCATTTAAAGTATAAGACGCTTAGCCGTTCGACCCCATTCATGGTATGCGAGTTACATAATAGACTGCAAGCTCGTCCAGAAAGTCCCCCTCCATGGATACCAAGATCGCCCTGCCCGACGGCCTGCGGATAGACGCGCCGTTGTTGCCCGAATACGCCCGCGTTCTCACGCCGGCGGCGCTCGCGTTCGTGGCATCGCTCTGCCGGCAATTCGAGCCGCGCCGCCGGCAGCTGCTCGCGCAGCGCGCCGCGCGCCAGAAGGAATTCGACGCCGGCAGGATGCCCGATTTCCTCGCCGCGACCCGCTCGGTGCGCGATTCCGAGTGGAGGGTCGCCGCGCAGCCCAACGACATGCTCGATCGGCGCGTGGAAATCACCGGGCCCACCGATCGCAAGATGGTGATCAACGCGCTCAACTGCGGCGCCTCGACCTTCATGGCGGACTTCGAGGACGCGAACTGCCCGACCTGGGACAACATGATCTCGGGGCAGGCCAACATCATGGACGCGGCGCGCCGCACGATCACGTTCGAGCAGTCGGGCAAGCAATACCGGCTGAACGAGAAGACCGCGGTCGTGATTCCCCGGCCGCGGGGCTGGCACCTGGAGGAGAAGCATGTGATCCTCGATGGCAAGGCCGTCTCCGGCTCCCTCTTCGACTTCGGCCTGCTCTTCTTCCACAACGCGGCCGAGCTTCTCGCGCGCGGCAGCGGCCCGTATTACTACCTGCCGAAGATGGAATCGCACCTCGAGGCGCGCCTCTGGAACGACATCTTCACGTTGGCGCAGAAATCGCTCGGAATCGCGCACGGCTCGGTGCGCGCGACGGTGCTGATCGAGACCATACCGGCCGCGTTCGAGATGGACGAGATCCTGTGGGAGCTGCGCGAGCACTCCTCGGGCCTCAACATCGGGCGCTGGGACTACATCTTCTCGTGCATCAAGAAGCTGCGCGCGCACAACGATTTCTGCCTCGCCGACCGCTCGCAGGTGACGATGACCGCGCCCTTCATGCGCGCTTACGCGCTGCTGCTGATCAAGACCTGCCATCGCCGCAACGCTCCGGCCATGGGCGGCATGGCGGCGCAGATCCCGATCAAGAACGATCCGGCCGCCAACGAGGCGGCGATGGCGAAGGTGCGCGCCGACAAGGAGCGCGAGGCGACCGACGGCTGCGACGGCACCTGGGTCGCGCACCCGGGGCTGGTGCCGATCGCGAAGGAGATCTTCGACAAGCACATGCCGGGTCCGAACCAGTATCACAAGCAGCGCCCCGACGTGAATGTCGGCGCGAAGGACCTGCTGGATTTCGCGCCGGAGAAGCCGATCACCGAGGCCGGGCTGCGCAACAACGTCCAGGTCGGCATCCAGTACATCGGCTCGTGGCTCGCCGGCAACGGCTGCGTGCCGATCTTCAACCTGATGGAGGATGCCGCGACCGCCGAGATCTCGCGCTCGCAGGTGTGGCAATGGATGCGCTCGCCCAAGGGCGTGCTCGATGACGGCCGCAAGGTGACGCGCGAGCTGTTCCACGAGATCCTCGCCGATGAGCTGCGCAAGACGCCGTCGATCGTGGGAGCCGACGCCTATGCGGCGGGCAAGTATGCCGAGGGTGCAAAGCTCTTCGAGGCGATCACCGCCTCGGACGACTATGTGGAATTCCTGACGCTGCCGGCGTACCGCGCTATCGAATAGAGGTGCCGCCCAGGCGCGGGCGCGGCTGGTGGCGATACCGTGCCACGCGCGTGATGAAGACGGGGCCGCCGCCGGCCTGGTCCGCGGCAGCCGCCGCGGCGGCAGCTTGCGCCGCTTCCACCTGCGCGCGCGCCACCACCCGCGTCATTTCCTCGCGCGACAGGCGATCGCGCTGCGCCTCGAGGCGCTGGTCGGCCGCGGCCGCGCGCTGCAACAGGCGCTCGCGCGCGGCGACGTCGACATCGGGATAGGCGGAAGGCACGTCCAGCGTTCCGGCGTCGTTGTCCGGGGCGCACGGGAATTGCTGGTAGGCGATGCTTCCGCTCGGCGTGCTGCAGCGGAAAATCTCGGCCGCGCTCGCCTCGGTCGCGGCGAACATCAAAAGTGCGGCGAGGGGAATGGCATGCGGCCTCATTGCATCTCCTTGCTGCGACATCCCGTCGAATTCAATCAGTAAACTCTACTCGATCGCGCACCGCGTCCGCGCATCGCGATTCAGGATTCTTTGTATCAAACCTTGTCGGGCAACGGCTCCTTCATGCCGGCGTCGGCCGCCTGGCGATCCGCATGGTAGGAGGAGCGCACCATCGGCCCGCAGGCGGCGTTCGAGAATCCCATGCGTGCCGCTTCCCGCTCGAACATCTCGAACTCGTCCGGGTGCGCGAATCGCGCCACCGGCAGGTGGTGCTTCGAGGGCTGCAGGTATTGTCCGATGGTCAGCATGTCGACGTTGTGCTCGCGCAGGTCGCGCATCACCTCGAGGATCTCGTCGCTGGTCTCGCCCAGCCCCACCATCAGCCCCGATTTCGTCGGGACATGCGCATGCTTCGCCTTGAAGTCGCGCAGGAGTGCCAGCGAGTGGGCGTAGTCGGAGCCCGGGCGCGCCTGGCGGTAGAGGCGCGGCACGGTCTCGAGGTTGTGGTTCATCACGTCGGGCGGGCCGGCCTCGAGGATCGCGAGCGCGCGCTCCAGCCGCCCGCGGAAATCGGGCGTGAGGATCTCGATGCGGGTCGCGGGGGAAAGCGCCCGCACCGCGCGGATGCAGTCGACGAAATGCCCGGCGCCGCCGTCGCGCAGGTCGTCGCGATCGACGCTCGTGATCACCACGTACTTGAGCTTCATCTTCGCGATCGTCTCGCCGAGGTGGCGCGGCTCGTCCGGATCGAGCGGATTCGGGCGCCCGTGGGCCACGTCGCAGAACGGGCAGCGGCGCGTGCACAGATCGCCCATGATCATGAAGGTCGCGGTGCCGTGGCCGAAGCACTCGCCGATGTTCGGACACGACGCTTCCTCGCAGACCGTGTGCAGGTTCGCCTCGCGCAGGATCTTCTTGATCTCGGAGAAGCGCTCGCCACCGCCGGCGCGCACGCGGATCCACTCCGGCTTGCGCAGCGGCTCGGGCTGCACGACCTTGATCGGGATGCGCGCCGTCTTGAGGCCGCGCTTCTGCTGGAGCTTGAGGTCGGGATCGGACATGGAGGTGGGCTGATTACGCCGGGATCACGGCTTGCGGTGCCAGCGCTCGCACGAGCGCCTCCGCGAGGCGCTGCTGCACCTGATCGATGCTATCACGGACCCCGAGGTCGGCGAGGCGCGTGGAGGCGAGGCCCGGATAGCCGCACGGGTCGATGCGCGCGAAGGCCGACAAGTCGAGGTTCACGTTGAGCGACAGTCCGTGATAGCAGCAGCCGTTGGCGATGCGCAACCCGACCGCGGCGATCTTGGCGCCGCCCACGTAGACGCCGGGCATGCCTTCGCGCCGCTCGCCGTCGATGCCGTAGGCCGCGAGCACGTCGAGCGCCGCCTGCTCGAGGCGGCGCACCAGCTCCTTCACGCCGAGATGCCGGCGCCTCAGGTCGAGCAGCACGTACGCGACCGCCTGGCCCGGGCCGTGATAGGTGACCTGCCCGCCGCGGTCGGTCTTCACGACCGGGATGTCGCCGGCATCGAGCACGTGCTCGGGCCGCCCCGCGAGGCCGAGCGTGAAGACGGGAGCGTGCTCGAGCAGCCAGATCTCGTCGGGCGTGGCGGGTGCGCGCGCGCGCGTGAACGACTGCATCGCGGCCCACGTCGGCTCGAAGGCGACGCGCCCCAGGCGGCGCAGGACGGCGTGCGCGGCGTCGCTCACAGCACCATCAGCACCATGGGATGCTTCGAGAGCTCGAAGTAGAGCGCGTCCAACTGCGCGCGCGAGCGTGCGTTGAGCGTCACCGTGAGCGAAAGGTAGCGGCCGTTCTTCGAGCTGCGCATCTCGATCGTCTCGGGATGGAAATCGGCGGCGTGTCGCAGCACGATTTCGGCCACCGTCTGCGCGAAGCCGTCCGCGCGCCGCCCCATCACCTTCATCGGGAAGACGCAGGGGAAGGAGAGCAGCGATGCGGGTTCGGAAGGGTCCGGGCTGTCCCCGAGCGGAGCGTTCACCGGCGCGATGCTCACGCCGCGACCGCGCGCGCCTTGCGCGCCTGCGCCTTGTAATCCTGGTAGAGCGCGTGCATCCGGCGGAATACCGGGCCGGGCTTGCCGCTGCCGACCGGCTTGCCGTCGAGCGTGGTGACGGCGAGCACTTCCTTGGTGGAGGACGAAAGCCAGACCTCATCCGCGTCGCGCAGCTCGGCCTCGGTGATCGGGCGGATCTCGAGCCTGACCTTGCCTTCTGCCGCGAGGCGCACGAGCAGGTCGTAGGTGATGCCGAGCAATATGAGGTGGTCCTGCGGCGGCGCGGCGACCACGCCGCCCTTCACCACGAAAACGTTCGACGACGATGCCTCGGTGAGGAAGCCGTCGCGCAGCAGGATCGTCTCGGTGGCGCCGGCATCGGCCGAGATCTGGCGCGCGAGCACGTTGCCGAGCAGCGACGTGGATTTGATGTGGCACTTGGACCAGCGGAAATCCGGGTGCGTCACGCAGGAGACCCCGTTGTCGACCGCGTCGCGCGACGGCGACGGCAGCGGCTGCACCATCATGAAGACCGTCGGCTTCAGGTCCTTCGGGATCACGTGGTCGCGCTTCAGCGGCGCGCCGCGCGTCACCTGGATGTAGACCGACTGGTTTCCCGGATAGTGCTCGAGGAGATCCCGCGTGTGGGCGAGCCATTCGTCGACGCTGTGCGGATTCTTCAGCCCGATCTCGTCCATCGAGCGCTGGAGGCGCTCGAAATGCTCTCTGCCGCGCAGCATCACGCCCTCGTAGACCGGGATCACCTCGTAGACGCCGTCGCCGAAGATGAAGCCGCGGTCGAGCGGCGAGATCGAGATGCGGTCGATGGGCAGCAGCTGGCCGTTGAAGTGCGCGATAGGAGAGGTCATCGGGATTTCCGGAACATGAGTCGGAGAGTGTCCCAGCCGCGCGAAAGGAAGCCGGCGACCGGCACCTCCTCGAGGGCCACGACGGGAAATTCGGCGACCGGGGCCGTGTCGCGCATGAGCTTCATTATCCCCGCTTTCTCCCCCGCGGCAAGCGGGGCCACGAACGGCTGGCGCGTCTCGAGCACCGCCGTGAGGCCGCTGAAGCGCCCGCGCGGCATGGTGAGCCACACGTCGCGATCGAAGCCGAGGACGACCGCGGACTTGGTGCCGCGGAAGACCTCCGGCGCCGCGATCGCCTCCGACTTGCGATACAGGCGGCGCGTCTCGTAGGCCTGGAAGCCGAAGTTGAGCAGCTTCTGGCTCTCGGTGGTGCGCGCCGTGTCGGATTGCGCGCCCAACACGACCGAGACCAGCCGGCGCTCCTCGCGTTTCGCGCTCGCCACCAGGCAATAGCCCGCGGCCTCGGTGAAACCGGTCTTCACGCCGTCGACGGTGGGATCGGTCCACAGCAGCCGGTTGCGGTTCGACTGCGAGATGCCGTTGTACTTGAATTCCTTCTGCCCGTAGAGCGGGTACTGGTCGGGAAAATCGCGCAGCAGCGCGAGGGTCAGCAGCGCCAGGTCGCGCGCCGAGGCGTGATGATCGGGCGCGGGCTTGCCCGATGCGTTGACGAAGTGCGTGTTGGCGAGCGCGAGCCGCTCGGCCTGCCGGTTCATCAGGGCGACGAACGCCTCCTCGGATCCCGCCACGGTCTCGGCGAGCGCGACCGCGGCGTCATTGCCCGATTGCACGATCAGGCCGCGCAGCAGCTCCGCGACCGTGACCGGCTTTGCCGGGTCGGCGAACATGCGCGAGCCCGGCGCGCCGAGCGCGTTGGCCGAGATGCGCACCGATTGCGCGGCGTCGATCCGGCGCTCGCGCAGCGCCTGGAAGACCACGTAGGCGGTCATGATCTTGGTGAGCGAGGCGGGCTCGAAGCGATCGTTGTCGGAGGCGGCGGCGAGAGTCTGGCCGCTGAGCGCGTCCACCAGCACGTAGGCGCGCGCGGCGATCGGCGGGGCGGTGACGACCTGCGACAGCGCCGGTGTGATCGCCAGCACCGCGGCGACGGCAGCGAGGAATTTCTTCATGCGGGTTCGGTCAGCGGGTGGTGACGGCGGGCGCGAATCCGAGCGACTCGCGCACCTTGTCGGCGATCGCGGCGGCCTCGTCGCGATTGCGATACGGGCCGAGGCGCACGCGATGCATCCCGTCGCGCGATGCGATCGATACCGGCTCGCGCATCCACGAAAGCTCGCGCGTCGCGTGGTCGCGGAAGCTCTCGGCGCTCTCGCGGCTCGAGAAGGCGCCCAGCTGGATCCACAGCCCGAGCGGTTCCTGAGCGACGAGCGGCGTCTCGATCGCGGCGGGCGCGGGCGCGGGTGCCGGCGCTGCCGCGACGGCGGCGGTCGCGCCCGGCGGCGCGCTGCGCTCGATCTCGGCGCCGGTCGCCTCGAAGATGCGCTCGACCTCGACCATCCCGCTGCCGGCGGCGGCGATGCCGATGCGCACCGCCGCGGCATAGGACAGGTCGATGATGCGGCCCGAATGGAACGGGCCGCGGTCGTTGATGCGCACCACGACCGAGAGGCCGTTCTTCAGGTTGGTCACGCGCGCGTAGCTCGGAATCGGGAAGGTCTTGTGCGCCGCCGTCATCGCGAACATGTCGTAGGTCTCGCCGGACGACGTCTTCTGCCCGTGGAATTTCCGTCCGTACCACGACGCGAGCCCGCGCTGGCGCGAGGCTTCCTTGTCGACCACCGGCACGTAGGTCTGGCCGAACACCGTGTAGGGGCGATTGGCGAAGCGGTGGAACGGCTCGTCGCGCGGCACCGCGTCGGGGACCTGCGCGAGATTGCCGGGCACGCTGAGCGGCGGGCCGTCGTCGGAATAATACGAGGGCCGCTTCGGCTCGCCGACCGGCGGCGCCTTGGGCGCGGTGGCGCAACCGGCGAGGACCGCCAGCGCGAGCGCGGCGGCGAAGGGCCGCGCGCGCATCAACTCGACACCAGCTGCTTGTGCGTGGAGATCGACATCAGGATGCCGAATCCCACCAGGATCGAGAGCAGCGCCGTGCCCCCGTAGCTGATCATCGGCAGCGGCACGCCCACCACCGGCAGGATGCCGCTCACCATTCCCATGTTGACGAACGCGTAGGTGAAGAACGTGAGCGTGATGGCGCCCGCGGTGAGCCGCGAAAACGTGGTCGAGGCGTTGGCCGCGATCATCATGCCGCGCCCGATGATCAGCAGGTACAGCACGATCAGCACGACGTTGCCCACCAGCCCGAATTCCTCGCCGAACACCGCGAGGATGAAGTCGGTGGAGCGCTCGGGCACGAAGTCGAGCTGGGCCTGGGTGCCGTTCAACCAGCCCTTGCCGAGGATTCCGCCCGAGCCGATCGCGATCGTCGACTGGATGATGTGGTAGCCCGCGCCGAGCGGATCCTGCATCGGATCGAGCAGCGTCAGCACGCGCTGGCGCTGGTAGTCGTGCAGCATCGACCAGAGGAACGGAAGCGCGGCGGCGCCGGCCGCGGCCATCGAGCCCAGGATCTTCCACGACAGGCCCGCGAGGAAGATCACGAAGAAGCCCGAGGAGAAGATCAGCAGCGCCGTGCCGAGGTCGGGCTGGCGCGCGATCAGCCCGACCGGCAATACCAGCAGCACGGCCGCGAACGCGAAGTCGCGCAGCTTGAGCCCCTCCTCGCGGCGGTGGAAGTACCACGCGAGCACCAGCGGCACCGCGATCTTCATCACTTCCGAGGGCTGGATCGTGGTGAACCCGAGGCTCAGCCAGCGGCGCGCGCCGTTGCGCACCTCGCCGAAGAGCGCCACCCCGATCAGCAACGCGAGGCCCGCGAGATAGGCGGGAAGCGCCAGGCGCATCAGCAGCCGCGGGTGCACGTGCGCGAAGATCCAGAGCGCGAACACCGCGATCGCGAGGTTGCGCCCCTGGCCGAACGCGCGGTCGAGCGACGAGCCGCCCGAGGCCGAGTACACCACGGTGAGCCCGAGCGCGATCGTGAGCGCGAGGGCCGCCATCAGCGGGCCGTCGATGCGGCGCGAGAGGAATTCGAACGCGCGGCTAATCATGCTCGTCGTCCAGCTCGCTCGGTTTCGGCAGCTCCTTGCGCGCCGGCCGCTTGCCGAGGAGATAGTAGTCGAAGATCTCGCGCGCGATCGGCCCGGCGGTCGAGCCGCCGTGCTTGCCGTTCTCCACCAGGATCGCCATCGCGAGCCGGGGATCGTCGGCGGGCGCGAACGCGATGAAGAGCGCGTGGTCCCAGTGCTCCTGCTTCATGCGCTTCTCGTCGTATTTCTCGCCCTGCTTCATCCCGATCACCTGCGCCGTGCCGGTCTTCGCGGCGATCGCGTAGGGCGCGCCCTGCGCCGCTTGCGACGCGGTGCCGCCGGGGCGCGTCACATCGACCATCGCCGCGCGCACCAGCGCCAGGTTCTCGGGCTTCACCGTCACGGCGTCGCGCGTGGCCGCGGCGTCGAGCGCTCGCGTCTGTTGCGTCTTCGAGTCCTGCACCGCCTTCAGCAGCCGCGGATGCACCGGCACGCCGTCGTTGGCGATCGTCGCGGTGGCGGCGGCGAGCTGCAGCGGTGTCGCGAGCATGTAGCCCTGCCCGATGCCCACGCTCACGGTGTCGCCCGCATACCACTTCTGGTGGAAGCGCTGCATCTTCCACTCCTGCGAGGGCGCCAGCCCGGCGAGCTCGCCGTCGATGTCGATGCCGGTCTTCGCGCCGAAGCCGAACTTGGCGAGGTGGGTGTGGATCAGGTCGATGCCGAGCTCGGTCGCGAGCCCGTAGTAGTACGTGTCGCACGAGATCACGATCGACTTGTGCAGGTTCACCAGCCCGTGGCCTTCCTTCTTCCAGTCGCGGTAGTGGTGCGCGACGCCGGGAAGCGCGTAGTAGCCCGGGTCGGAGATCGTGAACTCGGGCGAGCGCTTCTTGTACTCGAGAGCGGCGAGCGCCATGAACGGCTTGATCGTCGAGCCGGGCGGGTACTGCCCGCGCAGCGCGCGATTGTTGAGCGGCTTGTCGGGGGAGTTGTTGAGCGCGTCCCAGTTGACCGGGTCGATGCCGTCGACGAAGAGGTTGGGGTCGAAGCCCGGCTTGGAGACGAGCGCCAGCACCTCTCCGGTCTTCGGGTCGATCGCGACCAGCGCGCCCTTGTATTCCTGGAACGCCTCCTCGGCGATCTTCTGCAGCTGCAGGTCGAGCGTGACCACCAGGTTGTTGCCGGATTGCGGCTCGCTGCGCGCGAGCGAGCGGATCGCCCTGCCGCCGGCATCGATCTCCACCTGCTCCGATCCGGTCACGCCGTGCAGCTCCTTCTCGTAGGCGCCCTCGATGCCGAGCTTGCCGATGTGGTCGGTGCCCTTGTAGTTGGGCGCGAGCCCGTCGCCCTCGATGCGCTTCACGTCGGCGTCGTTGATGCGCCCGATGTAACCGATCGCGTGCGAGGCGACCTCTCCCTGCGGATAGGAGCGGAAGAGCCGCGCCTTGATCTCGAATCCGGGGAAGCGGAAGCGGTTCACCGCGAAGCGCGCGACCTCCTCTTCGGTGAGGCGCGTGCGGATCGGCAGGCTCTCGAAGTTCTTGCTCTCCTCCTGCAGCTTCTTGAAGCGGCGCCGGTCGCGCGGCGTGACATCGATCACGTGCGCGAGCTCGTCGATCGCGCGCTCGACGTTGGCCACCTTGCTGGGCGTGATCTCGAGCGTATAGGCCGAGTAGTTGGCGGCGAGCACCTCGCCGTTGCGGTCGAGGATCAGGCCGCGGTTCGGCACCACCGGCACCACCGAGATGCGGTTGGCCTCGGCGAGCGTGTGGTAGTACTCGCGCTGCACCACCTGCAGCCACGCGAAGCGCCCGAGCAGCAACGCGAAAGCGACCAGGATGAAGAACCCCGCCAGCATCATCCGGTGGCGGAACACGGTGAGCTCGTGCTGCTGGTCGCGCAGCGCGTGGCCGACCATCATTGCGCGCCGCCCCGGCGGCGGCGGCGCACGGCCGAGGAGTACAGCAGCCAGTTCGCCGGCGCCCACAGCAGCGCCGTGAGGAACGGTGAGGCGAGGAACGCGTAGCCGGGGAAATCCGCGCCGAGCAGGAGGTTCAGCAGCAGCATCACGCCGCTCGCCATCACCGTGAGGCCGAGCATGTGCAGCGTCTGCTCCGGCAGGTGGAAGGACGCGATGCGCACGCGCAGGACCTGGGCGCCGAATGTCGCGAGCACATACGCGAGCGCGTGCTGGCCGAGCAGCATCGAGTCGCTCACGTCCATGAGCAGGCCGAGCGAGAACGCCACGCCCTGGCCGATCGAGCGCGGCTCGTGCACCGTCCAGAAGATCAGCACCAGCAGCACGAAGTCGGGACGCGCGAGCAGCCACGTGCCCGACCACGGCAGCACCGAGAGCAGGTAGGCCACGATCAGCGAGAAGAACATCAGCCCCGCGCTCGCGGGGAGCTTCATCACGTCGCGCGCGAGCGGCGTGAGATCGGCCGGCCTCATCGCCGTCCCCGGCCGCGGTCGCGGCCCTTCCTGGCGGGATCGTCGGCCTTCGCGTCGGGCCGCGGCGCCGAGGATTTCTGGATCGGCAGCACCATCACGTAGCGATGGTTCTCCACGCCCGCCGCGGGCTTGGCGACGATCTTCGCGAAGACGTACGCGGGATTTTTCTCCACACTCGTGACCTGCGCGACCGTGAGGCCCGGCGGATAGGTGCCGTCGATGCCCGAGGTCACGAAGAGATCGCCGTTCTGCACGTCGGCGGATACCGGCATGAAGGGCACGTCGATCGCGCCGTCCTTGCCCGAGCCGACGGCCACGGCGCGCAGGCCGTTGCGCACCAGCATGACCGGCACCGACTGGTCCTTCTCGGTCACCAGCGTCACCTCGCTGGTGAACGTGCCCGCGTTGGTGACCTGGCCCACGACGCCGGTGCCGTCGATCACCGGCATGCCCGCCTGGATGCCGTGGTTCAGTCCCTTGTCGACCACGATCTTGCGCGTGAACGGGTTGCGCGCGGTGTAGAGCACCTCGGAGACGGTGCCGCTTTCCGCGTAGCGGCTGCGCCCCGCGCCCATCGACAGCAGGTGCTCCTGCTCGGCGCGCAGCAGCCGCGACTCCTGCGCGGCGGCGGACTGCTCGAGGACCTTCGCCTTGAGCTCCTGGTTCTCCTGCAGCAGCTTGTCCTGGCTCGCGAAATAGTCGCCGACGCGGCTCACCGCCTGCACCGGGAAGGCCGCGATCTGCTGGATCGGATGGGCGAGGACCGAGAGCGACAGGCGCACGGTCTCGAGGGCGTGGAAGCGGTGGTCGGCGATCATCAGGGCGATCGCCGCGAGCATGAAGAACGTGAGCCGCGCGAGCGGCGAGGGCCCGCGGTGGAAGAACGCCGGAGGCTCGCGCAGCATCATGAAGATTCAGTCGCGCAGCGTGGCTTGTGCTTAATCGTTGGTGAACACCGTGCCCAGCTTGTCCATCTCCTCGAGCGCCCGTCCCGAACCGCGCACCACGCAGGTGAGCGGATCGTCGGCCACGATCACGGGCAGGCCGGTCTCCTCCATCAGCAGCCGGTCGAGCTCGCGCAGCAGCGCCCCGCCGCCGGTGAGGACCATCCCCTTCTCGGCGATGTCGGCGCCGAGCTCGGGAGGCGTCTGCTCGAGCGCGCTTTTCACCGCCGAGACGATCGAGTTGAGCGGATCGGTGAGCGCCTCGAGGATCTCGTTGGAGGAGATCGTGAACGAGCGCGGGATGCCTTCGGCGAGGTTGCGGCCCTTCACTTCCATCTCGCGCACCTCGCTGCCGGGGAACGCCGAGCCGATGGTCTTCTTGATGTTCTCCGCGGTCGACTCGCCGATCAGCATCCCGTAGTTGCGGCGGATGTAGTTGATGATCGCCTCGTCGAACTTGTCGCCGCCGACGCGCACGCTCGCCGAGTAGACGATGCCGCCGAGCGAGATCACGCCGACTTCCGTCGTGCCGCCGCCGATGTCGACCACCATCGAGCCGGTCGCGTCGGCGATCGGCAGGTCGGCGCCGATCGCGGCGGCCATCGGCTCCTCGATCAGGAAGACCTGCGAGGCGCCCGCGCCGATGGCGCTTTCCTTGATCGCGCGCCGCTCGACCTGCGTGGACCCGTAGGGCACGCAGATCACGATGCGCGGGCTGGGACGGAACCACTGGTTGTCGTGGATCTTCTTGATGAAGTACTTGAGCATCTGCTCGGTGATGGTGAAATCCGCGATCACGCCATCCTTCATCGGGCGGATGGCGGTGATGTTTCCGGGCGTGCGCCCGAGCATCTGCTTGGCGGCGAGGCCGACCGCTTGAATCGTCTTCTTGCCGTTGGGCCCGCCTTCCTGGCGGATCGCGACCACCGAGGGTTCGTCGAGGACGATCCCCTTGCCGCGGACGTAGATGAGGGTGTTGGCGGTGCCGAGGTCGATCGCGAGATCGGTGCTGAAGTACTTCGAAACGAATGAGAACATCTTGATCCGTAAGGGGTTTTGCGCTTTGGCGTCACCCCGCGTGTGGCGGTGCAATATAATAGCCCAAAATTTCAATGAATTAAGGCCTTAGAACCCCTTTCGCATGCTTTCCCTCGAACAAATCCGCCATATCGCGCGCCTCGCCCGGCTCGGCCTCGCACCCGAGGAGGCCGTCGACATGCAGCGGCAGTTGAACGACATCCTCGCGATGGTCGAGCAGATGAACGCGGTCGACACCTCCGGCGTGGAGCCCATGTCGCATCCCCAGGAAGTGGCGCAGCGCCTGCGCGAGGACCGCGTCACCGAGGCCGATCAACGCGAGCTCTTCCAGGCGGTCGCGCCGGCGCTCGCCGACGGCCTGTATCTCGTGCCCAAAGTGATCGAGTGATGTTCCGCGCGACCCTGAAGGAGCTCGCTTCGCGGCTCGCGGCGAAACAGGTCTCGAGCGTCGAGCTGGTGGCGATGTACCTCGATCGCATCGAGGCGATCGACGCGCGCCTCAACGCCTTCATCACGATCGATCGCGAGAAGAGCCTCGCGCAGGCGCGGGCGGCCGACGAGCGACGCGCGCGCGGAGCCGCCGCGCCGCTCACCGGCATCCCGATCGCGCACAAGGATCTCTTCTGCGCGAAAGGCTGGCGCACCACCTGCGGCTCGAAGATGCTGGAGAACTTCATCGCGCCCTACGACGCGCACGTGATCGAGCAGTTCGATCGTGCCGGCGCCGTGATCCTCGGCAAGACCAACATGGACGAGTTCGCGATGGGCTCGTCTAACGAGAACTCGTACTTCGGGCCGGTGAAGAATCCGTGGGACGTCGCCGCGGTTCCGGGCGGCAGTTCCGGCGGCTCCGCGGCGGCGGTCGCGGCGCGCATCGCTCCGGCGGCAACCGGCACCGACACCGGCGGCTCGATCCGGCAGCCGGCCTCCTTCACCGGCGTGTGCGGCCTGCGGCCCACCTACGGGCGCGTCTCGCGCTACGGCATGGTCGCGTTCGCGTCTTCGCTCGACCAGGGCGGAGCGCTCGCGAAAAGCGCCGAGGACCTCGCCATGATGCTCGACGTGATGGCATCGTTCGACGAGCGCGATTCGACCTGCCTCGACCGCCCCAAGGACGACTACGTGGGCGCGCTGCCGAAGGGCGTGAAGGGCCTTCGCATCGGCATGCCACGCGAATATTTCTCGAGCGGCCTCGCGCGCGACGTGGGCGATCCGATCCATGCCGCGATCGACGAGTACCGCAAGCTCGGCGCGACCGTGGTGGAGGTGAGCCTTCCCAACCAGCACCTGTCGGTGCCGGCGTACTACGTGCTGGCGCCCGCCGAGGCGTCGTCGAACCTCGCGCGCTACGACGGCGTGCGCTACGGCTACCGCGCGCCCGAGTACACCGACCTCACCGACATGTACGAGAAGACGCGCCAGCAGGGCTTCGGCGCCGAGGCGAAACGCAGGATCCTCATTGGCACCTACGTCCTCTCGCACGGCTACTACGACGCGTACTACCTCCAGGCACAGAAGATCCGCCGCCTCATCGCGCGCGATTTCACCACCGCGTTCGCGCAGTGCGACGTGATCATGGGACCGGCGTCGCCGTGCGTCGCGTACGACCTCGGCGCCAAGACCACCGATTGCGTGCAGATGTACCTCGACGACCTCTACACGATCCCGATCAACCTCGCGGGCCTGCCGGGCATGTCGATTCCCTGCGGATTCGGCGACAAGGGGCGCCCGGTGGGATTGCAGATCGTCGGCAACTACTTCGACGAGGCGCGGATGCTCTCCACCGCGCACGCATTCCAGCAAGCGACCGATTGGCATACCAAGGAGCCGCCGGGGTTTGGGGAAGGTTGACATGAACCACAGAGGACCCAGAGGTGGCACAGAGGAAAACCCGATGCGATTCATTCGTGCCAGTGGAACCATTGTCTCGAACGACATCAGTGATTTGCTTTTCCTCTGTGCCACCTCTGTGTCGTCTGTGTCCTCTGTGGTGAGATCGGCGCCCAAATGAGCTGGGAAATCGTCATCGGCCTCGAGACGCACGCGCAACTCACGACGGCGTCGAAGATCTTTTCGGGTTCCTCGACCGCGTTCGGCGCGCCGCCCAACTCGCAGGCTTCCGCGATCGACCTGGCGAGGCCGGGCACGCTGCCGGTGCTCAATCGCGGCGCGGTGGAGCGCGCGATCCGCTTCGGCCTCGCGGTCGGCGGGGCGATCGCGCCGGCGAGCGTTCTCGCGCGCAAGAATTATTTCTATCCCGACCTTCCCAAGGGCTACCAGATCAGCCAGTACGAGCTGCCGGTGGTATCGGGCGGCACGGTCGCGTTCGTGCTCGGCGACGAGGAGCGCAGGGTGCGCCTCACGCGAGCGCATCTCGAGGAGGACGCCGGCAAGCTGCTGCACGAGGAATTCCGCGGCATGACCGGGGTGGACCTGAATCGCGCGGGAACGCCGCTGCTCGAGATCGTGAGCGAGCCCGACATGCGCTCGGCGGCGGAGGCGATCGCCTACGCGAAGGCGCTGCACGCGCTGGTGCGCTGGATCGGGATATGCGACGGCAATATGCAGGAGGGGTCGTTCCGATGCGATGCGAACGTGTCGGTGCGCCGCCCGGGCGCGCCCCTGGGAACGCGCTGCGAGATCAAGAACCTCAATTCCTTCCGCTTCATGGACAAGGCGATCGAATACGAGGCGCGCCGCCAGATCGAGGTGCTCGAGGACGGCGGCACGGTGGTGCAGCAGACGCGCCTCTTCGATCCCGAGCGCGGCGAGACGCGCGCCATGCGCTCGAAGGAAGACGCGCAGGACTACCGCTACTTTCCCGACCCGGACCTGCTGCCGCTCGCGATCCCGAAGGCGTGGATCGAGGGCGTGGGCCTCTCGATGCCCACGCTGCCGCGCCAGCGCCGGCGCAGATACCAGGAGGAATACGGGCTTTCCGCGTACGACGCGAACCTGCTCACCGAAAGCCGCGAGAAATCCGATTTCTACGAGGCGCTGCTCGGCGCGAGCTCGGGCGCGCAGCCGATGCGCAAGCTTGCCGCCCACTGGGTGAGCGGGGAGATGTCCGCGCTCGTGAACGAGCGCGGCGGCGATTTCGCCGCCGCGCCGGTCACCCCGGCGCAACTCGCGCGGCTGCTCGACCTCGTCCACGACGGCACCATTTCCGCGAAGGCCGCCAAGGAGACGCTGCTCGCGATGGCCGACGGCGGCGGCGACCCCGACGCGATCATCGACCAGCGCGGCTTGAAGCAGATCTCGGATGCCGGGGCGCTCGCGGCCGCGATCGAGCACGTGATCGCAGCGCAGCCGGGGTTCGTGGAGGACTACCGCGCCGGCAAGGAGAAGGCCTTCAACGCGCTCGTCGGCCAGGTGATGAAGGCGACGCAGGGCAAGGCCAACCCGCAGGAGGTGAGCCGCATGCTGCGCGCGCGGCTCGGCGCGTAAGCCGCGAAGCGCGCTACCTGCGCTCGACCACGCAGTTCACGCGGTATTCGCGTCGCCGGTAGCCGTCGGTCTCCTTGCACATGTACGCCTGGCCCGCCTGGCATTCGTAGATCCGGTTGCCGCAATGCGCGATGCCCGCCGCGCCCGGCACCAGGGTCTCGACGATCTGCGCCTTCGGCGCCACTTCCTGGGCGGTGCGCATCGCCGGGTTCTTCAGCTCGACCCAGCGCCTCTTGTCGGCGTCGAACCTCACGCGGATCTCCTCGAGCTCCTTCTCGTTCGCCGCGATGCCGTTGGTGAGCGTCGCCTTCTCGGCCTTGACGCGCGCGAGCTCGGCCACGAGCTGCGGCGGCGCCTCGCGCGTCCTGGCTTCCTCGCCCTTCTTCACGGTCTTGCTCTTGCCGGCCTTGTAGAACTCCATCTCGTCCTCGAGCTCGAGCTCGCGCTTCTCCACCGCCTTCATGCGCTCCTTCGCGCTGGCGATGCGCCCGCGCACCGGCTCGAGGGTGCGGTCGCGCGTCATGTCGAACTCGCGCTCGCTGCTGTAGGTGTTGGTGAGCGCCATGTCCTTGCGCTTCTGCTCGCTCGCGATGCGGTCGGCTTCCTTCTTGCGCTCGGCTTCCTCGTTGCGCACCTTGAGCTGCTCGGGGGTGGGAGTGGGATCGATCTTGCGGATGATCGAGCCGCTGCTGGTGATCTCGTACATCACCACGTTGTTGCAGCCGGCGGGGGGAACGTCACCGATGTGGGTGAAGCCCTTCTCGTCGACGCATTTGTATTCGGCGCCCGCGAACGGGGCGTAGAGCAGAGCGATGGCCAGGCAGATCTTCTTCATTGTGGTGTCCCAAGTGCGCTAAGTGGTGGCTACGCCGTATCGCCTCCGATATTCTTCGATTCTCTCGACGTCGCGGCGCTCATGATGCCGTGCTTCCAGCGTGGCGAGAATATCCGCCAATGTTGCAATTGCAGTCACGGGCACGCCGAAGGATCGGCTGACCTCCTGGGTCGCCGACAATTCGCCCTGACCTCTCTCCTGCCTATCCAGAGCAATTAGCACGCCAGAAGGGGTCGCCCCTGCGGCGCGGATGAACTCGATCGCCTCGCGCTTGGCGGCGCCATCCGTAATCACGTCGTCGATGATCAGGACCCGTCCCGCCAGCGGCGCGCCGACGACGCTGCCGCCCTCGCCATGGTCCTTGGCTTCCTTGCGATTGAAGCAAAACGGCACATTGTGCCCCTGCCCGGCAAGCGCCATCGCGGTGGCCGCGGCCAGCGTGATGCCCTTGTAGGCGGGGCCGAACAGCATGTCGAACGCGATATTCGAGGCGCGGGCCGCCTGGGCGTAGTAGCGCCCGAGCTCGGCGAGCTTCGCGCCGTCGTCGAACAGCCCCGCGTTGAAGAAATAGGGCGAGAGCCGCCCGGCCTTGGTCTTGAACTCGCCGAAGCGCAGCACGCCCGCGCGGATCGCGAAATCGACGAACTCGCGCCGGAATGCGTCGCGCTCGGGGGTCGCTGCGGGTGCGGCTGCTGCGTTCATGCGCTCTTCCAAGGGTACGATACGCGCTATTTTCGCCTAAAGCCCCCCGGATGCGCATCATCACGCTGAACGTCAACGGCTTGCGCTCGGCCGCATCCAGGGGATTCGGCCCGTGGATGCGCCGCCAGAAGGCCGACATCGTGTGCCTGCAGGAGATCAAGGCGCAGGAGGCCGACCTGCCGCGCACGCTGCTGGCGCCTCGCGGCCTGCACGCGTTCTTCCATCCGGCCGAGAAACGCGGCTACAGCGGGGTCGCGATCTACGCGAGGAAGCAACCCGACAACGCCACGCTCGGCCTGGGCATCGCGGACATCGACGCGCAAGGCCGCTTCCTGCAGCTCGACTTCGGCAATCTCAGCGTGGTCTCTCTCTACATGCCGTCGGGATCGAGCAGCGAAGCCGCTCAGGAGCGCAAGTTCGCCTTCATGAAGCGCTTCCTGCCGCGGCTCGAGGCGATGCGCGCGTGCGGGCGCGAGTTCGTGATCTGCGGCGACTGGAACATCGCGCACAAGGAAATCGACCTGAAGAACTGGCGTGCGAACCGAACGCGCCCGGGCTTCCTTCCCGTGGAGCGCGACTGGCTCACGTGCATCTTCGAGCAGCACGGCTTCGTCGACGTGTTTCGCCGGCTCGATCCGCGCCCCGATCGCTATACCTGGTGGTCCAACCTCGGCCGCGCCTGGGAGAAGAACGTCGGCTGGCGCATCGACTATCACATCGCCACGCCGGGAATCGCGGCACTTGCGCGCTCCACGGGCATCTACACATCGAGGCGCTTCTCCGACCATGCTCCGCTTACCATCGACTACGACTACGAACTCTGAGTGACCTGAATTGCTTCGCATCAGCGACATCACCCTGCGCCGCGGCGCCCGCGTCCTGCTCGAGAACGCCTCGATGAACGTCCACCCCGGCCAGAAGGTCGGGCTGGTCGGCCCCAACGGCAGCGGCAAGACGAGCCTCTTCGCGCTGATCCGCAACGAGCTGCACGCCGACGCGGGCGAGGTGTCGATGCCGCCGCGCTGGGTGATGGCGTACGTCGCGCAGGAGACGCCGGCGATCGACCGGCCGGCGCTCGAGTTCGTGATGGATGGCGACGCGGAGCTGCGCGAGGTCGAGGCGGCGATCGCGCGTGCCGAGGCCGAACACGAGAGCGGGGAGGAGCTCGCGCACCTGCATGCGCGCTTCGACGAGATCGGCGGCTACCAGGCGCGCGCGCGCGCGCAGACGCTGCTCGCGGGCCTCGGCTTCGACGACTCGGCGCAATCGAAATCCGTGGCGGAGTTCTCCGGCGGATGGCGCATGCGTCTCAACCTCGCGAGCGCGCTCATGTGCCGCTCCGATCTGCTGTTGCTCGACGAGCCCACCAACCACCTCGACCTCGACGCGGTGCTGTGGATCGAGGATTGGCTCAAGGCGTTCGCGGGCGCCGTGGTCCTGATCACGCACGACCGCGAGTTCCTCGACGCGGTGGCGGGCTCGATCGTGCATGTCGAGAACCAGCAGCTCAACACCTACGCGGGCAACTACAGCGCGTTCGAGGCGCAGCGCGCCGCGCGCCTGGCGCTGCAGCAATCGGCCTACGAGAAGCAGCAGAAGGCGGTCGCGCACCTCGAGGCGTTCATCACGCGCTTCCGCGCCAAGGCGACCAAGGCGAGCCAGGCGCAGAGCCGCATCCGCGCGCTCGAGAAGCTCGAGCGGATCGCCGCCGCGCACGTCGACTCGCCGTTCACGTTCGGCTTTCGCGCCCCGGCGGAAAAGCCGCGCCAGCTCTTCCGGCTCGAGGAGGCCACACTCGGCTACGGCGACAAGGCGGTGCTCTCGGGCGTGGAATGGAGCGTGCTGCCGGGAGACGCGATCGGGCTGCTCGGTCCCAACGGCGCGGGCAAGTCGACGCTGCTGAAATCGATCGTCGGCAACCTGCCGCTGATCGGCGGCGAGCTGCACCGCGCGCAGGGCCTGCGCATCGGCTACTTCGCGCAGCACCAGGTCGACCAGCTGCGCCTGGACGAAAGCGCCCTCTGGCACATGGGAAAGATCGCCTCCGGCGAGCGCGAGCAGACGCTGCGCAACTATCTCGGCGGCTTCGATTTCCGCGGCGACCAGGTGACGCAGAAGACCGCGAGCTTCTCCGGCGGCGAGAAGGCGCGCCTGGCGCTCGCGCTGATCATCTGGCAGCGGCCCAACCTGCTGCTGCTCGACGAGCCCACCAACCACCTCGACATCGACATGCGCGAGGCGCTCGCGCAGGCGCTCACCGATTTCGAGGGCGCGCTCATCGTGGTCGCGCACGACCGCCACCTGCTCTCGGCCGCGACCGATCAGTGGATGCTGGTCGCCGACGGGCAGGTGAAGCCGTTCGAAGGCGACCTCGACGACTACAAGGATTGGGCGCGGCAGTATCACGCGCGTGGCAGCAAATCCGAGGCGCGCGCCGCGTCTTCCGCGGGCAACCGCAAGGAGGAGCGCCGCGCCGAGGCGAACGTGCGGCGGCGCGAATCGGAGGCGCGCAAGCCGTTCGAGAAGAAGCTCGCGGCGATCGAGAAGGAGCTCGAAACGCTGGCGCGGGAGAGCGGGGAAACGGAAGCGTGGCTCGCGACCGCGGAGGCTTATGCGGAGCCGAATCGCGAGAAGCTGCAGGCCGGATTGAAGCGCCGCGGCGAGATCGCCGAGCGCACCGGGCGGCTCGAGGAGGACTGGCTCTGGACGCAGGCGCAGATGGATGCGGCGCTGGCGTCCGCCGCGCAGGGCGCGGGCGATGCAAACTGAGCCGACCGTTTAGCGCGACAACACCGCCACGGGCGCCAGGGCCAGGATGACGCTCGCGGCGATCCCCCCATTAGCGACACTCGCTTCGCGGCCGGTCAGCGCATCGCGCAGCACCACGCCCTCGTCGAGGAAGGGCAGCTCGATGCGCGTATCGCCCCACACGTTTTCCCCGCACGGCAGCTCTCCGCGTTCGATGCCGAGAGTCGCCAAAAGCCGCGGGATCACGGTCACCACGGTTTCCTTGCCATGGCGGCGCGCGAACGCGACGATGTGCTTCGCGCGCGTGCCGCTGGTGCGCACCGCGGTATAGCCGCCCTCGAGGAAAAGCGCCGTGCGCGCCCTGCGCAGCTGCAGCAGCCGCCACATCACGTAGAGCTTGGCGCGGCCATCCTCGAGGTTCGCGAAGATCGCCTCCACGGCGCCGGCGGAGGGTGAATCCCCGAGCGCCTCCAGGTCCTGCAGCAGCCGGCGGCGCCGATCGTAGTCCACCGGGCGGCGGTTGTCGGGATCGACGAGCGAGAAATCGAAGAGCTCGTTGCCCTGGTAGCAATCGGGCACGCCCGGCGAGGTGAGCTTCACCGCGACCATCGAGACGCTGTTGAGGAAACCGATCCACGCGATCGGCGCCGCGGCCGCGCGGAAATCCTCGAGGAACAGGTTGCCGGGCTTCTCGGCGAGGATCGCGCGCACGAACGCCGCGGCCGCGGCTTCGTACGCCTCGTTCACCCGCGCCCAGCTGGTGTACGCCTTCGCCTCGCGTCCCGCCTTCTGCATATAGGCGACGATGCGCTCGGTGTATTCGGCGAGCTCCTCCTTGCCGGGCGTGCCCGCGGGGTAGCTGCCGAGCAGCGTCTGGTAGAGCAGGTACTCGTCGTTGCGCGACGGGGCCATCGATTCGTCCACCAGCGTCTTCGCGCCCGCGTTCAACCGCTGCCACTTGCGCAACCGCAGCCGCCATCCGGCCGCATGTTCCGAGAGCACGTCGATGCGCGTGCGTACGTCCTCCGAGCGCTTGTTGTCGTGCGTCGAAGTGGCCAGCATCGTGTGCGGCCAATGGCGCGCGCGATGCGCGCTCGCGCGGTGGAAGCGTGCCGGGGGAAAGCCGAACTCGCCCGGGTCGCCGCCCACGTCGTTGAGCGATACCAGGCGGTTGTAGAGATAGAAGGACGTGTCCTCCACGCCCTTGGCCATCACCGGAGCGGACACCTGCTGGAACTTGCGCGCGAAGTGGCGTACCCGCGCGGCGAGCGCGGGCGCGCGCGTGGGCAGGTCGCACGTGAGCACGTCGCGGATGAAGTCGAACACGCCCGCGTCGGAGGTGTGGCTGCCGGCGCGAGCGCGCGTGACCGCCCAGTCGATGTAGCGCCCGTCCCCGGGACGCACCTGCTCGTCGATGTAGGTGCGATACACCGGGAAGTTCGCGAGCACCTCGATCAGCCCGTCGCGCAGCGTGTTGAAGGTGAAATCGCGCGTGGCGCGATCGGCGTGCGCGATCTGCGCGAGCCGCCGCGTGAGCACGGTCAACTCGCTCGCGAGCGCGGTGCGCAGGATCAGGCGCCGCGAGCGGCGCGCGACCTCCTCGAACGGCGTCTCGTCGCCGATGAACGCATGGTAGGTGCGCGTCAAGCGCGCCTCGGCGGACGGATCGACGAAGAGGCCGTTCACCACGTTGGCGAAGCGGTAGCCGGTGGTGCCGTGGACGCACCAGTCCTCGGCGAGGTTCTCGAACGGCGCCACGATCTTCTCGATCGCGATGTAGGGCGCGCGCTTGCAGCCCTGCGCGAGCCGGCGGAAGTAGGCGCGCGGATCGTAGAGGCCGTCGGGGTGGTCGATGCGCAGTGCCGCCACCGCGCCCGAGTTCACCAGCGCGGTCACGAGCCGATGGGTGGTATCGAACACCGCCGGGTTTTCCTGGCGTAGCGCGGCGAGCTCGTTGATGTCGAAGAAGCGCCGGTAGTTGACCTCGTCCTGGGCCACGCGCCAGTAGGCCACGTGGTAAGGCTGCGCTTCGAGCAGCTCGTGCAGCGCGTCGAAGCTCGCCGGGTCGTCGGGATGGCCGTTGATCGCGGCGACCGCGCGATCGATCGCCGCGGCCACCTCGCCGTTGGCGCGCGCGAGCGAGCCGAGCCGGCCCTTGGAGACTTCCTTGTCGAGGTTGCGCTCGTCGCGGCGCGCGCGCGCCGTCTCCGCGCGCGGCGGCAGCCGCGAGAAGGCATCGAGGATGGAGCGCAGCGCCTGCGCGGCGTGCGCGAGCCGCGGCTCGCCGGATTCCATCGCGAGCACCGCGGGCCCGAGGATGCGCGGATACTCGCGCGGGTCGATCGGCAGCCGATGCTCGAAGTATCGCACCGCGAACGAGCCGCTGTCGCGATCGAGCTCGAGCACGAGCTTGCCCGCGGCGAGCTCGACTCCGTAATGGTCGGCCAGCACCGGCAGCAGCACGCGGTTGGCGAGGTGCTCGCTCGGCGGGTCCCAGTCGATGTCGAAGAATTCCGCGAGCGTGGAGGCGGGGCCGCTCTCGAGCAGGTCCTGCCACCAGGCGTTGTCGGCGCCGAGGACACCCATGTGGTTCGGCACGATGTCCATCATCTGCGCCATGCCGTGGCGGCCGAGCTCGGCCACGAACGCGTCGAAATCCGCGCGCGTGCCGATCTCGGGGTTGAGGGAATCGTGGTCGATGATGTCGTAGCCGTGCTTGCTGCCGGGACGCGCGCGCAGGTAGGGCGAGCAATAGACGTGGCTCACGCCGAGGCGCGCGAGATACGGCACGAGCGCCGTCGCGTCGCGGAAGGTGAATTCTCCGTGCAACTGCACGCGATAGGTCGCGCGCGGTATCAGCGCCTTGTCGAGTCCCGCGTCGGGGCTCTCGCGGCGCCCGCCGCGCACCATGCCGAGCGCGCGCGCCATGCGCTTGAAGCGCGCGTCGCGTCCCCACGCCTCGATCGGGGGAGCGAGCTTGCGCCGCCAGTTCGGATGCTCCTCGACCGTGCCGGGAAGGTTGGCCTGCTCGGCCACGCCGAACACGTCCTCCATCTGCACGACCATGACCGCCGCGGGCGAGCGCGCGGCGAACGATTGCACCGCGATCGCGAGCTCCTTCGATATCGCCGCGCCGGCATCGGTCGTGGGGAGAGCCTCGCGCGCGAGCGCCGCCGCGAGCGCCGCGCGCGCCTTGCCGCGGTCCGCGCGTTGCGCTTTCAGCTGCTCCGCGTCGAATTGCCCGAGCTGCGCGCGCGTGTCGAGATCCTCTCCCTGCCACCAGCCGGCGAATGTCGGCAGGTCATGCGTGGACCACGCGGCGAGCGAGCGGCGCGGATAGGTGGCCGGCGGCTTGAACTCCACCCCCTCGCGCTCGAACAGCACGAGCCGGTACGACAGGATCTCGTGCTGGTCGAGCTTGCGGCGCAGGTCCTCGGGCACGGTGCCCAGGTCCTCGCCGATCACCAGGCAGCGGTTGCGCTGGCTCTCGAGCGCCACGATCGCGAGCAGGTCGTCTACCGGATAGCGGACGTACGCGCCGCTCGCCGCGCTCTCGCCCGCCGGCACCCACCAGAGCCGCGCGAGCCCCATCACGTGGTCGATGCGCAGCGCCCCGGCGCGCAGCATGTTGGCGCGCAGCGTGGCGATGAGCGGCGCGTACGCGGCCTCGCGCAGGCGTTGCGGCGCGAACGGCGGCAGGCCCCAGTCCTGCCCGGTCGTGTTGAATTCGTCGGGCGGCGCGCCCACGCCGATGCCCGGCGCGTAGAGCTTCTGGTGCGCCCACGCCTCGGAGCCGTCGGACCCGATGGAGATCGCGAGGTCCGCGTAGAGCCCGATCGCCATGCCGAGGTCGCGGCAACGGCCCTGCGCGGCGGCGAGCTGGCGGTCCGCCTGCCATTGCATGTACTCGTGCAGGCTCACGCGATCGGCATGCGCGGCGGCGAATTCGCGCACCGCCTCGCTTGCCGGATCGCGATGCTCCCCGGGCCATTGGCGCCAGGGCTTCGCGTGGAACTCGCGCAATGCCTCGTGCAGCGCGTGGCGGCGCAGGGCGGCCCCGCGCGACTCGCGGAACTGCGCGAAGGCGCGCGCGCGCGCCGAGCTGCCGGGCGGATGGCGCTTGGCGAAGTGGGCGTGCAGCTTTTCCAGCATCGCGAGCTTGGCCGCGCACGCACGCGCGTAGTCGATATGCTCGGTGGCACGCAGGCTTTCGCACTCCGATTGCCAGCGCGCCGCGAAGGACGCGTCGGCCGCCGCGATCTCGCCGAAATCCTCGACCGCATCGATCGCGATGTAGGCGGGATTCAGGAACAGCCGGCTCGAGGGGCTATACGGGCTTGCGTGTCCCGGGTCGCGAAGCGTCAACGCATGCAGCGGGTTGGTGCCGACGATGCCCGCGCCGCGTTCGCCCCAGGCCTCGGCGCAATGCCTGAGATCGGTGAAATCGCCGATGCCGGCGTTGCGCCCGGAGGTGAGGCCATAGAGCTGCACGCTGGCGCCCCAGACGCGCGCGCCCTCGGCGATGCGCGGCGGCAGGTAGCAGCGCTCGGGCGCCAGCGCCAGCATCCCCTCGCCGAGCATCGTCGCGCCCTCGAGGATCGCGAGCCGGTAGTAGCCCTCGGCGAGATCGTCGGGCAGCGGCAGCGCGAACGCGCGCGCGGCGAGCCCCGCGTCGTTGAAATCCTCGAGCACGGGGAGCTTGAGCACGGTGAAGCGTTGCTCGCGCCGCTCGCCGCTCTCGTCGGTGAGGCGCCACGACAGCGACTTCGAGATCGCGGCCTCCGGCAAATGGATGCGCGCGCCCCGGCCGAGCTGCGCGCGCCTCACCACGGTCACCGGCGCCACGACGCGAGACCACGACGCCCGCTCGTGCTCCTTCAGCGCCGCTTCGAGCGCTTGCGCGGTGCCGGCCTCCACGCCCATCGCCGCGAGCATGGCGCGGGCGGTCGGCTCGGGTGTCTCCTTCCACGCACCCCAAACGTCGTGATAGCCCGGCTCGATGCCGTGCAGGGCGCAGAGGCGGGCGAGACTCGCTTCCATCTACGCCGGCTCGAGGGACCAGGTGCCGCTCCACGGGCCGAGCGCGTTGCCCTCGCTGACGCCTTCCGCATGGAACACGATCCCGGGCGCGGGAACGACGCGCTCGAGGCGCTTCGCGCCGAAATTGGCGCGCAGGTGCGCACGCGTGCCGTCGCCGAGGACCCAGTCGACCGCCACTCCGCTGGAACCCATCACCTCGAAGCGCGCCGCATGCTTCGCGCCGGGAATGCGGGGCACGAGATCGCGCGCGCGGACCTGCAGCAGCGCCCGGTGGTGCTCGAGCGCCTTCGCATGGTCGGGAAGTGTCGCTTCTCCCCAGGGGACCTTCGACCTCTCGAACGTTTCGTCGGCATTCGGGTCGGGAATGCGGTCGCGAACGGCGGGATCGCGGAAGCGCGCGAACGCGGCGAATTCCTTGCGGCGCCCGTCGCGCACCGCGGCGGCGAGAGGGCCGTGGAAATCGCAGAAGTAGAGGAACGGCGAGCGCGACGCGAATTCCTCGCCCTGGAAGAGCATCGGCACCGAGGGGCACAGCAGCAGCGTGGCGGTCGCGAGCCGCTGCGCCTCGACCGGCGCCAGCACCGCCATGCGCTCGCCGAGCGCGCGGTTGCCGATCTGGTCGTGGTTCTGCAGGAAAGGCACGAAGCCTTCGGGCGGCAGCAGCGCCGAGCGCTCACCGCGTTTTTCTCCGCGACGATGCCGCGAGTTCTCGCCCTGGTAGGAGAACCCTTCCGCGAGGGCGCGCGCGAGGTGCCACGCGGGGCTCGCAGCGTAGTCGCCGTAGTAGCCCTCGGTCTCGCCGGTGATGAGAACGTGCATCGCATGATGCCAGTCGTCGTTCCACTGCGCCGTGGCGTGCATGGGCTGGGCGCGGTCGAGGAAGCGCGCCTCGTTGCGGTCGTTCTCGAGCACCAGGTGCACATGGCGCGCTCGCCCGGGAGAGCGCGCGATCGCCGCGGCGATTTCCATCACGATGTGGCGCGTCGAATCGTCGGCGATCGCGTGCACCGCGTCCAGCCGCAGCCCGTCGAAGTGGTACTCGTCGATCCAGTACGCCGCGTTGTGCACGAAGAAATCGCGCACCGTGCGCGCGTTCTCGCCGTCGAAGTTGATTGCCGCGCCCCACGGCGTCTGGTGGGCGGGATTGAAGAATTGCGGCGCGTAGCGCGACAGGTGATTGCCCTCGGGCCCGAAGTGGTTGTAGACCACGTCGAGCAGCACGATGAGCCCGCGGCCGTGGGCCGCGTTCACCAGGCGCTTCAGATCTTCCGGCGTTCCGTAGGCGGCATCGGGTGCGAACGGCAGCACGCCGTCGTAACCCCAGCCGCGTCGCCCCGGGAACTCGGCCACCGGCATGATCTCCACGGCGGTGATGCCGAGCGCGACCAGATGGTCGAGCTTGCCGATCGCCGCGCGGAAGGTGCCCTCGGGCGTGAACGTGCCGATGTGCAGCTCGTAGACGACGGCCTCGTGCCACGGGCGCCCGGGCCAGGCGCCGTCGTCCCACTCGAAGGCGGCGGGATCGACGAGCGCGCTCGGTCCGTTCACATCCCAGGGGTTGGAGCGCGACGCCGGATCGGGCACCGGGGCGCCGTCATCGACGCGGAATGCGTACGCGGTTCCCGCGGGGAGGGCCTCGAGCGTGGCCGAGTGCCAGCCGCCTGCGCCGGCTTGCATCGCGACCACGCGGCGCGCCTCATCGCGCCCGAGCTCCAGCCGGACCGAGGAGCATGCCGGCGCCCAAAGGCGAAAGCGTGCCATGCCGTCGCGCAGTTCCGCGCCGAAGGGCATGGCATGCAGGCGTTTCATGGCGCTCCCGCATTGACCTGACGCAGGACGACCAGGGAGCGGCCTTGCAAGGGATACGAACCGGACGGCGATGCGCCCTCGGCAGGCGCTTCCCCGGTGTCGTAGGACGTATCGATCTCCGTGTGCCAGGAATAGCCCGCCGGCAGCTTGAAATCGATCTGGTCGTGGTGCGCGTTGAAGAGCACGAGGAAGCTCGCATCCTGCAACGGGCGCCCGCGCAAGTCGGTCTCGGGCAGCCGATCGCCGTTGAGCCACATGCCGAGCGAGCGCGCGAATTCCTTTTCCCACTCCTCGGAGGTCATCTCCTGGCCATCGGGCTTGAGCCACGCGACGTCCTTGCG
>JANPHA010000467.1:0-6824 GCA_031424255.1 Burkholderiales bacterium | reverse complement strand
CATCGAACACCGGATGGCTGAACTCGATCGAGAATCCCAGCTTGAAGCCGTTGAAGGGCTCGAGGCGCACCTTCTTGTCGCCGTCCTCGACCTCCACGGTCTTCAGCACGCGCACGTATTTCTTGGCCGCCGCCTGCTCCTCGATGCCCGCCGACTGGATCAGGAACACGAACGTGCCCGCGCTGCCGTCCATGATCGGCACTTCCTCCGCCGAGACGTCGATGAACGCGTTGTCGATGCCCATGCCGTAGAGCGCCGACATCAGGTGCTCGACGGTGGAGACGCGCGCGCCGTCCTTCTCGATCACGGTTGCCATCGTGGTGTTGGTCACGTTGAGCGCGCGCGCCGGAATCGCGGGATTGCCGGGAAGATCGGAACGGCAGAAGACGATGCCGGTGTCGATCGGCGCCGGGCGCATCGCCATCATCACCTTGTGCCCGGTGTGAAGGCCGACGCCGGTGGCGCGGACGGTGGTCTTGAGGGTTCTCTGACGGATCATAATTTGTTCAAGTTTATCATACTGTTATCGCGTAGGAAAAAATGAAAGCCGGGCCCGTCGCGGGCCCGGCGAAGTCGTGCGGGCAGGCCGGCGGGAGACGCGCCGGCTTGCCTTGAAGCATCGTCATCCCGGCGAAGGCCAATTGGGCCCCGGCCTACGCCGGGATGACGAATTAGTCCGCCTGCTTGCGCAGGAACGCCGGAATGTCGAGCATGTCCACGCCCGAATGCCGCATCGCCTCGACCGTCACGTCGCGCCGGCGGCGAATCGCGGTCGGCTGGTCGAGCTCCTCGTAGTTGACCGCGGGCAACGCATCGTTGGTGCCGGTGCGCTGGACCATCTGCATCATTGGCGGCGCGTTGCGTTGCGCGGCCGGACCGCCGAGACCCGTGGCCACGATCGTCACGCGCAGCGCATCCCCGATCGCCTCGTCGATCACGCTGCCGTAGATCACCGTCGCGTCCTCGGCGGTGAACGAGCGGATGGTGTTCATCACCTCGTGGACCTCCTTCAGCTTCATCGAGTGGCCCGCGGTGATGTTGATGAGCACTCCTCTCGCACCGGAAAGATGGATGTCCTCGAGCAGCGGCGAATGCACGGCTTGTTCCGCCGCCATCTGCGCGCGCTCCGGTCCCGATGCGGTCGCCGACCCCATCATCGCCACGCCGTTCTCGCTCATGACGGTGCGCACGTCGGCGAAGTCCACGTTCACCATGCCGGGGCAGTTGATCACCTCGGCGATGCCCGCGACCGCGCCGTTCAGCACGTCGTTCGAGGCGCGGAACGCGTCTTCGTAGGTCACGTCCTCGCCGAGGACGGCCATCAGGCGATCGTTGGGGATGATGATGAGCGAATCGACGTGCTGCTTGAGCTGCTCGATGCCCACCGCCGCGACCTTCTGACGCTTGCCCTCGAAGCTGAACGGCTTGGTCACCACCGCCACCGTGAGGATGCCCATCTCGCGCGCGATTTCCGCGACGACAGGTGCCGCGCCCGTGCCGGTTCCACCGCCCATGCCGCAGGTGATGAACAGCATGTCCGCGCCCTGCACGAGCTCGGTGATGCGCTCGCGGTCTTCCTCGGCCGCGAGGCGCCCGACTTCCGGATTGGCGCCCGCGCCCAGCCCCTTGGTCGTGCCGGCGCCCAACTGCAGCGTGGTCTTCGCGAGGTTGCGCTTCAGCGCCTGAGAGTCGGTGTTCATCGAGATGAACTCCACGCCCTGCACGCCATTGTTGATCATGTGGTCGACCGCGTTGCCGCCGCAGCCTCCCACTCCCACCACCTTGATCACCGCTTCCGGCGAATGGCTTTCCAACAGCTCGATCATGATCGTCTCCTTTGTTTTTGAACCCACTGCTCAGAAATTCCCTTTGAACCAGCTCTTCATGCGTTCGAATATTTCCTTGAACCCGGCTCCCTGAATGCGTGCGTGGCGGTCGCGCTTCACCTGGTCGAGTCCCGCCATCAGCAACCCCATGCCCGTGGAGTAGCGCGGGTTGCGGACGACCTCCGCGAGCGCGCCGTGGTAGTTGGGAAGCCCGACTCGCACGGGCATGTGGAAGACTTCCTCGCCCAGCTCGACCATCCCCTTCATCAGGGAAGATCCGCCGGTGATCACGATTCCGGACGAGAGCAGCTCCTCGAGCCCGGAGGAGCGCAGCTCGCGCTGGATCAGCGAATAGAGCTCCTCCACGCGCGGCTCGATCACCTCGGCGAGCGTCTGGCGCGAGAGCTCGCGCGGGCCGCGGTCGCCCACGCCCGGCACCTCGATCATCTCGGTGGAGCTCGCGAGCTGGCGGAGCGCCACGCCGTGCGTGATCTTCAGCTCCTCCGCGTCCTTGGTTGGCGTGCGCAGCGCCATCGCGATGTCGTTGGTGATCTGGTCGCCGGCGATCGGGATCACCGAGGTGTGCTTGATGGCGCCGTCTGTGAAGACAGCGATGTCGGTGGTGCCGCCGCCGATGTCGACCAGGCACACGCCGAGGTCGCGCTCGTCGTCGAGCAGCACGGCGTCGGCCGAGGCGAGCGGCTGCAGCATGAGATCTCTCACCTCGAGGCCGCAGCGGCGCACGCACTTCATGATGTTCTGCGCGGCCGACACCGCCCCGGTCACGATGTGCACCTTCACCTCGAGGCGCATGCCGCTCATGCCCGCGGGCTGGCGCACGCCGCCCTGGCCGTCGATGATGAATTCCTGCTCGAGGATGTGGAGCACCTGCTGCTCCATGGGGATGTTGACCGCGCGCGCCGTCTCGATCACGCGATCGATGTCGTACTGCTGGACCTCCTTGTCCTTGATCGCCACCATGCCGTGCGAGTTGAAGCTCTTGATGTGGCTGCCGGCGATGCCGGTGATCACTTCCTTGATCTTGGCGTCGGCCATCAGCTCGGCCTCCTCGAGCGAGCGCTGGATCGCGTTCACCGTGGACTCGATGTTGACGACCACGCCCTTCTTGAGGCCCCGCGACGGATGGCTGCCCATGCCGATCAGGTTCAGCGTGTCCTCGGGAGTGATCTCGGCGACGAGGGTCACGATCTTCGAGGTCCCGATGTCGAGGGCCACGAGGAGGTTGCGGGTATCGCGGGCGCGGTTGACGATCATCGTGGGGCCTGGACGGTTCGGAGCGCGAAGCCGTTGGCGTGGCGCAGGTCTGCATGGAGGGTCTGGACGCCGCGCGCGGCGAGCTGCGGCCACGCGGCGACGAAGCGCTCGAGGCGCGCATGGATGTCGCCGCGACCGAGCTCGAGCACGAGGCCGGAGTCGAGTGCGACCTGCCACGCGCCCCGCGCGGACAGGCGCAGCTCGGCGATCGGACTCGCGAGCGGCGCCACGGCGCGCGCGATCGCGGCGTATTCGCCCGCCATCGCCGGCGCGGCGCCCTCGGGCCCGCGGAAGCGCGGCGCCTTGTCCGGGTAGTTGGCGCTGAAGACTTCGCCCTGCGGGCTCACGAGCGCGTAGTCGCCCCAGCGTGCGAGCACCTCGTGGGTCGTGAACGTGATCTCGACCGCGTCGGGATGGATGCGGCGCACCGCGGCGTCGCGCACCCAACCAATTTTCCGCGCCGCGAGGCGCACGTCGGCAACCGAGTGGGCCGCGCGCACCGTTCGCTCGAGGGCGTCGAGATCGGCGCGCGCGAGCTTCGCGGTATCGCCGGCGAACACCACACGCTGGAAAGGCTGCGCGAGCAGTGCCTGGTATCCGTACCATCCGCCGGTCGCGAGCAGCGCGATCACGATTGCGGCAGCGATCGCCGGCAGCACGCGCGTGCGCAGGATCCCGGGCGCGTTCACGCGGGCCTCCCGGAATCGAGGCTCGCGCCCTCGAGGATCTTCACGCACAGCTCGGCGTAGCTCAGGCCCGCCGCCTTCGCCGCCATTGGCACGAGGCTGTGGCCGGTCATGCCGGGAGAAGTGTTCATCTCGAGGAACGAGTAGCTGCCGTCGGGGCGCTGGATCAGGTCGGCGCGTCCCCAGCCGCGGCACCCGAGCACCCGGAACGCCTTCATCGTGACCTCGCGCATCTCGGCCTCGAGATCGTCGGCGACGCCCGCCGGGCAGTAGTACTTGGTGTCGTCGGTGAAATACTTGTTCTGGTAGTCGTAGTTGCCCTGGGGTGCGACGATGCGCACGAGCGGCAGCGCGCTCTCGCCGAGCACCGACGCGGTGAGCTCTTCCCCGGCGATGAATTCCTCGGCGATCACGAGGTCGTCGTACTTCGCGGCGAGCGCGTGGGCGGCGGGGAGATCCTCCACGGTTTTCACGCGCGAAAGCCCGATGGTCGAGCCCTCGCGCGCCGGCTTCACGATCATCGGCAGGCCGAGCGTGCCGGCGAGCTTCTCCCACGAGGTCGACTCGCGGATCATCGCGAAGCGCGGCGTCGGGATGCCGGACGCGTCCCAGACGAGCTTGGTGCGCCACTTGTCCATCGCGAGCGCCGAGGCCATCACGCCGCTGCCCGTGTAGGGAATGCGCAGCACCTCGAGCGCGCCCTGCACCGTGCCGTCCTCGCCGAAGCGGCCGTGCAGCGCGATGAATACGCGAGCGAACCCTTCGCGCTTCAAGTCGAAGATCTCGCGCTCCGCGGGATCGAACGCGTGCGCGTCGACTCCTTTGCCCTGCAGCGCGGCGAGCACCGCCTTGCCCGAGATCAGCGAGATCTCGCGCTCCGCGGAGGGTCCGCCCATCAACACGGCGACCTTGCCCGCGCTCATGCCGGGTCTCCCACGATCCGCACCTCGCGCACCAGCTCGATGCCGGTCTTCGCGAGCACCGTGTGCTGCACGTGATCGATGACCGACTCGATGTCGCGGGCGGTGGCGCCACCCACGTTGACGATGAAATTGGCGTGCCGGGGCGAGACCTGCGCGCCGCCGACCGTGAAGCCCTTGAGACCCACGGATTCGATCAGGCGCGCGGCATGGTCGCCATCGGGGTTGCGGAAGACGCTGCCGGCATTCGGCTGGTTCAACGGCTGCGAGGCGACGCGCCGCGAGAGGAGCTCGCGCATCGCGGCCATGGCCGGAGCTTCCTCGCCACGCTCGAACACGAACGTGCCCGAGACGAACCACTCCTCGGCCGGTTGCCTCAGTGCCATATGGCGATAGCCGGTCTCATAGTCCGTGGGACCGCGCAGCCGCAGGTTGCCGTTGCGATCGACGGTCTCCACCGCGATCACGTGGTTCCAGGTCTCGCCGCCGTAGCAGCCGGCGTTCATCGCGAGCGCGCCGCCGACGGTTCCCGGCACTCCCGCCATCCACTCGGCGCCCGCGCCGCCGTGCTTTGCGACATGGCGCGCGAGGTGCGGAACGGGCACGCCCGCTCCCGCGGTAAAGGCGGGGCGCATCAACCCGGCCTCGACCTGCGATATGCCGGTGAGCGCGTGATGGGTGAACACGACCGCGCCGTCGAAGCCGCCGTCGCGCACCAGCAGGTTGCTGCCGAGCCCCACGAAGAGCACCGGCTCATCGGGCCTGCGCGTGCGCAGGAATACGCACAGGTCCGACAGGCTCGCAGGCTGGTAGAAGACGCGTGCCCTGCCGCCGGCGCGCCAGCTCACGTGCCGCGCCATCGGCTCGTCGCGGCGAAGCAGGCCTCTGAGAGAGATCTCGCTCATGTCCATCGTCCTCAGCCCCGCGCCGCCGGCATTGCGCGGCCCGGAGGCACGGCAAGCTCGGGGGCGAGATGGCCGATCGAGCCCGCGCCCATCGTGATGACCACGTCGCCATCCCGCACACGGGAGAGCACCGCAGTGCGCATCTGCGACGACGTCTCGACGAAGAGCGGCTCCACCTTTCCGTTCACGCGCACGGCTCGCGCCAGCGCGCGGCCGTCGGCCGCGACGATCGGCGCTTCCCCGGCGGGATACACATCGGCGAGCACGACGTCGTCCGCCGTCGACAGCACCTTCACGAAGTCCTCGAAGAGATCGCGCGTGCGCGTGAAGCGATGCGGCTGGAATGCGAGCAGCACGCGTCGCCCGGGAAAGGCACCGCGCGCCGCGGCGAGCGTCGCCGCCATTTCCGCGGGATGGTGGCCGTAGTCGTCGACCAGCGTGAAGTGCCCGCCCTCGGCGAGGGGAATGTCGCCATAGCGCTGGAAGCGCCGCCCGACACCGGTGAATTCCGCGAGTCCCTTGGCAATTGCCGCGTCGGTTGCGCCGACCTCGCGCCCGACGGCGATCACCGCGAGCGCGTTGAGCACGTTGTGCTCGCCGGGAAGATTGAGCATGACGTCGAGCGGGGCGAGGCCCTTGTCGCCGGCGACCGCGGTGAAGCGCATGCGCCCCTCGTCCCAGCGCACGTTCTCGGCGCGCAGGTCCGCGTCGCTGGTGATTCCGTAGGTGAGCATCGGGCGCGTGATCGCGGGCATGATCGCGCGCACGTGCGGATCGTCCTTGCACACCACCGCGAGGCCATAGAACGGCAAGTGGCCAAGGAACTCGATGAAGGTCGCCTTCAGCTTCTCGAAATCCTGGCCGTAGGTCTCCATGTGGTCGGCGTCGATATTGGTGACCACCGACACGACCGGCTGCAGGTAGAGGAACGACGCATCCGACTCGTCCGCCTCGGCGACCAGGAACTCGCCCTTGCCGAGGCGCGCGTTGGTGCCGATCGAATTGAGGCGCCCGCCGATGACGCAGGTCGGATCGAGCCCCGCCTCGCCGAGCACCGCGGCCACCAGCGAGGTGGTCGTGGTCTTGCCGTGCGTGCCGGCGATCGCGATGCCCTGCTTGAAGCGCATCAGCTCCGCCAGCATCATCGCGCGCGGCACCACCGGGATGTGCGCCTCGCGCGCGCGCAGCACCTCGGGGTTGTCGGGCTTCACC
>JANPHA010000466.1:0-1720 GCA_031424255.1 Burkholderiales bacterium | reverse complement strand
GAAAGCGCGACCGCAGAATTCGTGGAGACAGGAGAGATATTCGCTCTACAGAGAAGTTGGGTGCGAAAGTGTGATCTCGTGACGAAATCCTCAGCTATAATAGAACAGATGCGCTGATGGCGCAATTCTAGCCGGCCCAGGCGTTGCCGACAAGCGCCGTTCCAGTGTTACAATAATGCGTAGTGCATGTAAATAGGGAACTGCCATGCTCAAGCTCTATAATACGCTCACGCGCCGGGTCGAGCCGTTCGAGCCGATCGAGCCGGGGATCGTGAAGCTGTACAGCTGCGGCCCGACGGTCTATCGCTATATTCATATCGGCAATCTGCGCACCTTCCTGATGGCCGACTGGCTGCGCCGCACGCTGGCCTACCAGGGCCTGGAGGTGCGCCACGTCAAGAATATCACCGATGTGGGCCACATGCGGATCGAGATGCTCGATCGCGGCGAGGATAAGCTGATCGCCCAGGCGCGCAAGGAGGGCAAGTCCTCGGCCGAGATCGCGGCGTTCTACACCGAGGCGTTTCTTGAGGACGAGCGGCGGCTGAACATCCTGCCGGCGCATGTGTTTCCAAAGGCCACCGAGCACATCCCCGAGATGATCGCGATCGCCGCAGGACTCGAGCGCAAGGGGCTGGCGTATGCCGCCGGCGGGAACGTGTTCTTCGATGTGCGGCGCTTCCCGGAGTACGGCAAGCTCTCGGGCAACCAGCTCGCTGGCATGATCCAGGGCGTACGCGACATGGCCGATTCCAACCGCCGCAACCCCGAGGATTTCCCGCTCTGGAAGCTGGCCGAGCCGGGCCGCGAGATGGCCTGGGATAGCCCGTGGGGGCGCGGCTTCCCCGGCTGGCATATCGAGTGCAGCGCGATGGCGATCAAGCACCTGGGCCGGCACTTCGATATCCATACCGGCGGGGTCGATAACCTTTTCCCGCACCACGAGGATGAGATCGCCCAGAGCGAGGGCTACACCGGCCAAAAGTTCGTCAACTACTGGCTGCACGCCCAGCACCTGCTGGCCGATGGCCTGAAGATGTCGAAATCGACCGGCAACGCCTACACCCGCGCCGATGTCGAGGCGCGCGGCTTCGATCCGCTGGCGCTGCGCTACCTGTTCGCCACGGTACACTATCGCAGCCGGCTCAACTTCACCTTCTCGGCGCTGCGCGCGGCCCAGACCGCGCTCGAACGGCTGCGCGGCCAGGCGCTGCGGCTTGCGGCCGTTGAACGTTCAAACGTTCAAACGTTCGAACGTTCGGACTGGCGGGGGCGCTTCGTTGCGGCGATCGAAGATGACCTGAACCTGCCGCGCGCGATCGGTATCGTCTGGGATATGCTGCGGCGCGATCACGCCACGCCAGATGCCGATAAGCTGGCGCTGCTGCTGGAGTTCGACGGCGTGCTGGGGCTGGGCCTCAATGACACGGTGACACGGTGGCAAGATGACAAGGTGACAGATGTGGATCGAGTAGTCACCTTGTCACCCCCTCACCTTGTCTCCTTGTCTGTTCCTGAGGAAATATTGGCCATGACACGTGAGCGCGAGTCGCTACGCGCCGCGCGCCGCTACCCCGAGGCCGACGCCCTGCGCGAGCGGATTCGCGCGACCGGCTACAGTGTGCGCGATACGCCGAGCGGGCCACAGGCTGCCCCGCGCGCGCCCGATGAGGTGTTCGGCAGCATCTCGCGCGCGGCCGATGTGCCGGACATGGCCGCC
>JANPHA010000465.1:0-12663 GCA_031424255.1 Burkholderiales bacterium | reverse complement strand
CCTTGGGATAAGGGGTGAGCCGTGGGTTGCCCCGCTGCCGAGAAGATCGACGACGCTCAAGGAGTCCGAACGGCAATGCTGTAGCGAGATCCCTGGCCTGTGATTACCGGGTGATGCCCCGGCTCACCCCTTATCCCGGGTTCGATGGATCGCGATCCCACGTCCGATTATCGAACTAGTTTCTTTGTGCGGTGTCGATCAAACCCATCCCTGGAGGAACAACATGAAAACGATCGCCCCCAAGCGCCGCTCCCTCGCCCTCGCCGCCATCGCCGGCGCGCTGCTGGCGAGCTGCTCCTCGATGAACATGCCACCGATGCACGGCCAGACGGTCACCCTCTCGGGGCGCCACGAGGTGCCTCCGGTCAACACCGGCGCCACCGGCAACGCGGGCATCACGGTCAACTCGGACTGCACCGTGAAGGGGAACATCACCGCGTCCGGCATGACCGCCACCGCCGCCCATATCCACCAGGGCGCCGCGGGCGCGAACGGGCCGGTGATCGTGCCGTTCACCAAGACCGGCGACAATACCTTCGCCTCGCCTGAGAACGCGAAGCTGAACGAGCAGCAGTGCGCCGCCTACAAGGCCGGCAACACGTACGTCAACGTGCACAGCTCGGCGAACCCGGGCGGCGAGATCCGCGCGCAGCTCTCCGGCAAGTAACTCCCTCAGGCCGCCTTCACGCGATCCGGGTCCGCCATCGGTGCGGGCGCCGGCTCGCGATCGCGGCGCTTCCACACCAGCAGCACCGGCGTCAGCGTCAGGTCGCACACCAGCGCGAACGCGAGGATCACCCCGGTCAGCACCCCGAAGTACAGGTTCGGCGTGAAGTCGGCGATCAGGAACGCGCCGAACGTGAGCGACAGGATCACCGTGGTCACCACCAGCGTGCGCGTGTGGTGCGCCATCACATCCACCATCGCTTCCGTCGGCTGCATGCCCTCGTGCACGTTGCGCCGGAACGCGGTGAGGATATGGACCGTGTCGTCCACCGCGACCCCGAGGCACACGCTCGCGACCATCACCGTGCCGAGATCGAGCGGCTGCCCGATCACCTTGAGCACCGCGCCGCCGAACACGACCGGCAGGATGTTGGGGATGAGGGAGATCAGAGTGAGCTTGATCGAGCGCAGTGTCAGCAGGATCACGATCCCGATCGTGAACGATGCGGTCGCGAACGACCAGAGGAACGAGATCGCGACGTAGCGGTTCATGCTGTCGAACACGTAGTACTTCCCGGTCACCGCCGTTTTCAACCCCATCTCCGCCGCGTGCTGCTTGATGCGGTCCGCGGTCGCGAGCACCTCGCGCGACGTGGGAATGGTCCACAGGATCGAAAGGCGCAGCGCGTCGTTGCGCAGCGTCACGCGGTCGTTCAGGTCCATGCCTTGCGGCAGGTTCAACGTGTAGAGGAAGAGCTCCTGCCCGATGCTCTCGCGGTCGTCCGGGATGCGATAGAACTCCGGCTTGTCGCCGTGCAGCGATCGGTGCGTCGCCTTGAGCGCATCGAGCACCGACACCACGCGCGTGACGCCGGGCTGCGTCTCGATCCACTTCTGCAGCTCGTCCACCTTGCGCAGGAACGCCGGATCCTTCACGCCGTCCTCGGCGCCCGCGTTCACCACCAGCTCCAGCCCGCGCGCTCCGCCCACAGCCTTCTCGATGAACTCGTTGGCGTGGCGCACCGGCACGTTCGGCGCGAAGTACTTGAACGGGTCGGAATTCACGTCGTTGTACGCCGCGATCCACGCGGAGCCCAGCGTGACCAGCACCCAGAACCAGACCACCGCGCTGCGGTGCGCGACGAGCGTGCCGATGTATTTCGAGGCGCGTGCGCGCGCCACCTGCTCGTTGGCTTCCGTGGGCGCCGGGCGAATCTTCGACGGCAGCAGGGCGAGCGCGCCGCCGACCACGAGGTAGGTCTCGAGCCACGCGAACATCGCGCCGAACGCGATCATGTAGCCCAGGCCTTCGATCGGGCGCACGTTGACGGTCGCGAAGCTGAGGAAGCCGAGCGCCGTGGTGAAGCTGGTGAGGAAGGTCGCGAGGAAATTCGTGGCGAGCGCGCGGCGCGCCGCCTCCTTCTTGTCGTGTCCCAGCTGGCGCTCGTGGATGAAGGCGCCGATCACGTGCGCCGAGTCGCTGATGCTGGTCGCGAGCATGATGCTCGGCACCGCGGTCGCGATGTTGTTGAGCGTGATGCCGGCCCAGCCGGCGAAGCCGAACACCGCCGGGATGCACAGCAGCATGATGAGCAGCGGCAGCACCACGCCGCTCACGGTGCGCATCAGGAACGCGAGCGAGACGATCGCCACCAGCAGCGCCACGCCGAAGATGCGCACGATGTCCTGCGAGGCGACCTCGGCGAACGAGGCGATCACCGCGGGCGAGCCGCTCACGTAGATCTGGTGGTTGGGCGACTGGAATTCCTGCCCGAGCTTCTCGAGCGAGTGGTAGATCAGCGGAGAGTCGGAGGGCCGGTCGAGGCCCGGCTTGATGCGCGCGAAGATGAGCGCGGTCTTGGCGTCGCGGCTCACCAGGTATCCCGGCACCACCTCGTCGGCGAGCGCCACCTTCGAGCGTTGCGCCAGGATCTCCGGCGTGAGCGTCTCCGGCAGCAGCGGCTCGACCTTGATGTCGTCGCCTTCCGAGTGCACCCACGAATAGTTCGCGAGCGAGTCGACGCGAATCACTTCCGGAATCTTCCAGATGCGCGCGGTGAGCTTCTGGATCAGCGACGCCGACTCGACGTTGAAGATGCCGGTGTTGCTGTGCACCGCGACGACGGCGACGTCGTCGTTGCCGAACTGGCGCTCGAAGGCGTCGAACTGCACGAGGTCGGGGTCGGTCGGCCAGAAGAAGCCGCGGTGGGTGAAATCGACCTGGATGCGCGAGGCACCCGCCGCGGCGACGAGGGCGAGCACGATGCCGAGAATGATCGATGCGATGGGGTGTCCGCTGATGAGGGCGGCGACGCGGTCCCTGAATTGAATCCAGACTTCCTGGCGCATGGTGGGCTTCCTAGAAGTGGCGTACGAGATTCAGAAAGACATGGCTGCCGTGGGCGAGCGCGTCGAAGCCGATCGGCGCGGGCACGTCGCGCCCGCGAAACACGCGCAAGCCGCCCTCGATCGTAAACTGTTCGCCCAGGCGCTGCTTGTAGACGAGGTTGAGGAAGCGCTGCTCGCTCTGGTCGACGTTCACGATCAGCGCCACGCGCAGCTCGCGCCCTTCCTGGCTCGACACGGCGAGCCGGTATCCGAGCAGCACGTTGCGCGGGAAGAGGTTCACCGACGGCCACAGCTCCTTCGCGATGCCGGCGACCGTCTGCGCCTCGAGCACCAGCGTCGAGGAAGCCCAGCCATGCTCGAGCGTGTATTCGAGCCCGGCGGCGTAGGTCGCGTGGTTGCGGTTGGGGAAGGGCGCCCCGGCAAAGGCGAGATGCGCACCCTGCGCGGCGGCCACCGGATCGCTCGGCTGCACGAAGCGCCCGTAGGTCGCCTCGAATTTTGCGAGGATGCCGTTCGCGAATGCCTGCTGGTACGTCATGCCGACCTGGCGCTCGGTCTGGAACACGAGCGCCGGCAGGCCTTCACTCGTGTCGAGCGCCGGCAGCGCCTGCAGCCGGTCCATGTGCTCGAGCACATGCACGCTCACTTCCGCCGATCCGATCTGCTGCTGCACCCGGATCGCCGCTTGCGCGCCGGAGCGCGACGAGGTGAGCCGGCCGTGGCGATCGAAGAGCCGCGCGCGATCCTGCAGGTCGATGCCGGGGGAAGCGAAGTTCAGGCGCGAGCGCGGGGAAGGGAACACCGACTTCGTGTACATCGGCATCAGCAGCACCTGCAGCGTGGTCGCTTCGAGCAGGCCGAGCTGCATCGCGAGCATCGGCTCGCCGATCTTCTCGAAGCTCTCGATGTCGGAATCGAGGTTGCGCGCGTTGATGATGTCGGCCGGATGGAAGGCCTCGGTCGCGCTCCAGTTGACGATGTCGGCGCCGAGCCGCACGCGCAGGCGATCCTTCTTGTACTGGATGAACGCTTCCTCGACCTTGAAGAGGTTGCGCTTCGGGTCGTAGCGATCGACGCGGCCGAATGCGCGGAAGCGCTCCTGCAACACGCCGTGCTGGTGCTCCCACTCGTAGCGGCCGAAGAGCCCGAGCCCGCGGTCGCGGGTCCGGTCGTCGCCGCCCCCGCTGAACACGCGGCTCTCGATAGCGAGCTCGCCGCCGCTCTTCACCTTGCCGGGCAGGTCCTGCGCGGCCGCGGGCGCGACGATCGCTGCCAGCGCGGATACCACCAGCAGCTTCGAGGCCGAACGCGACAAGGCGCGGCGCCCGGGGAGATCAGTCTTCCAGCCCGCTGGACTCGAACGCCGCGCGGTCCAGCGGCACGCCGAACTGGCGCTCCGTCCAGGTGAGCACCGTCTTCTTCTTGGTCTGCATGTTGGTGACCTCGATCTTGCCGACGCGCCACACCTTGCCGAATTTCTGGTGTCCCGAGTAGCGCGAGGTCTTGAGCAACTCGTTCTTGCGGTCGTAGTAGTCGATGTGGACCGGCTGGTTCCATTCCTTGTCGAGCCACAGCACGTGGCGCGAATAGCCGCTCGTCTTGCTCACCGGCACGCGCTCGAGCTGCCAGACGTCGCGGCCGTCCTCTTTCGCGTCGGCCAGCCATTTGTACTGGTACTTCTCCGGCTCCTGGCTGCCGAGGTCCTCGTAGGCGACCTCGCTGCCCATGAAGGACCCGGATTTATCGTTGGCGCTGATGCGCTTCACGCGCTTGATCGACGGCAGGTAGAGCCACTGGTCGTCGTTGCCGTCCTTGTGGCTCCAGGTAAGGAGCCGCGTGCCCTTCACGTCGGGCGGCCAGTCGAAGGTGACGCGCGAGCGATCGCCGTCGCCCTTGCCTTCCTGCGTCTCGATCGCGAGCTTGCGATTGGCCTGGTCGCCCTGCGCGCTCACCAGCACCATCGTGAGGGCGGAGCGCTCCGTGCCCCAGCCGGAATTCGCCTGGTGCGCGGCTTGCGCGATCTTCGTGCCTTGCTGCTCGGGGGTTTGCGCGAAGGCCCCGGGCGTCGCCAGCAAAAGCGATCCCATCACGAGCGGAACGAGCTTGGTATTCATGCGCCGGTTCTCCTGAGGTGCTTCGCGCCGCTTACGCGGCGATGGGCGATGGCCGCGCGCGCCAATCCGCTTCGAATACGACGAGGCGTGTACCGATCGGGTCGAGATAGATGCCCTTGGGGGCGGTCACGCCGCCGCCCATGCCGAGGATGTGCCGCGCCGCTTCCGCGGCGCACAACGCACCCGCCGCCTCGACGCCGGAGACGATGAACGGAATGTGGCCTTCTTTCCTCATCGCCTTCTTCACCTGCTCCATCATGTAGGCCGGAATTTCCGGCGAGATGAAGCGGCCGAAGCGGTCGAGGTTGACGAGCGGTTCCAGCGCCGGGTCCATGCCGGAGAGCTCGGCGAAACTCGGGCCGTCGGGCTTCAGGATCAGCACGGTGCAGCCGAAGCCGAGCGAAGCGCACGAGGCGGTGGTGATGCCGCGCTTGCGCGCCTCGGCGTTCACCGCGAGCTTGGCCGGCATCGCCCAGATGTCGACCACGTCGACGAGGAAATCCATCCCCTCGAGGAATCTCTCGACGTTGTCGGGCTGCACGCCGTTCGGGAACGGCACGATCTCGACCTCGGGATTGATGCGTCGCGCCTCGGCCATCAGCGCCTCGTCCTTGCGCACGCCGACCGTGGTTTCCTTGGCCTCGCGCTGTCGATTGACGTTGGAGCGCTCGAACGTGTCGGGGTCGGCGACGTGGAAGCGGCCGATGCCCAGGCGCACGAGGTTGATGAAGATCGAGCCGCCCATGCCGAGCCCGGCAACGGCCGCGCCGGAGCGGCGCAGCTTCGCAAGCCCGGCCTCGTCCATGATGCCCAGCTGACGCTGGTATCTGTCCCTGTACGCGTCCATGACGTAACCGGTAGGTTGTTTGCGGCGGGTTCTCTTGACGGACGAGGGTTATTAACATCAAGCTCCGGGCTGTGTCAATCAACCGGTAGTCCTCCGCGGCGGCGACAGGGGAGCTCGTCGATGGCAGAACGTTCGCTGCGTTGCGTCGTGCTCGATCGCGTCTACGACCAGTGGGGCGATCCGGTCGTGCAGCGCCTTTTCCAGAACCTGGTCGAGCTGAAGCGCACCGGGTTCGGGAAGGAGTACGGCTACGGCGTGCTCCCGGTGGACACGCACGACCTCACCTCGACGCATTTCGCGGTGGTGGACGAGCGCGACGACGGCATGGTGCCGCTGATGGCGGCGCGCATGACGACCCTCGACCGCGCGCGGCTCTTCAACATGGCGTTTCCCGCCTCGCAGCTCTGCGCGCTCGCGGCCGCCCCGTATCACGGCAGCGCGGTGCAGCAACTGATCGACCGCTGCACCGCGGAGGGACGCAAGCTCTCGTACTGGGGCTTGTGGACGATCCATCCGGACGCGCGCGCCGACCAGGCGCTCAGCATGTTCCTGGTGAAATGCCTCGGCGGCATCGGCCTGCTGCTCGCGCGCGAATCCGGCATCACCGACCAGATGCTGGGCGCGACACTGCGCTTCAAGGTCGATCGCACCGGCAAAACCTGGGGCTTCGCGCCGCTTCTGCTCGACGGAGCGCCGCTGCCGCCGCTCGAGGTCGCGCACCTGCTGGGCGAGCCGGTGCTGCTGATGCACCAGGAGCGTCCGAGCGACGCGGTAGTGGCTCTCGCCGAGGAGATGCGCCCCTTCTGGGACAAGCGCCTGGTCCTCGCTCCGGGCGGGCGCATCAGCGACGAGCCGCCCGCGGGTGCCAAGCTGATGCCGAAATCGGAGCCGGGCACCGCACCGCACGCGCCCGGGGCGACCTCGAGCTACCTGCCGAGCCTGCTCTATGCGCGCGAGCGCTACGGCGGGCTTCCCGAGGTATCGGCCGGGCAGTATGTGGATTACCTGAAGGCATTGATGGTGATCGTCGGCTCCAAGGGATCGATCACGGCGCCCGAGTGGACCGCGATCCTCGAGCTGGTGCGCAAGCTCGGGCTGCACGAAAAGTTGGTGCACGAGCTGCAGAGATTCGATTGGCGCAACGCGGATCTCGGCGCGCAGCTGCAGCCGCTCGGCGGAACCAGCCTTGCGCGGCGCATGCTCTACGATGCCGCGCGCATCGCGTACGAAGATGGCCTGAGCGATGCCGAGACCGCGGCGATCCACCTTGCCGCGAAGAAGCTCGATGTGCCGACCGCGGTGGTGGAAAGCATCGTGGCGCTGGTCTGCGACGAATCCGAGATCGGCGCGATGCGCGCCGCCGAGCTTTTCCCGGAACGCCAGCACGCCGAGCCGCGCATGAGCCAGGAGGGCCGCATCCTCGTCGGCGGCAGCCTGCTCGACATGCTGTCGCGCGGCGACCGTGCGCGGCTCTTCGCGCTCGGACGCCCGCAGGTGGTCGAGGAGGGCGAGGAAGTCGTGCGCCAGGGCTCGGTCGGCGATTGCCTGTTCGTGGTCGAGGAAGGCGAGCTCGCGGTGGTGCGCTGCACGCCGGGCGGCGAGGAGGAGATCCTCGCGCACGCGAAGCCCGGTACGTTGCTCGGCGAGCTCGCGGCGCTCGATGGCGGCGCGCGTTCGGCCAGCCTGCGCGCGCTGCGCCCCTCGGTGCTGCGCGTGATCGGTCTCGGCGCATTCGAAGCGCTCGCGCTGCACGGAGCGGACGCGGGCCATCGGATCCTGCGCGCGGTCGCGGCCTCGGTGCACGAACGGCTCAATACGACGCGCAGCGCCGCGGCGCCGGTGCTGTCGTCGCCGGGAGCGCCGCTCGCCGCGGGCGCCGCCATCGGCTGGACGCCCGCGGGTCCGGAGGTCATGCGCGTGCTCGGCGTGCTGCCTGCGTTCGCGGGATTGAACGCCGCGGAGCGCGAGGCGACGATGCCCCACCTCGGCATCGCATCGGTCGCGCGCGGCGCCGACGTGGTGCTGCCGGAAGGCGAGCGGCCCGGGATCGTGCTCGTGCTGCGCGGCGCGCTGTCGCCCTGGCTCGACGACGCGAACGGGCCGGAAGCCACGATGCCGGTGATCGGCCCCGGCGGCTTCGTCGAATACGCCGCGGCGCTCGGCTTCGCGAGCGAGCCGCGCCGCTGGCGCGCGCGCAGTCCCACCTTGTTGCTGCGGCTGGATCCGGCGCTCTTCGATCCGGGCGCGGCGTCTTCCAAGCGGCTGCTGTACGCGCTGTCGCGCAACCTCGCGACGACGCTGCGCCGCACCACGGGCCTGTCCATGCATTTCCGCATGGCCTGGGTACGCACCTGAAATCCACACGGAGGTTTCCATGGCCGTCATGACCAAGCGTCCTGCTACCAAGAAGAAGCGTGCGACAGCGCCCGCCGCCGCCGCGCCCAAACCGAATTTCGTCGCGTGGAGCACGGGAAATTACCTGACGGTCGGCGCGGCGTTCCAGCTCATGAGCGAGCAGCTGTGCGAGGCGGTCGACGTGCGCCCCGGGCAGAAGGTGCTCGACGTCGCGGGCGGCACGGGGAGTGCGGCGATCGCGGCCGCCCGGCGCTGGGCCAGGGTCATCGGCACCGATTTCATTCCGTACATGGTGGACGCGGCGCGCGCGCGCGCGAAAGCGGAAGGCCTCGACATCGACTTCAAGGTGGCCGACGCGGAGAACCTGCCGTTCGCCGACGGCCAGTTCGATACCGTGCTTTCGGCGATCGGCGTGATGTTCGCGCCCAACCAGCAAAAATGCGCCGACGAGCTGCTGCGCGTGGTGAAGCCCGGCGGCAAGATCGGCCTCACCTGCTGGACGCCGACGAGCTCGGTCGCACAGATGTCGGGCGCGATCGGAAAATACCTGCCGCCGCCGCCTCCCGGTTTCATGCCGCCGGTTGCATGGGGTGCGGAGGCGCGGCTGCGCCAGCTCTTCGGCTCGCGCGCGGCCTCGATGCATGTGACACAGCGCACGCATCTCTTCAAGCATCCGACGCCCGCGAAATACATCGAGTACGTGAAGGAGAATTACGGCCCGACCGCATTCGTCTTCAAGATGATGGACAAGGCGACGCGCGACAAGGTGACCGACGAGATCACCGCGCAGATCACCGCGGCCAACATCTCCGGCGATGCCACGCTGGTGGTGCCGGGGGAATACGCCGAGATCGTGATCGTGAAGGCGCCGTGAGGATGTCGCGATGATCCAGGCCGAGACGTTCTACCTGCGCGATCCGCGCTACTCGATCGTTTCGCGCGGGCGCAGCTCGCGCGTGTCGCTCGGCGACGGCGAGAAGCGGCGCGCGATCGCGACCTACGACGACGCCGGCGTGGCGGCGATCCTTCCGTACGTGACCGTGCCGATCACCGGCAAGGACCTGCGCATGCGCCTCGCGCAGCGCCCGGAGCTTTTGGCGCTCGTGCCGAAGCTGGTGCACGACGGCCTTCTGCTCACCGGCACGAAGGAAGGGCTGATGGAGCACTGCCGCATCGGCGTGGCGCCGCCGAAGGAGCGCGTCGGCACGATGGTGCTCGGCATCACCGGCGGCATCTACGCGTCGCTGTTGATGCCGTTCCTCTACCAGCTGCCCTCCACTCTCTGCGACAAGGTGGAAGTGGTCGTGACCGAGGGCGCCAAGCAGTTCGTGAATCCGGGATTGTTCAAGTTCCTCGGGCACATGGGCATCCGCGTGTTCGAGGGCACCTACGATTCGCACGACGGAGTGCACGTGCCGCACGTGGAGCTCGCGCGCACCGCCGAGCTGGTGGTCATCTTTCCGGCGACCGCGCATTCGTTGAGCCGCTTCGCGAGCGGCGAGTGCTCCGACCTGATCTCGCTCGTGGTCACGGCGACGCGCGCGCCGGTGGTGATGCTGCCGGTCATGAACGTGCTGATGTGGCTTTCGCCGAATGTCGCGCGCAACGTCGAGAAGCTGCGCAGCGACGGGCACTACATCGTCGAGCCGGGGCTGATCGCCGCGATCTCGCGCAAGGAGCTCGATCTCATGTTCGGCGGGCCGGGCGTGCGCTGGGACCGCGCCGAGCAGCTGATCTCGCTGCTCTCGTCGATCCTCGAACTGCACCGCACCGTGCCCGGCGGACGCTAGGACAGCCCATGTGCCGCGTATTGGCGTATCTCGGCGAGCCGGTCCTGCTGGACGACCTGCTCTACGCCTCCGACAACTCGCTCGTCCGGCAGAGCTACGCTCCCCGGTTGCTGCGCATGCTCAACCTCGCGGGCTTCGGGGTCGCCGCGTGGGATGCCGACAGCGTGCAGCCGCACACGTATCACACCGCGGGGCTGCCCGCGGTCGATCCCAACCTGCGTGCGCTCTCGCGCAGGGTGAAGTCGCCGTGCGTGCTCGCGCACGTGCGCGGCGTGCAGTTCAGCGAGAGCTCGCTCGTCGGTCCGCAGTTCCTGCATCCGTTCATCTATGCGAACACGCACGTGGCACTCGCCCATAACGGCGACCTGCACCGCTTCGGCGAGATGCGCCCGCACGTGCAGCGCCACCTGCGCCCCGACATCAGCAAGCTCTTGCGCACCAACCTCGATTCGGAGTGGATCTACGCGCTCTTCCTCTCGCGCCTCGCCGACCCGGCCGCGGACCACACCAGCAAGCAACTCGCCGACGCGCTGGTGGAAACGCTCGAGATCCTCGGCCAGGTGCGCCGCGAAGTCGGCATCGACATCGCCTCCTCGGTCAACCTGTTCGTGGCCGACGGCAAGAGCATCGTCGCCGCGCGCTACACGTTCGACTTCGGCTGCTACGGCGGCGGCGACCCCGCCCAGATCATGCCCTGGCAGCTCGAGTACCTCTCGCTGTGGTATTCGCTCGGCCACCGCTACACCTGCCACGAGGGCGAGTGGAAGATGATCGGCGGGCGGCAATCGGCGCGCGCGATGGTGCTCGCTTCCGAGCCGCTCACGCGCGACGAGTCGACCTGGCTCGAGGTCCCCGAATACAGCCTCGTGTCCTTCCATTTGGATCACGAGGGCGCGCAGGTGAGCGCGCGCATGATCGAGTTCTGAGCAGCCCCGGATGAAAATGCCCCCGGCATGTGAATGCCGGGGGCATCGTGATCCGCCGATGGATTGCTAGCGAACCTTGCCGGCCTTCCACGCGTTGAGCAGCGTGTCGTAGGCGATCGTCTCGCCCTTCGGCTTCTCGTTCGCGAGCTTCTTCCACGGCGCGCCCTTGTCGCTCAGGTACTTGTTGGGATCGCCCTTCGGATTCAACTTCGGCGCGCAATGCGCCATGCCCGCGCGCTCGAGCCGCGCCATCACCTGGTCCATCTCGTCGGCGAGCGTATCCATCGCCGCCTGTGGCGTCTTCTCGCCGGTCACGGCCACGGCCACGTTCTTCCACCACAGCTGCGCCAGCTTCGGATAGTCCGGCACGTTGTTGCCGGTGGGCGTCCACGCGACGCGTGCCGGGCTGCGGTAGAACTCGATCAACCCGCCGTACTTTGCCGCGTTCTTGGTGAAGTAGTCGTGGCGGATGTCGCTGTCGCGGATGAACGTGAGGCCGACGACCGATTTCTTCGCCGACACCGTCTTCGACGTGATGAACTGCGCGTACAGCCACGCCGCGGCGGTCTTGTTGGCGTCGTGGTTCTTGAAGAACGTCCACGAGCCCACGTCCTGGTAGCCGTTCTGCATGCCCTGCTTCCAGTACGGGCCGTTCGGGCCGGGGGCCATGCGCCACTTCGGCGTGCCGTCGGCGTTCACGACCGGCAGCCCCGCCTTGATCATGTCGGCGGTGAACGCGGTGTACCAGAAGATCTGCTGCGCGATCTGGCCCTGCGCCGGCACCGGGCCGGCCTCGCCGAACGTCATGCCGGTGGCTTCCTTGGGCGCGTACTTCTTCATCCAGTCGACGTACTTGGTGAGCGCGTAGACGGCCGCGGGCGAATTGGTGGCCCCGCCGCGCGAAACCGACGCACCGACCGGCGTGCACTTGTCGCTTCCCACGCGAATGCCCCACTCGTCGACCGGCATGCCGTTGGGGATGCCGATGTCGGCCGAGCCCGCCATCGACAGCCACGCATCGGTGAAGCGCCAGCCGAGCGACGGATCCTTCTTGCCGTAATCCATGTGCCCGTAGATCGGCTTGCCGTCGATGGTCTTCACGTCGTTGGTGAAGAATTCCGCGATGTCCTCGTACGCGCTCCAGTTGAGCGGCACGCCGAGCTCGTAGCCGTATTTCGCCTTGAACTTGTCCTTCAGCTCCTTGCGCGCGAAAAGGTCGGCGCGGAACCAGTAGAGGTTCGCGAACTGCTGGTCGGGAAGCTGGTAGAGCTGGCCGTCGGGCGCGGTGGTAAAGCTGGTGCCGATGAAATCCTTCAGGTCCAGCCCGGGATTGGTGTACTCCTTGCCCGCGCCGGCCATGTACTCGGTGAGCGACAGGATCTTGCCGTAGCGATAGTGCGTGCCGATCAGGTCGGAATCCGAGATCCAGCCGTCGTAGATCGACTTGCCCGACTGCATGGAGGTCTGCAGCTTCTCGACCACGTCGCCTTCCTGGATGATGTCGTGCTTGACCTTGATGCCGGTGATCTCCTCGAAGGCCTTGGCCAAGGTCTTCGATTCGTACTCGTGCGTCGTCAAGGTTTCAGAGACGGTGCTGATCTCGGTCACGCCCTTGG
>JANPHA010000464.1:0-7399 GCA_031424255.1 Burkholderiales bacterium | reverse complement strand
GGCGCTCGCCGGCGAGGGCGAGCCGCGCGCGGGCGCCTGGCTGCGCGCGGACCCGGTGCACATGCGCATCGATCGCGATGCCGTCACGCTCCACGACGCGTCGATGCTCGAGATCTCGCGAGCCGAGGCCGATGCGATCGTCGCCACGCTGCAAGCGCATTTCGCCTCCGACGGGCTGGCATTCCACGCGCCTGCCCCGACGCGCTGGTACGTGCGCGTTCCCGCGGGCGAGCTGCCCGTCACCACGTCGCTCGCGGCGGCGCGTGGGCGCAACGTCTTCGGATTGCTGCCGCGCGGGCCGGGGCGCATCAACTGGAGCTCGGCCATCACCGAGGTGCAGATGGTGCTCGCCCAGCACCCGGTCAACCGCGAGCGCGAAACCTTGGGACGGCCGCTCGTGAACAGCGTCTGGTTCTGGGGCGAAGGCGAGACGCCGCCGCGTATTGCGCCGCTCTACGCGGACGTCTATTCGGACGACGTCGTGGCGCGCGGGCTGGCGCGGCTCTCCGGCGCCGCGCTTCACGCGGTGCCGCAGTCCGCCGCCGGCGTCGACCTGGTGGCGAAGTCCTCCACGGCGCTCGTGGTCCTCGGCGCTCTCACCGCGCCGTTGCACCGCTCCGAGGTCGATCGCTGGCGCACCGCCGTGTTGGCGCTCGACGAGGGCTGGTTCCGCGAGCTCGGCCCGGCGATCGAGCGCTTCGACCGCGTGCGCATCGTGCTGCCCGCGGAGAGCGCCACGCGCATCGCCACACTTACCCCCGCGTCACGGCGCCGCTGGTACCGTGGCAGGAAGCCCCTTCCCCATGCCTGAGATCATCCGCCGCCCGATCGACGAGGCGGCGCGCGCCGCGCTCACCGCGAGCGGATGCGACGTGCGCCTGGCACCGCTCTACGCCGCGCGCGGGCTCACCACGATCGGCGACCTCGCGACCGCGCTCGCCTCCTTGGTGCCGCCCGATCGTCTCGACCACGTCGACGATGCGGCGCGGCTGCTCGCCGATGCGATCGCGCTCGGCGAGCGCCTGCTGATCGTGGCCGACTACGACGCCGATGGCGCCACCGCGTGCGCGCTCGGCGTGAAGGCGCTGCGCGCGATGGGCGCCAAGGTCGACTACCTCGTGCCCAACCGCTTCGAGCACGGCTACGGGCTCACGCCGGAAATCGTGCGCGAGGCGGCGAAGCGCTCGCCCGACTGGCTGATCACAGTGGACAACGGCATCGCCGCCAACGACGGCATCGCGGAGGCCAACCGGCTCGGCATGCGCGTGCTCGTGACCGATCATCACCTGCCCGGAAGTGTCGCTCCCGCCGCGGCGTGCATCGTGAACCCGAACCAGGCGGGCTGCGGGTTCCCCAGCAAGCACCTCGCGGGTGTCGGCGTGATCTTCTACGTGATGCTCGCATTGCGCGCGGAACTGCGGCGGCGCGGCGCGTTCGTCGCGGCGCCGGAACCCAACCTCGCGGAGCTGCTCGACCTCGTGGCGCTCGGCACGGTCGCGGACGTGGTGCGGCTCGACAACAACAATCGGATCCTGGTGTGTCAGGGCCTGGCGCGCATTCGCGCGGGCAAGGCCTCGCCCGGTGTCGCCGCGCTGATGGAAGTGGCGGGCCGCCCGGCGCGACAGGCGGGCGCCTACGACCTGGGCTTTGCCGCGGGGCCGCGGCTCAATGCCGCCGGGCGGCTGCAGGATATGTCGCTCGGGATCGAGTGCCTGCTGGCGCCCGATCGGGAGCGCGCGATGGAGCTCGCCGGCAAGCTCGACAAGTTGAACCGCGAGCGCCGCGAGATCGAGGGCGAGATGCAGGAGTCCGCGCTCGCGATGGCCGAGGAGGTCGAGGCCGGCGACGCGTACACGCTCTCGGTCCACCGCCCCGAATGGCATCTCGGCGTGGTCGGGCTGCTCGCATCGCGGCTCAAGGATCGCCTGCATCGCCCCGTGTTCGCGTTCGCCGCGGACAACGACGCGCGCCTGAAGGGCTCGGGGCGCTCGATCCCCGGGTTGCACCTGCGCGATGCGCTCGACCTCGTCGACAAGCGCTGCCCGGGATTGATCGAGCGCTTCGGCGGGCACGCGGCGGCAGCGGGCCTGACACTCGCAAGCCCCGCGGGCCTCGATATTTTCCGAGCCGCGTTCGAGGCGGTGGCGCGCGAACTGTTGACCCCCGCGGACCTGATGCAGCGCATCGAAACCGATGGGGCGCTCGCCGCGCGCGACATGAGCTTCGGCTTCGCGCAGCTGCTCAAGGAACAGGTGTGGGGCCAGGGATTTCCCGAGCCGCGCTTCGAAGCGCACTTCACGGTCGAATCCCAGAAGATCGTCGGCGAGAACCACCTGCGCCTCACGCTCGGGCTCGAGGGCCGGCATTTCGGCGCGATCCGCTTCGGCAGCGCCGATCCCCTCCCCCGCGAGGTCCACGCCGTCTACCGCCTCGACGTGAACGAATACCAGGGCTCCTCCACGCTGCAGCTCATCATCGAGCACGTGCAATGAATTCCGGGGTCAGACTCCTCAATTGAATTGCGGGGTCAGACTCCTCAATTGCCGTATCAATTGAGGAGTCTGACCCCGGAATTCGCCGGAATTCGACCCGCATTTCCGTATAATCCGCGGTTTAGGAAAGCGAACAGACATGGAAGCCGATCGCCTGAACCTCATCGAGAACACCCTCCAGGACCTCGCCGCGCGCGCCGCGGAGCTCCGGAGGTATCTTTGACTACGACGCGAAGAAGTCGCGCCTAGAGGAGGTCAGCAAGGCGCTGGAGGATCCGGCCGTCTGGAACGACTCCAAGCGCGCGCAGGAGCTCGGCAAGGAACGCAGCGCGCTCGAGGACGTGGTGCGCACGGTGGAGAAGATCGACTCGGGGCTCAAGGATTCGCACGAGCTGTTCACGCTCGCGAAGGCCGAAAGCGACGACGCCACGCTCGAATCGATCGAGCCGGAAGTGAAGGACATCGGCAAGTGGGTCGGTGACCTCGAGTTCCGGCGCATGTTCAACAACCCGATGGACCCGAACAACTGCTTCGTGGACATCAACGCCGGCCAGGGCGGCACCGAGGCGCAGGACTGGGCGCAGATGCTGCTGCGCATGTACATGAAGTACTGCGACCGCAAGGGCTTCGCGGTCGAGCTGCTGGAGGAATCCGCGGGCGAGGTCGCGGGCCTCAAGGCCGCGTCATTCAAGGTCATCGCGCCCTATGCATACGGCACCTTTCGCACCGAGGGCGGCATCCATCGCCTGGTGAGGAAGTCGCCATTCGACTCCAACGCCCGCCGCCACACCTCGTTCGCGAGCGTGTTCGTGTATCCGGAAGTCGACGAGACGATCGAGATCGACATCAACCCCGCCGACCTGCGCATCGACACCTACCGCGCCTCGGGCGCCGGCGGACAGCACGTGAACAAGACCGATTCGGCGATCCGCATCACGCACCTGCCGACCAACATCGTGGTGTCCTCGCAGAACGACCGCTCCCAGCACCGCAACCGCGCCGAGGCGATGGCGATGCTCAAGTCGAAGCTCTACGAGCTCGAGGTGAGGAAGTTGAACGACCAGAAGCAGAAGCTGGAGGACACCAAGACCGACATCGGCTGGGGCCACCAGATCCGCTCTTATGTGCTCGACCAGTCGCGCATCAAGGATCTGCGCACCAACGTTGAAGTCGGCAACACGCAGTCGGTCCTCGACGGGGACCTCGATCAATTCATCACCGCAAGCCTGAAGCAGGGCGTGTAGACATCATGTGTCTTTTCCCCGTCAGCGAAGTGGTGGGTTATCCGTTGATATCGCTATCGGAAGCGGCGTCGCGGAGGTCCATGGTGGATGTTCACCACAGAGGACACAGAGAACACAGAGAACACAGAGGTGGCACAGAGGACAGCAATTCAGAGTTGTCCAGGCTGATCATCGGATGTGGGATGCGGGTGCATTCCAGGTTGGGGCCCGGTCTGCTGGAGTCTGTTTACGAAAGTTGCCTGTGTCACGAATTGAGCATGGCAAGAGTGCGATTTCGCCGGCAGGTCGAATGCCCGATCAAGTATGGAGAGTTTTCGCTGTCGAACAGCCTGCGACTGGATCTCCTCGTCGAGGAAACCGTGGTCGTGGAAGTAAAGGCGGTCGATCAACTGCTTGCAATTCACGAGGCCCAATTACTCACATACCTTCGTATTACCGGAAAGCGTCTCGGACTGCTGCTGAATTTCAACGTCTTGCATTTACGCCACGGAATTCGCAGAAGGATTCTCTGATTCCGTTTCCTCTGTGCCACCTCTGTGTTCTCCGTGTCCTCTGTGGTTGACAGACACGCACAAATCTCGCGAGATTTCCCGCCATGACCGACAACACGAACACCCCCCCGCAGGACGAGAACCAGATCATCGCGGAACGCCGCGCCAAGCTCGCGCGCCTGCGCGAGCAGGGCAACGCGTTCCCGAACGATTTCCGCCGCAAGGATCTCGCCGCTGACCTCCAGGCCGCGCACGGCACCAAGAACAAGGAGCAGCTCGAGGACGAGAAGCCCACCGCGAGCGTCGCGGGCCGGATGCTGCTCAAGCGCGTGATGGGCAAGGCGTCGTTCGCCACGCTGCAGGACATGAGCGGGCAGATCCAGATCTACATCAACAACGACGTCACCGGGACCGACGTCCACGAGGACTTCAAGCGCTGGGACATGGGCGACATCCTCGGCGTCGAGGGCACGGTATTTCGCACCAACAAGGGCGAGCTCTCGATTCACGCGACCAGGCTGCGGCTGCTGTCGAAGTCGCTGCGCCCGCTGCCGGAGAAATGGCACGGCCTCACCGACATGGAGCAGCGCTACCGCCAGCGCTACGTCGACCTCATCGTGAATCCCGAGAGCCGGCGCGTGTTCGAGATCCGCTCGAAGCTCGTGCAGGCGATGCGCGAATTCTTCGTCGCGCGCGGCTACCTCGAGGTCGAGACGCCGATGATGCATCCGATTCCGGGAGGGGCGGCGGCGCGCCCCTTCAAGACGCACCACAACGCGCTCGACATGGAGCTCTTCCTGCGGATCGCGCCGGAGCTGTACCTCAAGAAGCTCACCGTGGGCGGGCTGGAGAAGGTGTTCGAGATCAATCGCAACTTCAGGAACGAAGGCATCTCGACGCGCCACAACCCCGAGTTCACGATGCTCGAGTTCTACGAGGCCTACCAGGACTACAACTATCTGATGGACCTGACCGAGACGCTGCTGAAGGAAACCGCGCAGAAGGTCCTCGGCACCACCGCGCTCACCTACCAGGGCACGCCGGTCGATCTCGGCAAGAAGTTCGACCGGCTCACGATGGCCGAGGCGATCGCCAAGTACAACCCGCGCTATCCGCTGCACGAGCTCTCCAAGCCCGAGTACCTCAAGGTGGCGCTCGCGCCCTACGACGTCGAGGTGTTTCCCACCGACGGCGTGGGCCTGCTGCAGCTGAAGCTCTTCGAGGCGACCACCGAGGAGAAGCTCGTCGATCCCACGTTCATCGTGGCACACCCGGTGGATGTCTCGCCGCTCGCGCGCGCCAACGACGCGAATCCCGAGGTCACCGACCGCTTCGAGCTCTTCATCACCGGGCGCGAGATCGCCAACGGCTTCTCGGAGCTGAACGATCCCGAGGACCAGGCCGCGCGCTTCCAGGCGCAGTCCGCGGCGAAGGAAGCCGGAGACGAGGAGGCGATGTTCTACGACGCCGACTACATCCGCGCGCTCGAGTACGGGCTGCCGCCGACGGCGGGCGAAGGCATCGGCATCGACCGGCTGGCGATGCTCTTTACCGACAGCCCGTCGATTCGCGACGTGATCCTCTTCCCGCAGATGAAGACAAGCGATGCGTGAGGCGTGCTAGCATTTTCATTCACCACAACCGAGAACAAACGGAGAGACACACCATGAAGTTCCGACACCTGAAGGTCCTGGTCCCCGGCGCGCTCTTCGCGCTGGCCGGTGCGTTCGCCCCCGCTTCGTTCGCCGCGTGCAGGGATTGCGGCACCGTGATCGATGTGAAGACGATCCAGAAGAAGGGCGAGGCGAGCGGTGGCGGCGCCGTGATCGGCGGCATCGTCGGCGGCGTGCTCGGCCACCAGGTCGGCAGCGGCCGCGGCAAGGACGTGGCCACCGTCGCGGGCGCGGCGGGCGGAGCCTACGCGGGCCACCAGATCGAGAAGAACAAGAACTCGACCACCAGCTACCAGGTCGTGGTGAAGCTCGAGGACGGCGCCACGCGCTACTTCACCTACAGCAACCCCACGAGCTACAAGGTGGGCGACAAGGTGAAGATCGTCGACAAGAGGCTCACGCGCCAGTAGACGACGATTGGGTCCCGGCCTGCGCCGGGATGACGGGCCGCGCCGGGATGACGCTCGCGGTCAGGTCGTGATCGGTGGCGCCGGTCACGACCACCGTGAGGAAATCCCCGGGCTTCGCGCCCCTGGCGCCCTTCACCCGCACCACGCCGTCGATCTCCGGCGCATCCGCGGCGCTGCGGCCGATCGCGAGCGGGCCGGCGATCTCATCCACCAGCACTTCCACCGTGCGCCCCACCTTGCGCTTGAGCTTCGCGCGGCTGATCGCGGCCTGCGTTTCCATGAAGCGCGCGCGGCGCTCTTCCTTCACTTCGTCGGGCACCGCATCGGGCAGCTCGTTGGCCCGCGCGCCCTCCACCGGCGAATAGGCGAAGCAGCCGACGCGATCGAGCTCGGCCTCGCGCAGGAACTGCAGCAGCTCCTCGAATTCCGCCTCGGTCTCGCCGGGAAACCCCGCGATGAAGGTCGAGCGCACCGTGATGTCGGGGCACGCGGCTCGCCATGCGTGGATGCGCTCGAGGTTCTTCTCCGAGGACGCGGGGCGTTTCATCAGCTTGAGGATCCGCGGGCTCGCGTGCTGGAACGGCACGTCGAGGTACGGAAGGATCCTGCCCTGCGCCATCAGCGGGATCACCTCGTCGACGTGCGGATAGGGATACACGTAGTGCAGGCGCACCCATACGCCAAGCGCCCCGAGCGCCAGACCGAAGGTGCCCCCTTCACCACCACCGCTGCCGCCGGGGATCTCACGGCTTGGGAAGCCCTCCGCGTGCAGGCTCGCACGGCCTACCGTTACAGTAGGGATCTCAAGGCTGACGGCAGCGTCCAAAACCCCGCTTACACCACTGCTGAAAAAAATGCTGAGTACTTCAAACTCATCGGCCGTGCCGCCAATGGCATCACCCCCACTGCAGATCCCGTCCTCCTCGACGAGAAAAACCTCATTGACTACATGATCCTGACCTTCTTCAGCGGCAACGAAGATGGGCCGCTCTCCAGCCTGCAAGCCAACGGCGTTCCCAACAGCCATTTCGCTCTGCGCAACCGTAGCGGCGGATCCGGCTTCAACTTCGTCGCGCATGACGGTGAGTA
>JANPHA010000463.1:0-6815 GCA_031424255.1 Burkholderiales bacterium | reverse complement strand
GATCGGCGCGCCGGCGCATTTCGCCGCCGGCAATCCGAGCCGCAAGATCATCCACATCGACATCGATCCGTCCTCGATCTCCAAACGCGTGCGCGTCGACGTGCCGATCGTGGGCGGCGTGAAGGAAGTGCTGCACGAACTGATCCCGCTGATCACGGCGTGCGCCCAGAAACCCGATCCCGCGGCACTCGCCGCGTGGTGGGCGCAGATCGCCGCGTGGCGCGCCAGGGATTCGCTCAAGTACGACCGCAAGTCGGCGCTCATCAAGCCGCAGTACGTGATCGAGAAGCTCTACGAGGTCACCAAGGGAGATGCGTACATCACTTCCGACGTCGGCCAGCACCAGATGTGGGCCGCGCAGTTCTACCGCTTCGACAAGCCGCGCCGCTGGATCAATTCCGGCGGCCTGGGGACGATGGGCGTGGGCCTGCCGTATGCGATGGGGGTGAAGATGGCCTTCCCCGACGCCGAGGTCGCGTGCGTCACCGGCGAGGCGTCGATCCAGATGTGCATCCAGGAGCTGTCGACCTGCAAGCAATATCACCTGCCGGTGAAGATCGTGAACCTGAACAACCGCTACATGGGCATGGTCCGGCAGTGGCAGGAGTTCTTCCACGGCAATCGCTACGCCGAGTCGTACATGGACGCGCTGCCGGATTTCGTCAAGCTCGCCGAGGCGTACGGCCACGTCGGCATGAAGATCGAAAAGCCGGGCGATGTGGAGGGCGCGCTGAAGGAGGCTTTCAAGCTGAAGGACCGGCTCGTGTTCCTCGATTTCATCACCGACCAGACCGAGAACGTCTTCCCGATGGTGCCCGGCGGCAAGGGCATCTCGGAGATGATTCTCTCCGAAGAACTATAAGATTCGTCATCCCCGGCGTGAGGCCGGGATCCGATCCATCGGGCCCCGGCCTCGCGCCGGGGTGACGGCCCACCGCGCCATCCAAAGAACGCCCATGCGCCACCTCCTTTCCATCCTCGTCGAAAACGAAGCCGGCGCGCTGTCGCGCGTCGCCGGGCTCTTCTCCGCGCGCGGCTACAACATCGAGACCCTCACCGTGGCACCCACCGAGGACCGGTCGCTGTCGCGCATGACCATCGTCACCAGCGGCTCCGAGGAGATCGTGGAGCAGATCACCAAGCAGCTGAACAAGCTCGTGGACGTGGTCAAGGTGGTCGACCTGTCCGAGGGCAAGCACATCGAGCGCGAGCTGGCGCTCGTGAAGGGGCGCGCCGCGGGCAAGGACCGCGAGGAGATCAAGCGCATCGCGGACATCTTCCGCGGGCGCATCATCGACGTAACCGACAAGTCCTACACGATCGAGCTCACCGGCACCACCGAGAAGCTCGACGCCTTCCTCGAGGCGCTCGACCGCGGCGCCATCCTGGAAACGGTCCGCACCGGGGTATCCGGCATCGGACGCGGCGAGTGGGTGCTGAAGGTCTGAAGCGACACGCCAAACCAAAGGAAACGAACATGAAGGTCTACTACGACAAGGACGCCGACCTCTCGCTCATCAAGGGCAAGAAGGTCACGATCATCGGGTACGGCTCGCAGGGCCACGCGCACGCGCAGAACCTGACCGATTCCGGAGTGAAGGTCACCGTGGGGCTGCGTCCCGGCGGCGCATCGTGGGACAAGGTGAAGAAGGCGAAGATCGCGGTGAAGGAAGTCGGCGACGCGGTGAAGAGCGCGGACTTCGTGATGATCCTGCTGCCCGACGAGAACCACGCGCAGGTCTACAAGGAAAGCATCGAGCCCAACATCAAGAAGGGCGCGACGCTCGCGTTCGCGCACGGCTTCAACATCCACTTCCGCCAGATCATGCCGCGAGCGGACCTGGACGTGGTCATGATCGCGCCCAAGGGCCCGGGCCACCTGGTGCGCTCGACCTACACGCAGGGCGGCGGCGTGCCGGCGCTGATCGCGGTCCACCAGGACGCCTCGGGCAAGGCCAAGGACCTCGCGTTGTCCTATGCCGCGGCGATCGGCGGCACGCGGGGCGGCGTGATCGAGACCAACTTCCGCGAAGAGACCGAGACCGACCTGTTCGGCGAGCAGACCGTGCTCTGCGGCGGTATCGTCGAGCTCATCAAGGCGGGCTACGAGACGCTGGTCGAGGCCGGCTACGCTCCCGAGATGGCCTACTTCGAATGCCTTCACGAGACCAAGCTCATCGTGGACCTGATCTACGAGGGCGGGATCGCGAACATGAACTACTCGATCTCGAACAACGCCGAGTTCGGCGAATACGAGACCGGGCCGAAGGTGATCGGGGCGCCGTCGCGCCAGGCGATGAAGGACTGCCTCGCACGCATCCAGTCGGGCGAATACGCGCGCGACTTCATCCTCGAGAATCGCGCCGGCGCGCCGACGCTCAACGCCAAGCGCCGCCTGCTCGCCGAGCACGACATCGAGAAGGTGGGCGAGAAGCTGCGCGGCATGATGCCGTGGATCAAGAACAACAAGCTCGTCGACAAGGCGAAAAACTAGATGAAGAACTACCCGCATCCGATCATCGCGAAGGAAGGCTGGCCCTTCCTCGCCGTCTCGCTCGCCGCCGCGGTCGGGGTGACGTGGTGGTGCGGGTGGTTGTGGTCGATTCCGCTGTGGATCGTCTATTTCTTCATCCTGCAGTTCTTCCGCGACCCGCCGCGCGAGATTCCCGAGGGCGCGAACCTGGTGCTCTGCCCGGCCGACGGGCGCGTGATCGTGGTCGGCATCGCGCGCGATCCGTACCGCAACGTCGACGCGCTGAAGGTGAGCGTCTTCATGAACGTCTTCAACGTGCATTCGAACCGCTCGCTGGTCGACGCGGCGGTGAAGGACGTGATCTACACCAAGGGCGCCTTCGTGAACGCGTCGTTCGACAAGGCATCGTCGGATAACGAGCGCAACGCGCTCGTCCTGCGCATGGACAACGGCACCGAGCTCGCGTGCGTCCAGGTGGCCGGGCTCATCGCGCGGCGCATCCTCTGCTACGTGAAGGCGGGGGATCGGCTCACGCGCGGGCAGCGCTACGGGTTCATCCGCTTCGGCTCGCGCGTGGATGTCTACATGCCCGCGGATGCGCGCCCGCGGGTCGCGATCGGCGACAAGGTGAAAGCCACGAGCACGGTGATCGCCGAGCTCGCGCGCTAGGGCCCGCCCGCCGCGATGGCCACTCCCCTCGAAAGACCCGCGGCCGCCAAGCCGGCCTTCGAGCCGCAACGCAAGCGCGGCATCTACCTGCTGCCGAATCTCTTCACGACGCTGAATCTCTTCGCCGGGTTCTACGCGATCGTGCAGGGGATGAACCACGAGTTCGAGAAGGCGGCAGTGGCGATCTTCATCGCCATGGTGCTCGACAGCATCGACGGGCGCGTGGCGCGGCTTACGCGCACCCAGTCGGCGTTCGGCGCCGAGTACGACAGCCTCACCGACATGGTGTCGTTCGGCGCGGCGCCGTCGCTGGTGATGTACGAGTGGGCGCTGCGCGACATGGGGCGCATCGGCTGGATCGCGGCGTTCGTCTACTGCGCCGGCGCGGCGCTGCGGCTCGCGCGCTTCAACACCCAGCTTTCGGTCGCCGACAAGCGCTGGTTCACCGGCCTGCCGAGCCCCGCGGCCGCGGCGCTGGTGGCCGGGATGATCTGGGTGTTCAACGACTACCAGGTGCGCGGCGGCGAGGTGATGTGGTTCGCCGCCGGGATCACGATATACGCCGGCGTCACGATGGTGTCGAACGTGAAGTTCTACAGCGGCAAGGACATCAACCTGCGCAGGACGATGCCGTTCTCGGTCGCGATCGCGATCGTGCTGGCGCTGCTGCTGATCTCGATCGAGCCGCCGATCGTGCTCTGGGGCGTGATGCTCGCGTATGGAGTTTCGGGCTACGTGTGGTGGGGCGTGCAGCGCTGGCGCACCGAGGCCACCGAGAAGCGCTTCCAGAACGCGCGCGACGCGATCGAGGAGGGCAACCTCACCGGGCTCGCGCGCGCGCTGATCAACACGCCGGTCGACGCGGTGATCGCCCCCGGGGGGCGCACGCTGCTGATGGTGGCGGTCGAGGAGACCAACCTGCCGGCGGTCGAGCTGCTGATCGCGCGGCGCGCCATCCTCGACCAGCAGGACGAGCAAGGGCTTACGGCGCTGGCGCTCGCTGCGGAGACCGGTTTCCAGGAAGCGGTCGAGGTGCTGCTCGCCGCAGGCGCAAATCCCAATCTCCACGACCTCTCGGGCATGACGCCGCTCGATGGGGCCGACGAGCACGGCGCCCACGACATCGCCGCGCTGCTGCTGCGCTACGGCGCCAAGTCGAGCCACGAGCTGGCACCCCGGCAGCCGTGAACCGGGGTGGTTGCCAATGCGCCGATTTACCGGCTATAGTCGAGCCATGATCAGGAACGATTTCCTTTCGATCCTTCGGCTTTCCGGCCATGGCGCGCTCGCGCTGGGCCTGCTGTTCCTGCGCCGCGCGCGCTAAAAACCCCACCCCCACAATTCGTGCAGCATCCGGCCGCTTCGGCAACGCGGGGCGGATCGATCCATCCGCAATCTGGAGACTTCCATGCGTGACCATCTGATCATTTTCGACACCACGATGCGCGACGGCGAGCAGAGCCCGGGCGCGGCCATGACCAAGGACGACAAGATACGCATCGGCAAGCAGCTCGAGCGGCTGCGCGTCGACGTGATCGAGGCGGGCTTCGCCGCATCCAGCCCCGGCGATTTCGAGGCGATCCGCGCGGTCGCCGCGGCGGTGAAGGATTCGACCATCTGCTCGCTCGCGCGCGCCAACGACAACGACGTGCAGCGCGCCGGAGAAGCGATCCGCGGCGCGAATTCCGGGCGCGTCCACACGTTCATCGCGACCAGCCCGATCCACATGCAGCACAAGCTGCGCATGCAGCCCGACCAGGTGCTCGAGGCGGCGGTGCGCGCGGTCAAGCTCGCGCGCGACTACACCGACGACGTCGAGTTCTCGGCCGAGGACGCGGTGCGCTCGGATGTCGATTTCCTCTGCCGCATCTTCGAGGCCACGATCGCCGCCGGGGCGCGCACGATCAACGTGCCCGACACCGTCGGCTACAGCGTCCCCGAGCTGTGGGGAGAGCTCTTCCGGCAGCTCATGTCGCGCGTGCCCAACGCGGACAAGGCGGTGTGGTCGACCCATTGCCACAACGATCTCGGCATGGCGGTCGCCAACTCGCTCGCCGCGGTCACCGCGGGTGCCCGGCAAGTGGAATGCACCATCAACGGCCTGGGCGAGCGCGCCGGCAACGCCTCGCTCGAGGAGATCGTGATGGCGGTGAAGACGCGCTCCGACGTCTTCGCGTTGACGACGCGCATCGACGCGACCCAGATCGTGCCCGCGAGCAAGCTCGTCTCGACCATCACCGGCTATCCGGTGCAGCCCAACAAGGCGGTGGTCGGCGCGAACGCGTTCGCGCACGAGTCGGGCATCCACCAGGACGGGGTGCTCAAGCACCGCGAGACCTACGAGATCATGCGCGCGAGCGACGTGGGCTGGGGTGCGAACCGCCTCACGCTCGGCAAGCTCTCGGGCCGTAGCGCCTTCAAGAACCGCCTCCAGGAGCTCGGCATCCTGCTCGCATCGGAGGACCAGCTGAACCACGCGTTCGCGCGCTTCAAGGAGCTCGCCGACAAGAAGCGCGAGATCTTCGACGAGGACATCCAGGCGCTCATGTCGGACGAGACCGTGACGCCCGAGGCCGAGCGCTTCAAGCTGGTCTCGCTCGCCGCGCACTCGGAAACCGGCGAGCAGCCGTTCGCGCGCGTGGTGATCTCCGAGGACGGCCGCGAGATGCGCTCGGAAGCGCGCGGCGGCGGTCCCGTGGATGCGACCTTCAAGGCGATCGAGAGCATGGTCGACAGCGGCACCGAGCTGCTGCTCTACTCGGTGAACAACGTGACCGAGGGAACCGACTCGCAAGGGGAAGTCACCGTGCGCCTGGCGAAGAACGGCCGCGTCGTGAACGGCATGGGATCGGACACCGACATCGTCGTCGCCTCGGCCAAGGCCTACATCAACGCGCTCAACAAGATGGCGGCAAAGTCGCGCGTGAATCCGCAATACGACACCGAGTTGCAGGTGATTTGAAGCACCTTCGCGAGAGCGCCGCAGTCGCGCGATGAAGATGCCCCGCCTGGGGATGGGAACGTGGCACATGGGCGAGCGCGCGGCCAACCGCCCGGCCGAGGTGGCGGCGCTGCGGCTCGGGCTGGACCTGGGGATCGGCCTGATTGACACCGCCGAGATGTACGGGGAGGGCGGCGCGGAGGAAGTCGTGGGCGAGGCGATCCGCGGACGGCGCGACGAGGTGATCGTGGTGAGCAAGTTCTATCCCCACCACGCATCGCGCCGCAAGCTCGTCGCCGCGTGCGACGCTTCTCTTGCGCGCCTCGGCACCGGGTTCCTCGATCTCTACCTCTACCACTGGCGTGGCAGCGTCGCGCTCGAAGAGACCGTGGCGGCGCTGGAGGAGCTCGTCGCGGCGGGCAAGATCCGTCGCTGGGGCGTGTCCAACTTCGATGCCGACGACCTGGAAGAGGTGCTCGCGCTGGCGGGCGGCAAGCACTGCGCGGCCGACCAGGTCTGCTACAACCTCGCGAAGCGCGGCATCGAATTCGACCTGCTGCCCTGGTGCGACCGGCACGGTGTGGCGCCGATGGCGTATTCCCCTCTCGACGAGGGCCGCCTCGTGCGCCATCCCGCGGTCGCCCCGGTAGCGACGCGGCTCGGCGTCTCCCCCGCGCAGCTGGCGCTCGCGTGGGTGCTGGCCCAGCCTGGCGTGATGGCGATCCCGAAGGC
>JANPHA010000462.1:0-19105 GCA_031424255.1 Burkholderiales bacterium | reverse complement strand
GACGCCGAGCGAATGCATCTTGCTCTTGAACGAGACGATCGCGATGCGATCGCCCTGGTGCCACATGCGCACGCCTTCATCCTCGAACACGGTGGTGCCGCGCTCGGCGGGCTTCTCGCCGATCACCGTCTCGGGGAAGAGTTGGCGCGCATACACCGGCAACGTGGAGCGCGGCACCATCTTGCCGGTCTCCGCCGAGTACGAGCCCTCGGGCGAATGCACGCCCTGACGACCGTCGGTCACCCAGCGCGGCAGCGGCGCCTTCGCCATCGCCTTGCCCGTGGCGATGTCCGCGTCGATCATCTGCGCAACCCGTTGCCAGCCCGCGGCCTGCCACAGCTCGAACGGCCCGCGCGCCCAGCCGAAGCCCCAGCGGATCGCGAAGTCCACGTCGCGCGCCGAATGCGCAATTTCGGCCAAATGCACCGCGGAGTAATGGAACAGATCGCGGTAGATCGCCCAGAGGAATTGCGCCTGCGGGTTCGACGAAGCGCGCAGCTTTGCGAGCTGCTCGCCGGGATTCCTTTCCTTGAGGATCGCCTGGACCTCGTCGGCGACGGCCCCGGCCTGCGCGCGATAGTCCTGCTTCGCCACGTCGAGCACCAGGATGTCCTTGCCCTTTTTCATGTAGACGCCCGCCTTCGACTTCTGGCCGAGCGCTCCCTTGGCGATGAGGGCGGAGAGCCAGTCGGGCGACTTGTAATACGCGCGCCACGGGTCGTCGGGCAGCGTATCCGCGAGCGTCTTGATGACGTGCGCCATCGTGTCGAGGCCGACCACGTCCGCGGTGCGATAGGTGGCGCTCTTGCCGCGGCCGATGGCCGGGCCGGTGAGCGCATCCACCTCGTCGAAGCCCAATCCGAACGCGGCGGTATGGTGCATCGTCGCGAGCATCGAGAAGACGCCCACGCGGTTGGCGACGAAATTCGGCGTGTCCTTCGCGCGGATCACGCCCTTGCCGAGAGTCGTCGTGAGGAAAGTCTCGAGGCGATCGAGCACGGCCGGATCGGTGTCTGCGGTCGGCACCAGCTCCACCAGGCGCATGTAGCGCGGCGGATTGAAGAAGTGGATGCCGCAGAAGCGTTCCCGCAACGCTGCAGGCAGCGTCTGCGCGAGTTCGGTGATCGACAGGCCCGAAGTATTGGAGGCGAAGATCGCGTTCGCCCCGATGTGCGGCGCCACTTTCTCGAACAGCGACTTCTTCCAGTCCATGCGCTCGCTGATCGCCTCGATCACGAGGTCGCAGTCCTTCAGCAGGTGCAGGTGCTCGTCGTAATTGGCCGGAACGATCTGCTTCAGCGCCGCGGCGTTGGCGGCGGGGCCCGGGTTGAGCTTCGCCAGGGCGTCCAGCGCCTTCTTCACGTTCGCGTTCTTGTCCTTGCCCTCGGCCGCCAGCTCGAACAGCAACGGCTTCACGTTGGCATTGGCGAGGTGCGCTGCGATCTGCGCGCCCATCACCCCGGCGCCGAGGACCGCGGCCTGGCGGATGATCATCCGCGGCGGCGTGGGGTCTGCGGGGCGTTGCGCGGGTTGGGCGGGCGCCGGCTTGGACAGCGGCGTTACGGTGAGCTCGCTCATCTCAGGTCTCCACGATTTCGTCGGGCACGGGGCGCGGCTTGCGGCGCTCGTCGACCGCGACATAGGTCAGTTGTGCTTCGGTCACCCTGACGGCGCGGCTGCGTCCGTCGCGCCGCGTTTGCGCGAACACTTCCACGTCCACGGTGATCGAGGTGCGTCCGACCTTGAGCACGCGCGCGTAGAAGCTCACGAGGTCGCCGACGTACACCGCCTCCTTGAACACGAAGGAATTCACCGCGACCGTCACGACCGGCCCCCGGGCACGCTCCCACGCGGGGATGCTGCCGGCGATGTCGACCTGCGCCATCACCCAGCCTCCGAAAATGGTCCCGTGGGCGTTGGTGTCCGCCGGCATCGGGACGATTCGAAGAACCGGCTGCTCACCCTCGGGCAGGGAGGTCGTCATTGGGGCGGGGATGGGGGTTTCAAACGGGCGTTTGAATTCTACTCCCGTTCTGCAGCCCGGACGCAACCGGGCATTTCAAGGCGTGACGGTCACCTTGATCTTGAATCGCCCGACACGAGCTTCGCCGCGCGCAGGCTCTGCGCAGCGCGAAGCTCGCTCGATCACTGCTGTGTCATTCGTCCAGGGCCGCCGCGGTCGGTCCGCCCGCCGAAAAGTGCACCGGCGCGACGTTGCCGTCGGTCTCGTTGCGCTCCTTCGTGAGGAACTCGTCCTCCGCAGCTTGCGCCGCGGTCGCGGGCCGGCGATTCGCGGAGGCTTCCACGGCGCCCGCGGGACGATTCTTCGGGGTGGCCAGGGACGCCGGGACCGGAAACGGCACCGGCGCGACGACTCCGCTGCCCTGGGCGCGTTCCCGCCCGTACCACTGGTCCTCTTCGAGCGTGCGCTCGCTCGCCGCTTTCGTCCGCGCGGGCGTGGGTTGAACCGTATAGCGCGGATAGTAGCCGTCGGTGATCTGCATCTGCTGGGCGAAGAAAGCGCTTTGATCCGCGGCGTGCGAGCTGAGCGCGGATGCGGCCGCGACGAGCGCGCCGGCCATCAGGGTCTTCGTACGGGTGTTCATGATGCTTCCTCTGCAAAGTGGCGTCGGATTGACGTGCAGCCATTACGAACGAATGGCGTCTCCGCTTTGCTTCGGGTAGCGCGAGCCGTGTTTCGGACGAAACCGATTCAGCCTTCGGGAACGATCACGACCTTTCCCGTGACGCGCCGGTCCTGCATCGCCCGCAGCGCTTCGGCGCCGCGCGCGAGCGCATAACGCTCCGACACCACGGGCTTCAGCCGGCCGGCGGCGATCCAGCCGACGAGCTCCCGAACGTTGTCGGCATTCGCCCTCGGCTCGTTTCGCGTGAAACCGCCCCAGAACACGCCGACGATCGAGCAGCCCTTGAGCAGCGCGAGGTTCAGCGGGATCTTCGGGATCTCGCCGTTGGCGAAACCGACCACGAGATGCCGGCCGCGCCACGCCATGCTGCGCAGGGCGGGCTCCGAATACGGGCCTCCCACGGGGTCGTAGATCACATCGACTCCGCGCCCTTCGGTGAGCGCCTTCACGCGCTCGCGCAGGTCCTCCGTCGCGTAGTTGACCGTCTCGTCGGCGCCGCTCGCGCGGCAGACTGCGAGCTTCTCATCGGTGGAGGCGGCGGCGATCACGCGCGCGCCCATCAGCTTGCCGAGCTCGACCGCGGCCAGGCCCACGCCGCCCGCGGCGCCGAGCACGAGCAGCGTCTCGCCTTTCTCGAGCGCGGCGCGATCCTTGAGCGCGTGGTACGACGTGCCGTACGTGAACATGAACGACGCCGCGGTGACGAAGTCCACGCCCGGCGGCAGTGGCACCACCAGCTTCGCGTCGGCGAGCGCCTCCTCCGCGAATGCACCGTGCATCACGATCGCGAGCGCGGCATCGCCGGGCTTCACGTGCGTCACTCCCGCGCCCACCGCCTTCACGATCCCGGCGAGCTCGCACCCGGGCGCGAACGGCATCGGCGGCTTGAACTGGTACTTGCCCTGGGTCATCAGGATGTCGGGAAAGTTGACGCCCGCCGCCTTTACCTCGAGCAACACCTGTCCCGCTCCCGGCGCGGGCAGCGTCATCTCACCGACCGCGAGCGAATCGATCCCGGTGAGCTCGCTGCAGACCAGCGCCTTCATCGATGGTCGACCTCGAGCACGAGCTTGCCGGTGTTCTCGCCCTTGAAGAGGCGCAGCAGTGCTTCCGGAAAGGCATCGACGCCGCCGCCCACGATGTCCTCCTTCGCCTTCAGCTTGCCCTGCGCGATCCACTGCGCCATCTCGCGCGCCGCCTCGCCGTAACGATCCGCGAAATCGAACACCACCATGCCGGTCATGCTCGCGCGGTTCACCAGCAGCGAGAGGTAGTTCGCCGGGCCGGTGACCGCCGACGTGTTGTTGTACTGCGAGATCGCGCCGCAGATCACCACGCGCGCGCGCAACGCGAGGCGCGCGAGCGCCGCGTCGAGGATCTCGCCGCCGACGTTGTCGAAGTAGACGTCGATGCCCTTGGGGCAATGCTCCTTCAACGCGGCCTTCACGTCCGTGGACTTGTAGTCGATCGCGGCGTCGAAGCCGAGCTCTTCGGTGAGCAGGCGGCACTTGTCGGCGCCGCCGGCGATGCCGATCGCGCGGCAGCCCTTGATCTTTGCCACCTGGCCCACCACCGAGCCCACGGCACCGGCGGCACCCGACACCACGACGGTATCGCCCGGTTGCGGCTTGCCGATGTCGAGCAGGCCGAAGTACGCGGTCATGCCGGGCATGCCGAGCACTCCGAGATAGGTCGGCAGGCGCGCGAACTTCGTATCCACCTTCTGCACGCCCTTGCCGTCGGAGAGCGCGTATTCCTGCACGCCGAAGGCGCCCGAGACCACGTCGCCCACCTGGAACTTCGGATGCTTCGACGCGACCACGCGGCCCGCGCCGCCGGCGCGCATCACCTCGCCGATCCCGACCGGGCGGATGTACGACTTGGCGTCGTTCATCCAGCCGCGCATCGCCGGGTCGAGCGAGATGTACTGCAGCTGGACCACCATCTCGCCGTCCTGGGGCTCCGGCACCGCTTCCTCGGTGAACTGCCAGTCGCTGCGCTTCGGGATTCCGACGGGACGCGCGCCGAGGCGCACCTGGTGGTTGGTGGTCATTTGTACCTCCGGAGCTCGAGCTTGCCGATGGCGTTGCGGTGGACCTCGTCGGGACCGTCGGCGAAGCGCAGGGTGCGCGCGTGCGCGTAGTGGTAGGCGAGGGTGAAATCGTCGCTCAGGCCGCCGGCGCCGTGCGCCTGGATCGCCCAGTCGATCACGTCGCACGCCATGTTGGGCGCCGCGACCTTGATCATCGCGATCTCCTTGGCCGCGACCTTGTTGCCGACGCGGTCCATCTTGTCGGCGGCGCTGAGCACCAAGAGCCGCGCCTGGTCGATGCGGATGCGCGACTCGGCGATGCGCTCGAGCGTCACGGTCTGCTCCGCGATCGGCTTGCCGAATGCGACGCGCGCGAGAGTGCGGCGGCACATGTCCTCGAGCGCCCGCTCGGCGAGGCCGATGGTGCGCATGCAGTGATGGATGCGGCCCGGACCGAGGCGGCCCTGCGCGATCTCGAAGCCGCGCCCCTCGCCCAGCAACAGGTTCGCGGCCGGCACGCGCACGTTGTCGAACAGGATCTCCGCGTGCCCGTGCGGCGCGTCGTCGTACCCGAACACGGGCAGGTGCCTCAGGACAGTGACGCCTTTCGCATCGCTCGGGATCAGGATCATCGACTGGCGCTTGTGGCGGTCGGGATTCGCGGGGTCGGTCTGGCCCATGAAGATGAAGAGCCGGCAACGCCGGTCCATCGCGCCCGACGCCCACCACTTGCGCCCGTTCACGATATATTCATCGCCGGCGCGCGCGATCGAGCTCTGGATGTTGGTCGCGTCGCTCGAGGCGACCGCGGGCTCGGTCATCGCGAAACACGAGCGGATCTTTGCCTCGAGCAGCGGCTCGAGCCACTGCTTCTTCTGCCCGGGCGTGGCATAGCGTTCGAGCGTCTCCATGTTGCCGGTGTCGGGGGCGGAGCAGTTGAACACTTCCGCCGACCACGGCACGCGGCCCATCAGCTCGCACAGCGGCGCGTACTCGAGGTTGGTGAGGCCCGCGCCGCGCTCGGACTCGGGCAGGAAGAGGTTCCACAGGCCCTGCGCGCGCGCCTTCGCCTTCAGCTCCTCCATCAAGGCCGGCGGCTGCCACCGGTCGCCGCCCTCCCCGATCGCGTCGTGGTAGCGCTTCTCGTTCGGGCGGATGTGCTCGTCCATGAACGCGGAAAGGCGTACGAGCAGGTCGCGTGTTTTGGCCGAGTATTCGAAGTCCATTGATGTCTCCGGAATCCTTATCGTCGCGCGAGTATTGTCTCTACGCGCTGCCAGCCGTGCTCGGCGAGCGTGCGCGCGGAGCGCCCGACTTGCAACGCATGTTGGCTCGCCGCCGTCCCATCCACCACGCGCCCCATCACGCCCTGCGCGATGCCCGCGGCGCGGAACATGTTGTAGGCGATGTAGAAGTCCCAATGGTCGGCACCGATCGGGCCGCGTCCGACGTGGTGGCAATAGGCGGCCACGTGCTCCGCTTCCGAGGGAATGCCGAGTGCCGCGAGGTCGTAGCCTTCGAGCCCGCGGAAGGCGCCCGGCGGCACGTGCCAGCTCATGCAGTGATAGGAGAAATCGGCGAGCGGATGGCCGAGGGTCGAGAGCTCCCAGTCGAGCACCGCGAGTACGCGCGGCTCGGTCGGATGGAACACGAGGTTGTCGACGCGGAAGTCGCCATGGACGATCGTGGTCTCCTCTTCCGGCGGGATGTTCGCGGGCAGCCATTCGATCAGCCGGTCCATCGACTCGATCTTCTCGGTCTCTGAAGCCTGGTACTGCTTGGTCCAGCGCGCGATCTGGCGCGCGAAGTAGTTGCCCGGCTTGCCGTAGTCGCCGAGGCCGCGCTCGGCGAAGTCGACCTTGTGGAGCTCGGCGATCACGCGGTTCATCTCGGCGTAGATCGCGCCGCGCTCGGCGTTGCTCATGCCCGGCAGCGATCCGTCCCAGAGCACGCGCCCGTCGACGAATTCCATCACGAAGAAGGCCGAGCCGATCACGCTGTCGTCCGGGCACAGGCCGTACGTCTTCGGCACCGGCACGGCGCTCCCCGCGAGCGCCGTCATCACGCGATATTCGCGATCGACCGCGTGGGCCGAGGGCAAGAGCTTCCCCGCGGGCTTGCGGCGCATCACGTAGCGACCGCTCGGGCTTGTGAGGCGGAACGTGGGATTGGACTGCCCGCCCTTGAACTGCTCCACCTCGAGCGGGCCCTGGAAGCCCTCGACGTTCGCGCGCATCCACGCCTCGAGCGCGGCGATGTCGAAGCGCTGCTTTTCCTGCACCTGCATCGTGCCGGCGAATTGGCTGCTCACGTCACCCGCTCCTTGGTACCAGGAAGCGGACGCGACGAATCGGTGGGATCGCGTTCATCGAGGATGTCGCGCGCGCGGACCTCGATCGCCGCCTTGATCTTCTGGTGCGGGAACACGTAGAAGCGCCCGGCCTTCACCGCCGCGAGCGTGATCGCCGCGACCTCGGCCGCGGAGAGCCGCCCCGCGAGCACCGCTTTCTTCACCGCCTCCTGGTAGGGCTTGCCGAGCGGATTGGTCGCCGCGAGCTCCGCGGGCCGGTTGCGATCCGACTCCGCGATGCCGGTGTTGACGAACGCCGGGGCGAGCACCGAGACGCCGATCGACGCGTTTTCCAGCCGCAGCTCGTGGCGCAGGCATTCCGACAATGTCACGACCGCATGCTTGCTCACGCAGTAGATGCTGCTGCCGGGAAGCGACAGGAAGCCCGCGACGGAAGCGGTGTTGACGATGTGGCAGGCCTCCTTGCTCGCGAGCATGCGCGGCACGAACGCGCGCACGCCATGCACCACGCCCATGACATTGACGTCGAGGACCCACTTCCAGTCCTCGAGCGTCGTGGTCCACACCGGGCCGCCCACCCCGACGCCCGCGTTGTTGAAGAGCAGGTGCGCCGCGCCGAAGCGCCCGTAGGTGCGCTCCGCGAGCGCTTCGACTTCCGACGGCTGCGCCACATCGCAGCGCATCGCGAGCGTCTCGCGCCCGATCGCGCTGATCAGATCGGCCGTCGCCGCCATGCCCTTCTCGTCGACGTCGGCGAGGACCACGTCGTGCCCCTCGCGCGCACAGGCGAGCGCCAGCTCGCGCCCGATGCCGCTCCCGGCGCCGGTGACGACCGCGACTCGTGCCATCGTGCCGATCTCCCGGTTACTTCGGCGCGAACGCGAGGCGCATCGTGCCCGAATCGAAACCCTGCGTGCCCTCGCCGGTCGTCGCGAAACGATACAGCGCCGCGGCGTAGATGCCGGACAACGCGGTCTGCACCAGCGCGGTGACGCCGATCGCGAGGATCGCGAGGACCGCCGTGACCACGACCAGGAGCACGCTGTGCGTGAGGACGGCCACGCCGACCAGGAATATTCCGCAGAAGACCACGCCGAGGAAGATGAACCCGAACGCGATGCCGATCCCCCCTTGGCCGATGATGTTCTCGCCCCAGGTCTTCTTCAGCAGCGCCGCACTTTCCTTGACGGCATCGATCGGCCCGACATCGCGCGCGACCAGCACCGGCACGACGAGATAGGTCGCGATCGACCAGCCGACGCCGAGCAGGCCGACGATGATCCTGCCGATGACGCCGACGCGTTCCTGGATGATCCGCAGGACGAGGCCTACGGTCGCCGCGATCAACGCATAGCCCGCGATCACCGCGATCTTCGAAGTTGCGATCCGCAGCCCGTCGCCCAGCGTGGGATCGCCGCCTTCGAGGCGGATCATCGCGGCGCCGACCAGCGCGGTATTGAAGAACGCGATCACGAAGTATTGGCTGAAGTAGAACAGGAAGGCGACGACGTACACCCCGGCGGAGATGGCCTTGTTCGAGCCGCGAGACAGGCCGTCGAGCGCACCGAGCCCGAGCACCGGCAGCGCGAAGCTCGCGGCCACCACTACGAGCGCGACCAGGGAAAGCGCGGGAAAGAGCAGCAGCTCCTTGTCCTTCATCAGCACCGCGGCGCTGGCCTTGACCAGGCTCCAGCTGCGGGAAAGGCGATCGAACATGTGAGTTTCTCCCTGTGAGGGCCCTATTCTAGGGCCTTGCGTCTAGCGACCGCGATACAGATCCTCGATCCGGTCCTTGTAGCGTGACAGGATCTCGTTGCGGCGCGGCTTCAGCGTCGCGGTGAGCAGGCCGTTGTCGACGGTCCATTTCTCGTCGATCACGGCCGCCTTGCGCACCTGGGCGTAGCCCGGGAAGCCCTTCACCTGCGCGGCGATGCGCGCCACCAGCGATTTGTCGCCGAGATCGCCCGCCTTCTTCTTCTCCGCGTCGTTCAGCACCACCAGCGCGGCGAGGTAGGGCTTGCCCTCGCCCACGATCATCACCTGCTCGAAGAGCGGGTCCAACTGGATCGCGATCTCCATGTCGACCGGCGGCACCTTCTCGCCGTTGCCGAGCACGATGATCTCCTTCAGGCGCCCGGTGATATAGAGGAACCCGTTTTCCATGCGCGCCTGGTCGCCGGTGTCGAGCCAGCCGTCGGCGCTCAGCACTTTCGCGGTCGCCTCGGGATTCTTCCAATATCCGAGCATCACGTTGGGGCCCTTCACCTTGAGCGCGCTCATCTCGCCGAACGCGACCTCGACTCCCGGAAGCGGCGCGCCGATGCTCGCCGGATCGTTGTGCGCGAGCCGATTCACGCTCACGACCGGGGAGGCCTCGGTGAGCCCATAGCCCTGGCAGATCGGCAGCCCCAGGCCGATGAAGGTCTGCGCGATCTGCGGGCTCAACGCCGCGCCGCCGCTGATGCACAGCCGCAGGCGCCCGCCGAGGCGCTCGAGGAGTTTCGATGCGACGAATACGCGCAGCAACGGCCACGCGAGGAACGCAGGGCGCCACGGACCGCGCCCCTGCCGCCACTCGAAGACGCCCCAGCCGGTGCGATGCGCGATCTCGAAGAGGCGCCGCTTGAGCGGGGTCGCGTCCTCGAGCGAGTGGTGGATCGCGGCGTGCAACTTCTCGAAGATGCGCGGCACCGATACGATGACGGTCGGGCGGACACTCCGGAAGTCCTCGGAGAGCAGCGCGATCGAGCGCGCGAACGCGACGGTCGAGCCCGCCACCATCGTGAGGTAGTACCCGGCGGTGCGCTCGAGCATGTGCGAAAGCGGCAGGAACGAGAGGAACACGTCTTCGGGAAACACCTCGTAGACGGCAAGCGCCGACTTCACGTTCTGCAGGACGTTCTGGTGGGAGAGCATCACGCCCTTGGGCTTTCCCGTCGTCCCCGAGGTGTAGACGATGGTCGCGAGCGCATCGCCGGCGGTCTCGACCGGTGCGGCCTGCGCACGCGTGCCACACCACGATTCGAGATTCGCGATGCGCGGCTCATCCGCCGTCTCGCTCGCCTTCACGCAGACGACGCGCTTCACGCCCGGCATGCGCTCGCGGATCTCGGCGAGCCGCTTCAGGTGCTCGTCGCCCTCGACGAACAGCACGCGCGCGCCGCAGTTCTCGAGGATATAGGCGATGTTGTCGGGGCGATCCTCGACGTAGAGCGGCACCACCACGAGGCCGAGCGAGAGCGCCGCCTGGTCGATGCACACCCACTCGCGACCGTTGCGCAGCATGATCGCCACGCGCTCGCCGGGCGCCAGGCCCTCGGCATTCAACGCGGCGCGCACGCGCGCGACCTCGTCCGCAACCTGCCGCCAGGTGAGCTCCTGCCACTTGCCGCTGCCCGCGTCGTAGTCGCGATAGGCGATCGCGTCCGGAGTCGCGGCCACGCGGCGTGCGAACACCTCCGCGATCGAATCGCCCGCGCCGATCACCGTGCCGGTCGACATGTCAACTCCACGCTAAAGGCGAATTTGTTTTCGTCGATTCTCGAATGCCGATGCGCATCGATCGCGGCAAGGTGACGCCTCCACGACCACGAAAGGATGCATCAAATGATCGATCGTTTCACCAAGAAGCTGGTCCGCGGCCTTCTTTGCATCGCCTTGCCGTTTGCAGCCGCCGCGGCCAACGCACACCTGGAAGTGAATACGCCTGTGGAAGCGGCAACGGCCGCGCCGCTGTTCGATCCCGCGAAGTATGCCTTCATTCCCGCCCACCGTTTCGATGTCGTTGCGCCCGACGGGACGACATCGTCCGCGCGGCTTGTGCTGGACAGGGGCGCGGGACTGCTCTCGTGCTTCACGCAGCCTCCCGCTTCGATCGTCACGACGCAAAGAATCGCTGCGCGCATTGAATCCGCCGAAGGAACCTACACTTGTTTCGAAGGACGCGAGCCCCTTGAAAGCGCAGCCCTGGGCAGGAATCTGACCCAGACCTGGTCGACCCCGGTCGTCGGTCAGGAGGCGGCGGGAGCATGCTCGGCCGGCGGCGCATCCGCGAAAGATTTCGCCAAGCTGAGGACTCTCGAGGATGAAATGGAAGAGCTCTGGACGAATTCCCAGCAACGTGATCTCGAGTTTGTATTCTGGGGCTCGTATGCGGGCGCGGGCGGAGCGTCGTGCATGCGAGCCTGCTCCGAGGCCCTGGCCATTGCCCTGCGAATGTGTGCCGGAATTCCCGGGCTGGCGGGCGCGATGTGCGTTCTTGGCGCAACGTCGCTCTATGTGGCATGCATAGCGGGCTGTTAACCTATCGCACCTTCCGAGAAGGAGTTGGCCCATGGCTCACGACACGTCTGCGATCGCGGAAGCGATCTACCTGGCGAAAAAGCCGTCCGAAACCGAGTATCGGCCGCTGGAGGTCAGGATTTTCCGACCCGTGCGGGCGGATGAAGAAGGCGACTTCAAGGGAATGTGGGTTTGCCGGTGCTCCATTTCCGGCGTAGTCGAGTTCTCGGAAGCTTTCCCCGGCGTCGACAGCCTTGGAGCGCTGGAATACGCGCAGGTCATCGCGGCATCGTATTTCGGCCAGCTGTGCGAGGAGTTCGATGTGCGCCGCCCGAGCAGAACCGGACCTCCCATGGAAATTCCCCTCATGGGCAAGAGTTTCCTTGCGTCTTTGCTGCAGGGACGGGAAGCAAAGTTGCCGAGGTCGAACTAGCGCTCCTTGATCATCGCGCCGCCTCCTCGGCGGCGCGAATTCTTTCCCCGTGGCCGCGCCCTTCACGCCGCGAGGGCGTTCAAATCGAATCCCATCCCGTATCCGGCTCGAAGCGCAGCCCGTGTTTCGCCTTGAGTTCCGCCATGATCTGCAGCCACTCCTGCTTGCCGCGCGCGCGGATCGTGGAGATCGGCCCGCCGCGGTGCGGGGCGAAGCCGGTGCCGAAGATCACTCCGGCATCGCAGAGGTCCGCGTCGGCCACGATCTTCTCGCGCACACAGGCGACCGCCTCGTTCAGCGCGGGCAGCACCATGCGATCGGCGAGCGGCTTGAGATCTGTCGTGCCGGTTCCGGCGCCGGATTTCTGCGCCCTGCCCTTCACCCACGTGTAGAAGCCCTTGCCGGTCTTCTTGCCGAAGTTCTTCGCCTCGATCGCCTCCTGCAAACGCTTCGGGATCGGGCTGCCGGGCTTGGCGAGCTCCTGGCCCACCGCCCATGCGATGTCGAGGCCGACCATGTCGGCCAGCTCGATCGGGCCCATCGGCATGCCGAAATCCTTTGCGGCCGCGTCGATGGTCTCCGCGGCAATGCCCTCGTCGAGCATCAGAATCGCCTCGAGCAGATACGGCGAGAGCACGCGGTTCACGAGGAAGCCCGGCGCCGACTTGCACGGCAGCGGCAGCTTGTCGATCTGCTTCGCGAACGCCTGGCCCGCCTGCATCACCGCGCCCGAGGTCTGCGGGCCCTCGACGATCTCGACCAGCATCATCTGCGCGACCGGATTGAAGAAGTGCAGCCCGACGAGGCGTTCGGGGCGCTTCAGCACGCCGGAGAGCTCCTGCAACGGGATGCTCGAGGTGTTCGAGGCGAGGATCGCGCCGGGCTTCATCTTCGGCTCGATCGTGGCGAAGAGCTTGCGCTTCACTTCCGCGTTCTCGACGATCGCCTCGATCACGATATCGGCGCGGGCCACGCCGTCCCCGGCCACGTCGGGAATCAGCCGGTCCATCGCGGCCTGCACCAGGTGCGGCTGCTTCAATCGCGATTTGTAGAGCTTCGCCGCGCGCGCGATCGCCGGGGCCACGCGCTCGGGCGCGAGGTCCTGCAGCGTGACGGCAATCCCCTTCATCGCGGCCCATGCGGCGATGTCGCCTCCCATGGCTCCGGCGCCGATCACGTGGAGATGCCTGACCTCACTCTCTCCTGCTTTTCCAAACGCCTTGAGGCGCTCCTGGAGCTTGAAGACACGGATGAGATTCTTCGTGGTCGGATGGAAGAAAAGGCTCGCGGTGGAGGCGGGATGCTCGCGCGGCACATTGCGCACATCGCCGCCGAAATCCTTCCACAGGTCGATGATCGCGTAGGGCGCGGGGTAGTGATCGCGGCGCACGCGCTCGGCGACCTTCTTCGCCGACATCTTCGCGACCAGGTTGCGGATGCCGGGCCAGTCGGTCGCGGCGGCGGCGAGCTTCGGGTGATGCAGCGGCGGCGGGTTCTGCAGGATGCGGCGCGCGGCATTCTCGAAATGGCGCCGCGGCGTCACCGCGTCGACGAGGCCCAGCTTCTTGGCGCGCCGTGCATCGATTCCACGGCCGGTCAACATGAGGTCGAGTGCGGCGGCCGCGCCGATCAGCTTCGGCATGCGCCTGGCCCCGCCCCATCCCGGCACGATGCCGATCATCACCTCGGGAAGCGCCATGCGGGTCTTCGGCCCGTCGTCGGCGACGCGATAGCGGCATGCGAGCGCGAGTTCCAGCCCGCCGCCCATGCAGAAACCATGGATCATCGCGACCGTCGGAAAGGCCAGCCGCTCGATCTTGTTGAACACCTAGTTGCCCAGCACCGTGAACGCGATCGCCTCGTCCACGTCCTTCAGCGCGGTGAACTCGTCGATGTCCGCGCCCGCGGCGAAGCCGTTGTCCTTCGCCGACAGGATCGCGAGTCCCTTGGGAGGCATCGAGGCGAGGTGGTCCGCGATCTGTCCGAGCTCCCTCAGCGCCTCGCTCGAGAACGTGTTCGTGCCGGTACCCGCGCGGTCGAACGCGAGCCACGCCAGCCCCTCCGCGTCACCGTCCAGCTTCCAGTGCCTGAGTTCCATTTTTTTTCCTTATGTACAGCGTCTTCTCGACGTCGGCCACCACGACTCCCGCGGCGTCGACGATTTCCACCAGGAACGTGGGCTCGAATTTTGCGCCGCCCGCGGTCATCGTGCGCGCTTCGGCCACGCGCTCCGCGGGCATCTCGAAGCGCGCGGTGACGGTGCCGCGCGCCGGCTTGAGGAAGCGCACCGTGCCGGCCTTGTCCCAGACGACGTAATCGTCCCCGAGGCTCTTCATCATCAGGATCATGAAGAACGGATCGGTCATCGCGAACAGCGAACCGCCGAAATGCGTGCCGACGTAGTTGCGGTTGAGCAGTCCCATGCGCAGCTCCACGGTGCAGCGGCTGAAATCCGGCGCGATCTCGCGCACGCGGATGCCGGCGCCGCGAAACGGCGGCCAGAGATTGAAGAGGCGACGCATGGCGGCCGGGCCGAATGCGACGCGCGAGAGAAACCCCTGGGACATCGATCCTCGCGCCTCGCGCCCTCGCGCCTAGATTCGCTCGACCAGCATCGCGCCGCCCTGCCCTCCGCCGATGCACAGCGACGCCACGCCGCGCTTGCCGCCGGTGCGCTGCAGGACCTTGAGCACGTGCAGCACGACGCGCGCGCCCGAGCCGCCGATGGGATGTCCCACGGCGATCGCACCGCCGTCGACATTCAGCTTCGCGCGGTCGAGCCGGCCGAAGGGACGCTCGAGCGCGAAATGCTCGCGGCAGTAGTCGGCGCTTTCCCACGCGGCCACGCACCCCAGCACCTGGGCGGCGAACGCCTCGTTGATCTCGACCGCATCCATGTCGTCGAGCGTCAAGCCGTGGCGCATCAAAAGCGGCGTGATCGCATGCACCGGCCCCAGCCCCATCTCCGCGGGGTCGAGCGCGCCCCAATGGGTGTCGACGATCCGACCGAGCGGCTCGAGGCGGTATTCGTCGACGACGTCCTCGGAGGCGAGGATCAGCATCGCGGCACCATCGGTCACCTGCGAGCTGTTGGCGGCGGTCACGTTGCCGTAGGTCTTGTCGAACACCGGGTTCAGCGTGCCGAGCTTCCCGACGTTCGAATCGCGGCGCACGCCGTCGTCGGCCGCGTATACCGTGCCGTCGCGCCCGTACATCGGCTCGATCTCCTCGAGGTGCCCGTTGTCGAGCGCGAACGCCGCCCGGCGGTGGGACTCGACCGCATACTCGTCCATCATCGCGCGCGTGATGCCGAAGCGCTTGGCGACGATCTCCGCGGTGGATCCCATCGAGAGCTTGACGATCGGATCGGTGAGGCCGTTCAGGATCGCGATCACCGGCGCGAGATACGAAAGCCGGAATTTCGTCGCGAGCGCGGCCTTGCGGCCCGGCGTCTTCGCGGTGGCGAAGGCCGCGAACCAGTTGGTCATCGCGGGCCCGTAGAGCAGCGGCGCGTGGCTCATCGCATCGGTGCCGCCGGCGAGCACCAGGCTCGATCGTCCCGCCATGATGTTCACCGCGGCGGAGTCGAGCGCCTGCAGGCCGGAGGCGCAGTTGCGCATCACGGTCCAGGCCGGCACCTTGTCGCCGCAGCCCAGCCGCAGCGACACGACGCGCGCGATGTTGGCCTCTTCCGACGAGGGCATCGCCGCGCCGAGGATCACCTCGTCGAACGCGTTCGCCTCGAACGGCTGGCGCAGCAGCAGCGGGCGTCCCGCGTTGACCGCGAGGTCGGCGCCGGTGAACGGCCCGAGCCCGGTCTTCGCCTTGAGGAAGGGGGTGCGCGCCCCGTCGACTACATAGACGCGGCGGCGATCTTTTTCTTCGAGTCGGTGGCTTGCCATGTTTCCTCCGGCATTTCTTCCGGCTTGGTACCGCGCGACAGGTCGTGCTCGAAATCGTCGACCCGGATCACGTCGTGGCGCAGCCGGTCCGTATACGCGAGGTGGTCGAATTCCGCCTGCGTGATGATTCCCGCCTCGAGCGCGGCCCGCTGGCGTTCCGCGCCCGTGCGCTGCTGCGCGAGCTTGCCCTCCTTCACGGCGCGCCGCATCTTCGCCTCGATCGGCTCGGCCGCGATCACCGCCTCCATCGCGAAGTCGAGCCGGCCGATGACGTCGTCGTCGCGGCGCGGAACATAGGCGCCGGCGGTGAGGCGATCGCGCGCCGCACCCGGGGTGATCAGGATCTCCGCCACCTTCGATCCGACTTTGTCCGTGGGCGCATCGAGCGTGAGGCCCTTCGGGAACACCAGCACGCGCAGCCACGCGGCGACGAAGCGGCTCGGGAAGTTGGAGAGCACCCCGTCCATCGCGACCTGCAGCTTGAAGAAGCTGTCGTACATCGCCCAGTGCAGCAGCGGCCGGTCTTCCTTCTGGCAACCCTCGTCGTGGAAGCGCTTCACCGTGGCCGAGGCGATGTAGAGCAGCGAGAGGATGTCGCCCAGGCGCGCGGAGATCTTCTCCTTGCGCTTCAGGCTTCCGCCGATCACGAACATCGAGATGTCGGAGAGCAGCGCGAACGCCGACGAGAAGCGCGTCATCATCTGCAGGTAGCGCCCGGTCTCGTGCGATCCGGGAACGGCGATGCCCTTGCCGCCGGTGATGCCGAGCCAGAGCGCTCTCGCGGCGCTCGACACGGTGAACGTCATGTGGCCCCAGAGCGCGGCGTCGAACTCCACAAGGTCGTCGGCGCCCGCGGCCTTGATCTCGCGCAGCACGAACGGATGGCAGCGGATGGCGCCCTGCCCGAAGATGATCATCGAGCGCGTGAGGATGTTGGCGCCCTCGACGGTGATCGCGATCGGCGCGTTCTCGTAGCCGTGGCCGTGGTAATTGTTCGGCCCCATCATGATGCCCTTGCCGCCGTGGATGTCCATCGCGTCGTTCAGCACCGAGCGCATGCGCTCGGTCATGTGGTACTTGCAGATCGCCGAGATCACCGAGGGCTTCTCGCCGAGGTCGAGCGCCACCATCGTCATGCGGCGCGTCGCATCCATCAGGTAGGTGTTGCCGCCGATGCGCGCGAGCGGCTCCTCCACCCCCTCGAACGTGCCGATCGGCGTGCGGTATTGCGAGCGGATGCGCGCATACGCGCCGGTGGCGCGCGAGCTGAGCTTGCCCGCGGCCATCGACATCGACGGCAGCGAGATCGCGCGGCCCGCGGCGAGGCATTCGACCAGCATGCGCCAGCCCTTGCCCACCTGCTGCTGGCCGCCGATGATCCAGTCCATCGGGATGAACACGTCCTTGCCCGAGTTGGGCCCGTTCATGAACGCCGCGCCGAGCGGGATGTGGCGCCGCCCGATGTTCACGCCCTTGTGCGAGGTCGGGATCAACGCGAGCGTGATGCCGACATCCTCTTCAGGGCCGATCAGCTTGTCGGGATCGTAGAGCTTGAACGCGACGCCGAGAAGGGTCGCCACCGGCCCGAGCGTGATGTAGCGCTTCTCCCACGTCATCCGGATGCCGAGCACCTCGCGGCCTTCGAACATCCCCTTGCACACGATGCCGAAATCGGGAATCGCGCCCGCGTCGGAGCCCGCTTCCGGATTGGTGAGCGCGAAGCACGGGATCTCGAGGCCCTTCGCAAGCCGCGGCAGGTAGTGGTTCTTCTGCGCATCGGTGCCGTAGTGGATCAGCAGCTCCGCGGGCCCGAGAGAGTTCGGCACCATCACGGTCACTGCGGCCGTCCCGCTGCGGGTCGAGATCTTGGTGACGATCTCGGAGTGGGCGTAAGCGGAAAAGCCGAGGCCGCCGAACGACTTCGGGATGATGATGCCGAGGAAGCCCTTCTCGCGGATGAACTTCCACGCTTCCGGCGGCAGGTCCATGCGGTTGTGCGTGATGTCCCACTCGTTCAGCATGCCGCAGAGCTCTTCGACCGGGCCGTCGATGAACGCGCGCTCCTCGGCCGAGAGTGTCGCCTGCGGATAGGCGAGCATCTTCTTCCAGTCGGGCTTGCCGCTGAAGAGGTCGGCATCCCACCAGATGCTGCCGGCGTCGAGCGCCTCCTGCTCGGTCTGCGAAACCTGCGGCAGGATCTTCTTGTAGAGGCCGAAAATCGGGCCGGTCACGAGCGCGCGCCGCAGCGGCTTCACGATCGAGAACGCGGCGAAGATCGCGACCGCGATCCATGCGGCGATGCTCGCCGCCGGTGACCCGCCGAAGGAGGTGAGCGCGGCCGCGCCGGCGGCGAAGGCGAGCGACCAGGCGAGGCCGTTGGCGCGGTGATACGCCAGGATCCACACCACGGCCACGCAGATCAGTACGGTCCATGCGATCGTCATCGTCGGTCTCCTAGTCGCCCGAGACCAGCTCGAGCTTTCGTGAATCTCCCAGCGCCGGGGCCTTCAATCCGGCCACCAGGAACGGCGCCAGGCGCTGCAGCAGCAACTCGTCGTTCTCGGCCGCGCCGACCTGCGCGAAGATCTTGAGCGCATCCGTGCCGGCGAGCGTGTACGAAAGCGCGCCCATCACGAAGTGCAGGCGCCACGTGAGCTCCTGGCGCGAGAGGTGCGGCAGCGCGCGCAGGAACGCTTCCTTGTAGAGGCCGATCATCTCGGCGTATTGCCCGGAGAGGAAATGGCGGATGAACGGCGCCGGATCCGCGTACGCGCGTCCCAGCACGCGCAGGAAATTCTTGCCGCCGCGCTTCTCGTCGCGCGCCAGGCGCAGCGCCGGGATCAGCATCGCGAACAGGATCTTCTCGCACGACAGCGTCTTGCCACCCGCATCGCGCTCGACCTTCGCGAGCAGCGCGATGCGCTCCTGGTTCATCGGATCGAGCCGGCGCGTGAGCACCGCCTGGAAGAGCTCTTCCTTCGAGCCGAAGTGGTAGTTGACCGCGGCGAGATTGACACCCGCCGCCGAGGTGAGCTGGCGCAGGCTCGTGGCCTCGAAGCCATGCTCCATGAAGAGCAGCTCCGCCGCGTCGAGGATCCTGGTCTTGGTGTCCGCCGAAGCGACGTCGGGGGCGACGCTCTTCCGCGCGGGACGGGGTGCGGCCATAGTGTGAAACGCCCGATTCAAACGCTCGTTTGAATTCTATCCTAATGCGGGACGAGGGTGAAGTGGTAGGACAGCAAGGGGCCGAGGAAGGTCGTCCCCGTCGCGAGGTCCGGTTCGAACGCCGTCGCCGGCGCTCCGGTTCCCTCGCTACCCGCGAATCAACGGGGTTCGCAAAAAAGTGCTCGCCGAAATCTTTTGGTATGTTCTTGGAGGCAGCGGGGTCGGACTCGCTTTTTGCGAACCATGCTCCGTTGACTCGCAGGTCCGCTCGGCGTTCTCAACGGCCCTCGCGACGCGGACGACCTTCCTCGGCCCATGATCATCACTCGAGCG
>JANPHA010000461.1:0-4221 GCA_031424255.1 Burkholderiales bacterium | reverse complement strand
CCCATGTCTCGCGCCGCAAGTTCATCATCGCCTCGGCCGCCGCGGGCGGCGGGCTCGCGCACGGCAAGCACCTGCCCGTCGCGCACGCGCAACGCGCGGCCGCGGCCGCCGAGGTCAACCTGTGGGTCGCGATCCGGCCCGACGATACCTGCGTCGTGCGCATCGCGCGCTCGGAGATGGGGCAGGGGACGTTCACCGGCCAGGCGCAGCTCGTCGCCGAGGAGCTCGAATGCGACTGGAACAAGATCGCGCTCGAGATCGTGGATCCGGGACGCAACCTCGCGGCGAAACGCGCCTGGGGCGAGATGGGCACGGGCGGCAGCCGCGGCATCCGCACGTCGCAGGATTACGTGCGCCGGGGCGGGGCGGCGGCGCGCGTGATGCTGCTGCAGGCCGCGGCGGACGAATGGAAGGTGCCGATGGGCGAGCTCACGGTCGCGAACGGCGTCATCACCCACGCCGGCTCGAACCGAACGACGAGCTACGGCAAGGTGGCGGCCGCGGCCGCGAAGCTGGCGCCTCCCGATCCGAAAACGCTCAAGCTGAAGGACCCGAAGGACTGGAAGGTCGCCGGAAAGCCGTTCCGCAGGCTCGATACCGCGGACAAGCTGAACGGCAAGCTGGTATACGCGATCGACGTGCAACTTCCCGGAATGCTCAACGCGGCGATCAAGCAGTGCCCGGTGTTCGGCGGCAAGCTCGCGAGCTACGACGAGGCCAAGGCCCTGGCGATGCCCGGCGTGCGCGGCGTCGTGAAGGTCGACGCCTCGAGCGTCGCGGTGGTCGCTGATACCTGGTGGCACGCGAAGAAAGCGCTCGACGCGCTGCCGATCGCCTGGGACGAGGGCGTTGGCGCGGCCGAGTCGAGCGCCACGATCGACGCGCGCCTCAAGGAAGGCCTCGAGGCGGCGCAGGCGTACCAATACCTGAAGGTGGGCGACACGCCGGCGGCGATCGCGGCCGCGGCGAAGAAAGTGGAGGCGACCTACACCACGCCCTTCCTCGCGCACGCGACGATGGAGCCGATGACGTGCACGGTGAAGCTCTCGCCCGGCAAGGCCGAGTGCTGGGTCTCCACTCAGAACGCGGAAGCATCTCTCGCCGCACTCTCGGAAGAATCCGGCCTGCCGCTGGATCAGTGCGAGGCTTATCGCCACACGCTCGGCGGCGGCTTCGGACGGCGCGGCGGCAACCAGGACTACACGCGGCAGGCGACCGCGATCGCGAAGAAATTTCCCGGCGTCCCGGTGAAGCTGATCTGGAGCCGCGAGGAGGACATGACCCACGACTTCTATCGCCCGATCTCGCAGTGCAAGCTCTCCGCGGGACTGGACGACAAGGGCAACCTCGTCGGATTGCACGTGCGGCTCTCGGGCCAATCGATCAACGCGTTCGTCAATCCCGGCTCGATCGCCGACGGCAAGGACAAGCGCCAGGTCCAGGGCTGGTACGAGGAAGCGGGCGACGCACAGCTCGGCTACACCGTGCCGAACCTGCTGATCGAGTACGCGATGCGCAACACGACGGTACCGGTGGGCCCGTGGCGCGGCGTCAACACGAACCAGAACGGCGTGTACATGGAATGCTTCATCGAGGAATGCGCGCGCGCCGCCGGGCGCGATTCGGTCGAGTTCCGCCGCACGCTGATGCAGAAGCATCCCAAGCATCTCGCGGTGCTCAACGCCGCCGCGGAAAAAGGCGACTGGGGCAAGGCGCTGCCGAGCGGTGTCCATCGCGGCATTGCGCAGTTCATGGGATACGGCAGCTACTCGGCCGCGACCGCGGAGGTCTCGATCGGATCGGACGGCAAGGTGAAGGTCCACCGCATGGTGCTCGCCCTCGATTGCGGACACGCGGTGAATCCCGACCAGATCGCGGCGCAGGTTGAGGGCTCGGTCGCCTACGGGCTGAGCGCGGCTTTCTACGGCGAGTGCACGGTGGACAAGGGACGCATCGCCGAGACCAACTTCCACCAGTACGGCGTGCTGCGCCTCGCCTCGATGCCGAAGGTCGAGACGGTGATCGTGCCCTCGTACGATTTCTGGGGCGGCGTGGGCGAGCCCACGATCTGTGTGGTCACGCCCGCCGTGCTCAACGCAGTGCATGCCGCGCTCGGCAAGCCGGTGCGCGACCTTCCCCTGAAGAACTCGAACCTCGCATAAGCCCGGAAACACGATGGAGGTAAGTTGACGGCAGTGACGGACTCTTCCCGACCCACCCTCGGCGCGTTCGTCGTCGGCACGCTGAAGGCGTTCAAGGCCAACCAGGGGCTCCTGCTCGCCGGCGCGGTCGCCTATTACGCGCTGCTGTCGATCATCCCGCTGCTGATCCTGATCGTGATCGCGCTCTCCAACCTGGTCGGGGACGCGGCGCTGCTCGATGCCATGGGCCGTTACCTCGACTGGCTCGTGCCCGGCCAGGGCGAGACGCTCACCGAGGAGCTCGCCAAGTTCCTCAATCATCGCCAGGTGCTCGGCTGGGTGCTGCTCGGCACGATGATCTTCTTCAGCTCGCTCGCCTTCACCGTGCTGGAGAACGCGATGTCGGTGATCTTCCATCACCGCGTGGCGATCCGCCGGCGGCGCTTCGTCGTGTCGGCATTGATGCCCTACTGCTTCATCCTGCTGCTCGGCCTGGGCGCGCTGCTGGTGACGCTTGTCTCCGGCAGCCTCGAGGCGATGGGCGAGAAGAGCGTCGAATTCCTCGGGCGCACGTGGTATCTCGGCACGGTCTCGGGCGTCCTGCTGTATTTGCTGGGCGTGGCGGGCGAGATCTTCATCCTCACCTCGATCTACCTGGTGATGCCCGTGGGGCGGCTGTCGATCCGGCACGCGTTGATCGGGGGTGCGACCGCGGCCCTGCTGTGGGAGCTCACGCGCCACGTCCTGCTCTGGTATTTCGCGACACTCTCGCGCGTGGGCGAAGTGTATGGCTCGCTCACCACCGCCATCGTCGTGCTGCTGAGCCTCGAGATCGCCGCCACGCTGCTGCTTTTCGGCGCGCAGGTGATCGCCGAGTACGAGCGCATGCTGCGCGGCCACTCCGAGGCGCCGCCGAAACCGATGCGTACGGACTAGCTCATGCGTGCACCGCACCTGCTCGCCCTGTTGTTCCCCGCCATCATCGTGGTCGCGTGCGCCGTTTCGCGGTTGCCGCCCGCGGCCGACGCCGGTCCCGAGCCGGCGCTTCCCCCGGCGCAACGCGAGCTGGTTCCCACGGTCCACATCGCGCCCGCGGTCGGCTGGACGGCGGGCGCCCAGCCGACGCCGGCGGCGGGACTCGCCGTGGGCGCATTCGCCACGGGCCTCGATCATCCGCGCTGGCTGCACGTGTTGCCCAATGGCGACGTGCTGGTCGCCGAGACCAACGCCCCGGCGCGCCCGGACGACGCGAAAGGGATCAAGGCGAAGGTGATGGGCATCCTGCGCAAGAAAGCGGGCGGCGGCGTGCCCAGCGCCAACCGCATCACGTTGCTGCGCGACACCGACGGCGACGGCGTGGCGGAAACGCGCAGCGCGTTTCTCGAGGGCCTGAACTCGCCCTTCGGCATGGCGCTGGTGGGCAATGATCTCTACGTCGCGAACACCGACGCCGTCGTGCGCTATCCGTATGTGCCCGGCGCCACGCGCATCGCATCGGCCGGGGTGAAGCTCGCGGACCTTCCCGCCGGGCCGCGCAACCACCACTGGACCAAGAGCCTGATCGCAAGCCGCGACGGCTCGAAGCTCTACGCCACCGTCGGCTCCTACAGCAACATCGCCGAGAACGGCCTCGCGGTCGAGGAGGGCCGCGCCGCGATCTATGAGATCGACACGCGCACCGGCGCCAAGCGGCTGTTCGCGACCGGGCTGCGCAATCCGAACGGCATGGGCTGGGAGCCCGACAGCGGCAAGCTTTGGGTGGTGGTGAACGAGCGCGACGAGCTCGGCCCCGATCTCGTGCCCGACTACCTCACGTCGATCACCGAGGGCGCGTTCTACGGCTGGCCGTTCAGCTTCTACGGCGCCCACGTCGACGAACGCGCGCAGCCGCAGCGCCCCGATCTCGTGGCGCGCGCGGTGAGGCCCGACTACGCGCTCGGCAACCACGTGGCCGCGCTCGGGCTCGCGTTCGCCGAGGGCGGCGCGCTGCCGCGCGCGTTCTCGCGCGGCGCATTCGTGGGCGAGCACGGCTCGTGGAACCGCAAGCCGCGACGGCTCGAAGCTCTACGCCACCGTCGGC
>JANPHA010000460.1:0-14884 GCA_031424255.1 Burkholderiales bacterium | reverse complement strand
AGGGTCTCGGGGACGGAGCTGCGCAACCCCCACTTCGCCGCCTACGCGCGCTCGTTCGGCGCGCTCGGGGAGATCGTCGAGGACACCGCGCAGTTCGCGCCGGCGATGGAGCGCTGCCTCGCATCGGGCAAGCCCGCGTTGATCGAGGTGAGGATCGATCCGCAGGCGATCACTCCGGGCACCACGCTCGACAAGATCCGGGCGGCGGCGAATTCGGCGAAGAAGAGCGCATGAGCGCTGGTGCGTGGCCGGCGCTGCCGCTCGCGGATTGGCGCGAGACGTACGCCACGATGCACATGGCCTCGCAGGTGATCGGCAAGGTGGCGCTCGCCATGACGCCGCTCACCAACCACTGGTGGAACATCGCGCTGCGGCCGACGTCGCGCGGGCTCGCGAGCGCCCCGATGCGATCGATGGGCGGGTCGCTCACCGCGGACTTCGACTGGATCGACCACCGCCTCGTGCTGCAGTGCTCCGATGGCCGCACCGAGATCGTGGCGTTGCGCTCGGAGCCGATCGCCGATTTCTACGCGGCGGTGATGCAGGCGCTGCATCGCCTCGGAATCGAGGTGCGGATCCGGACCCTGCCGGTCGAGGTGCCCGAACCGATCCGCTTCGAGGAGGATCGCACGCACGCGACCTATGATCCGCAGTGGGCGAACGCGTTCTGGAGGGCCCTCGAATCGATGTGGCCGGTGTTCGAGGGCTTCCGCGGGAAATTCATCGGCAAGTGCAGCCCGGTGCATTTTTTCTGGGGCAGCTTCGACCTGGCGTGCACGCGCTTCTCCGGCCGGCGCGCGCCCCAGCGCCCCGGTGCCGATGCCGTGACGCGCGAGGCTTATTCCCACGAAGTCATCAGCGCCGGGTTCTGGCCGGGCGGCGGCGCGATCACCGAGGCGGCGTTCTACGCCTATGCGGCGCCGGAGCCCGAAGGTTTCGCGCTGTCGCAGGTCGCCCCCGCCCAGGCCGTCTACAACACCGAGCTGCACGAGTTCCTGCTTCCGTACGAGGCCGTGCGCACGTCGCCCTCGCCGGAAAAGGCGCTGGAGTCGTTCCTCGAATCGACCTACGCGGCGGGCGCGCGGCTCGCGCGCTGGGACCGCGCCGCGCTCGAGCGCCCCGCCTGAGGGGCCGCGCTGCGCCGGTCACGGAACTGTCACACTATCGGCCTAACCTGCGGGGCAGAGCCGCCATGACAGAACATATTTCGAAGCAATACGACCAGGACCTGGAAGCGATCCGCTCGCGCATGATGCAGATGGGCGGGCTGGTGGAATCCCAGATCCGCGCCGCGATGGAAGGCTACCTCGACGGCAACCTCGAGCGCATCGAGCAGGTGATCGCCGCCGACTCCCGGGTGAACGAGCTCGAGATCGCGATCGACGACGAGATCCGCCATGTGATCGTGCGCCGCCAGCCCGCGGCAACCGACCTGCGGCTCATCATGGCGGTGAGCAAGGCGGTGACCGACCTCGAGCGCATCGGCGACGAGGCCGCCAAGATCGCGCGCATGGCGCGCGAGATCCACTCCACGGTCCGCGCGAAGGGCACGCGCATCGCCACCATCGGCCACGTCTCCGAGATCGCGATCGGCATGCTGCGCAAGTCGCTCGACGCGTTCGCGCGCCTCGACGCCGCCGCCGCCGCGCGCGTGATCGGCGAGGACGCGGCGATCGACGCCGAGTTCCGCGCGATCCTGCGCCAGCTGATCACCTTCATGATGGAAGATCCGCGCACGATCACCACGTCGCTGCACATCGTCTGGGTCGCGAAGGCCTTCGAGCGCATCGGCGACCACGCCAAGAATATCGCCGAGCAGGTGATCTACATCGTGAAGGGGCGCGACGTGCGCCATTCCTCCCTGGAGGAGGTCGAACGCGAGGCGCTGCGCTGATGGCGCCGGTGGTGCTCGTGGTCGAGGATGAGCCCTCGATCCAGGAGCTGATTGCCGTCGGGCTCGCGCGCAGCGGCCATACGGTGCGGCGCGCCGCGAACGCGGAGGAGGCGTACCGCGAAGTATCCGACGTGCTCCCCGACGTGATCCTGCTCGACTGGATGCTCCCCGATGCTTCCGGTCCCGCGATCACGCGCAGGCTGCGCTCGGACGCGCGCACGCGCGAGGTGCCGATCATCATGCTCACCGCGCGCGCCGGCGACGACGACAAGGTCGAGGGATTGGCGAGCGGCGCCGACGACTACGTGACCAAGCCGTTTTCCCCGCGCGAGCTCGAGGCGCGCATCCAGGCGGTGCTGCGCCGGCGCGCCCCGCAGCTCACGAGCGAGGCGGTCGAGATCGAAGGGCTCTCGATCAATCCGGCGACGCGCACCGTGACCGGAACGGGTAAGGTATTGCGGATGGGGCCGACGGAATTCGAGCTGCTGCATTTCTTCATGACCCATACCGAGCGCGTCTATGGCCGCGCCCAGATCCTCGACCAGGTCTGGGGCGACCACGTGTTCATCGAGGAGCGCACCGTCGACGTGCACATCCGCCGGCTGCGCGACGCGCTGTCGCCGAGCGGCCACGAGACGCTGGTCGAGACCGTGCGCGGCGCCGGATACCGCTTCCTTTCCAGGCGCTGAGGAATTCCATGATCCCCGAATGGGGCTGGGTATCGCTCACCGTCGTGCTGCTGGCGGCGCTGCTCTATCACCTGCGCCATCTGTACGCGCTCAAGCGCTGGCTCGAGCGCGGCGAGTCCCCCGATCCGCCGCGGGCGCGGGGCGTGTGGGACGAGCTGCATGCGCTGCTGCATCGATCGCGGCGCGAATCCGCGAAGCGCGAGGCCGAGCTCGCCGAGTCGCTCGCGCGCTGGCGCGCCGCGGCGCGTGCGTTGCCCGACGGCGTGGTGATCCTCGACGCCGACCGCATCGCGTGGTGCAACGACAACGCGCGCCTGCACCTCGAGATCGACCCGCTGCGCGACGCCGGCACGCCGATCACGCACCTGGTGCGCATCCCCGAATTCCTCGAGTACCTGGAGGCGGGCGACTACCGCGGCCCGATCATGGTGCAGCCGCCGCATGCGCCCGGGAAGGTGTTGTCGCTGCAGGCTGTCAACTACGGCGAGGACCAGCGGCTCGTGCTCTCGCGCGATGTGACCCAGTTCAGGCAGGTCGAGCGCATGCGCCGCGAGTTCGTCGCCAACGTGTCCCACGAGATGCGCACACCGCTCACCGTGGTCAGCGGGTTCCTCGAGACGCTGAAGGACGAGAAGGACGCGGTGGCCGCGCGCCACTACATCGACCTCATGGTGGAGCAGTCGCGCCGCATGGAGCGCCTGGTCGAGGACCTGCTCACGCTCTCCGCGCTCGAGTCCTCGCCGCCGCCGCCGATGGAAGAGCCGATCGACATGGCGGCGCTCACGGAGCGGCTCGGGGCGGAAGCGCGCGCGCTTTCCAACGGCCGCCATCGCATCGAGGTGCAAAGCGAGGCGGGCGTAGACCTGCTGGGCAGCGAGAAGGAGATCACCAGCGCGTTCGGCAACCTCGTGAGCAACGCGATCCGCTACACGCCCGAGCGCGGCACCGTGCGCCTGCACTGGCACGAGACCGCCGATGGCGCGGCGTTCGACGTCGAGGACACCGGCATCGGCATCGCGCCCGAGCACATCCCGCGCTTGACCGAGCGCTTCTACCGCGTCGACCGCGGCCGCTCGCGCGAGACCGGCGGCACCGGCCTCGGCCTCGCCATCGTGAAGCACGCGCTGGGCCGCCACGGCGCCGCGCTCGACGTGAGCAGCACGCCGGGCAAGGGCAGCCGCTTCAGCGCGCGTTTCGCCGGGCCGCGGGTGCGGCCGCGCATGTCACGCGAATGACATCGTTTCCGGCGATGATGGGAATTCCCCGCTGAAGGAGATCGCCGTGCGCCCGGCAATCAACGTCCTATTTCTTTGCACCGGAAACTCGGCCCGCTCGATCCTCGCCGAATCGATCCTGAACGAGCTCGGCGGCGGCCGCTTCCGCGCCTTCAGCGCCGGCAGCCAGCCCACCGGCCGCGTCAATCCCCTCGCGATCGAGATGCTGGTGCGAAACGGTTACTCCACGGTAGGAGCTCGCAGCAAGGATTGGAGCGAGTTCATCCGGCCGGGCGCCCCGCCGATCGATTTCGTCATCACGCTGTGCGACTCGGCCGCGCGCGAGCCGTGCCCGATCTTTCCCGGCCGTCCGGTCTGCGCACACTGGGGCATCGCGGATCCCGCGGCGGTGGACGGGAGCGACACGCAGAAGCACGAGGCATTCCGGACCACGCTCGCGATCCTGCGCCGCCGCATCCAGCGCTTCACCAGCCTGCCTTTCGAGAGCGTCGACAAGACGGCGCTGCGCGGCACGCTCGAGGAAATCGGCCAGGGCTGATTCAGAAGTCGAGCGCGTTGGTGAGGTCGCCGGCACCGGCACGCGCGCCGGGCAGCGGCTCGAGTCCGAAGCGCCGGGTGATCAGCTTGATGATCGAGGTCGTATCGTAGGACGTGTTGTCCACGTAGGCCTTCTTCGCGAGGGGCGAGATCACGATCGTCGGCACGCGCGTGCCCGGGCCCCAGCGGTCGCCCTTCGGCGGCGCCACGTGGTCCCAGTAGCCGCCGTTCTCGTCGTAGGTGATCACGATCACCGTGGAATTCCAGATCGGGCTCGCCTGGATCTTCGCCACGACGTCGGCGATGTGCTGGTCCCCGGACAGCACGTCCGTGTAGCCGGGATGCTCGTTGAGATTGCCCTGCGGCTTGTAGAAGGCGACGGCGGGCAAGGTGCCCGCGACGATTGCCGCCACCATCTCGTTGTAGTCCTTCAGGTACGTCGTACGGTCTGCGCGGCCCGGGGCGAAGCGCGCGAAGTAGTTGAACGGCTGGTGGTGCGCTTGGAAATTCGGGACCTTGTTGTTGTAGATCACTGTGCGGTCGCTCGAGGCCTGGCTCCACGCGCCGGCATACCAGGCCCAGGTGATGCCCTTGGCGCTCAGCGTGTCGCCGATGGTCTTCGCCGTCTGCGGCGGCAGCGTATTCGAGATGGCGGGGTCCCCGAGGCGCGCGTCGCCGCCGGCGCTGGGCGCGTTGCCGCTCGGCTGGTAAGGCGGCTGCATCGTGTTGATCGCGAAGCCGTCGGGCGTGAGCGCGTTGTCGTTCACGTATTTCGGCGCTCCAGCGAGCGCGCTCGCGGGTGAATCGGGCGCGAGGGTGAGCGTGACCCCGTCGGCGTTCACCGCGGAGAGGCGCGACTTCGCGACGCTGTTCGCGGCGTCGGGATAAGCCGGCGTGCAGGCGCATATCAGCCAGAAGTGGTTCAGGAACGATCCGCCGAAGGCGCCCATGAAGAAGTTGTCGGCGAGCGTGTACTGCTGCGCGAGCTTGTAGAGGGGAAGGCTCGAGCCGTCGTAGTAACCCATGGTGAGCCCGCCGGCGTCGGAGAACGCGGCGTACTTGTCGAGCTTGCCGCCGTTGATCTGCATCTGGTTGTTGTAGAAGCGGTGCACCAGGTCGCGCGTGACGATCGAATAGGACTGGTTGAATCCCGCGGGGTCGTCGATGCGGAACGCCTTGTTCGGCATTGCCGTGGTCATCGCCTGCGGCACCGCCGTGTTCACGCCGCCGAATACAGGGGGCAGCATCGCGAGGGCCGAGCCATCGCGATCGAACTGCGTCATGCTGGCGGCGGTTGCGCGCGAGATGCCATTCGCGCCCGGAAAGCCGCCGTAGAGATTGTCGAAGCTGCGGTTCTCGCCGTAGATCACGACGATGTGCTCGATCTTCTGCAGCTTGTCGTCGAGACTCTGGGTGCTGTTGCTGCTGCATCCGGAAAGGATGAAAAGCGCTGCGATGAAGGCGGCGAAGGCGTGGCGCATGGGATCTCCTGCGGCGGGGCTTGAGGGAAGCGGCCACGCTACTGGGCGCACGTTTCAAATCGGTGACGGCTGCGGGCTTCTTTTGCGGTACACGCAGCGGTTCTTCGTTGTCGCCTCCGCCCCGCGCTCGCGCGGGATTTTTTTTTGGCGCCGTCACGATTCGGAAAAGATGGCCGGACATCATCCGCACAACCGACAATGCCCGGAGACAAGCCATGGCACCCGCTCTCGAAACCGCCCTGCTGTGCGTATTCTTCGTGCCGACATTCCTCCTGATGATGCTGCAATGTATCGAGCCACGCACGCACGCGCGGTGGCGCGCATGAACGAGGTTCTCGAGAAGAAAGCGGTCTTCGTCTACTTGTGGAAGGTCGGCAACGCAGCGCCCGGCGGGGTGCGCCGGTGGGGAACGCTCGAAGCCATCGCGTCGCTCGGCGGTTGCGTCCCCATCACACGCTCCGCGCGCAAGGTCGCCTTCGATCGGCTCGATCCCAACGGCTTCCTGCCCCGCGGCGTTTCGCCCGACGATCCCTGATGTCGATCCCGGTGCCGAAACCGGCGCCGGAGCGCTCAGGCGCCCAAGAGGATTTCGCGGGCGTGCCGGGCGGCCAGGATGGGCAGATAGATCTTGATGCGCGCCTGTTTGTCCAGCTGCTCGAATTGCGATTCGTAGACGCGGCGGACTTCGTCCAGCGGCTGGCTCGTCTGCTTTGCCAACGCCTGCATCATCTCGTTGGCTTGCGCGATACACGGCGTTCTGTGCACGAGAAGGCGTGTCATTCCCCGGTCCAGGCGTGTGCCGTCCGCGCGTGTCACCCGATTGTCGTGCGCAGGCCACAGAATCCGGCGAACGATTCCGGAGCGTGCGATGCAGACGTTGACCCAGCCGCAGCCCAAGACCTTCAGCCTCGACCCTGCGATGCTCCGCGAGATCCTGAAGCATGCCAAGCCTCTCGGGCACCACGAAGATGCGGCGACGCTCAATCTCGGATTCGGCTTCCTCTACTACGGGCTGGTGCGCGCGCTGCGGCCGAAGCATGTGGTCGTGGTCGGTTCGGGGTTCGGGTTCAGCGTCGTGTGCCTCGCGCTCGCGCTGAAGGACAATGACGAAGGGGTATTGAGCTTCGTCGATCCTTCCGTGCTCAAGGACGGGCCGCTGCGCACGGTCGGCGGCACCTCGCAATGGGACGACCCGGCGCAGGTGCGGACGCATTTCCGACGCTTCGGCATCGATCAAGTCGTCACGCACTTCAAGACGACGAGCGCCGAATTCTTCGCCGGCTACGCCGGGCGCGCGCTCCCGCGGCATTCTCGCCGCGACAGTTACCTGTTGCTGCACGATACCAACATCTACATTCGCGAGTTCCTCCTCCCCATCGCCCGCGCGCGAATCGATCCTGACGCCGATGCAGCGCTTGCTCCGGCAACTTCCCATCAGATTGTCATCTGCGGTAGCTAGCCTCGGGGCATGAACCTATACGACCTCCCGCCCGGCCTCGAAGATCCGGTCGAGTTGCTCCTGGGATTCCACCGACGCATCGAGCGGCAACTCGCCTCGCTGTGCCGCCTTCCGGTTCGCATCGAGGTCAACGGCATCGATGCGCAGGCCATCGCCTCGGCCGCGTCCATTCTCGATTTTTTCACCTACGCGCTGCCGCAGCACCATGCCGACGAGGAAGAAGATCTGCTCCCGACACTCGAACGCCGTCTCGGCGTGGACGTGGAGCGGCGCGATTTTCGCGAGATGCGCGTGCGCTTGCGCGCCGACCACGACGAAATCGACGCGACCTGGCGCCGCGTCCGGCGGCCGCTGGAAGCGATCGGCGAGGGCATCCGCCGCGAGCTGCCAGTCGAGCTTGCGCGCTATTTCCGTACACTGCATTCGATCCACATCTGCGCGGAAGAGGGCGCTGTGCACCTCCTGGCCGCGCGGCGCCTCCTTCCCGACGATCACGCGCTGCTCGCGCGACGCATGGCGGCGCGCCGCGCTGTCACGCGATCGTCACGCGGCTGACATGCGATTGACTTGTCATGCCTCGACAATCGGTTGCCAATGGAAGCTGCGATCGAGGATCAAGTCGACGACGCGACACCCACGCTGCGGTTTCGCGCGATCTTCATCTCCGACATCCACCTCGGGACCGCGAGTTGCCAGGCGGATCACCTGCTCGAGTTCCTGCGCCATACCGACAGCCGCGAGCTGTATCTCGTCGGCGACATCATCGACGGCTGGCAGCTGAAGCGCCGCTGGTTCTGGACCCAGAGCCACAACGACGTGATCCAGAAGGTGCTGCGCAAGGCTCGCAAGGGCACGCGCGTCACCTACATCGCCGGCAACCACGACGAGGCGATACGACACTTCCTCGGGCTCGCGTTCGGCGGCATCGACATCCGCGACGAGGCCGAGCACCGCACCGCCGATGGGCGCCGCCTGCTGGTGATCCACGGCGATCTCTTCGACGCGGTGGTGCAGCGCGCGAAGTGGCTCGCGCACCTCGGAGACGCCGCGTACATCTTCACGCTCAAGCTGAACCAGTGGCTGAACCACGTGATGGGCAAGCTCGGCCTGCCCTACTGGTCGCTCGCGCAGTTCCTCAAGCATCGCGTGAAGAACGCGGTGAGCTACATCACCGATTTCGAGGACGCGGTCGCGCACGAAGCGCGCCGCCGCGGTTTCGACGGCGTGGTCTGCGGCCACATCCATAAGGCCGGGATCCGCGACGTGGACGGAGTGCTGTACTGCAACGACGGGGATTGGGTCGAAAGCCTCACCGCGCTGGTCGAGCTCGACAGCGGAGAGATGAGGATCATCGACTGGAAATCAATCGAGGCGCTGCGCCAGGGCGCCCTGACTTTCGAAGGAGTGGACCTTGCGCATTCTCCTGGTGACTGACGCGTGGACGCCGCAGATCAACGGCGTGGTGGTGACGCTTCGCAACACCGTCGCGTGGCTGCGGCGCTGGGGGCACGAGGTCGAGGTGCTCTCGCCCGAGGGCTTCCGAACGATGCCGATGCCCACCTATCCCGAGATCCCGCTCGCCCTGTGGCCGAGTGGCAAGGTGGCGCAGCGCTTCCGCGCGGTCGAGCCCGACGCGGTGCACATCGCGACCGAAGGGCCGCTCGGCGTCGCGGCGCGCGCCTATTGCGTGAGGCACGGCCTGCGATTCACGACGGCCTATCACACCTGCTTTCCGGAATACGTGAAGCCGCGTTTCGGCGTGCCGCTCGCGTGGACCTACGCGTGGCTCAAGCGCTTCCACTCGCGCTCCTCCGCAGTGCTGGTGGCCACGCCCGCGATTCGCGCGATGCTCGAGGAGCGCGGCTTCGACAACATCGCCGACTGGTCGCGCGGCGTGGATAGCGAGATCTTCTTTCCGGCGGCCGAGCGTGCGAGCGACCTGCGCCGGCCGGTCTTCCTGTTCGTCGGGCGCGTGGCGATCGAGAAGAACCTGCCCGCGTTCCTCGCGCTCGATCTTCCCGGCACCAAGGTCGTCGTCGGGGACGGGCCGCAACGCAAGGAGCTCGAGCGCCGCTATCCCGACGCCGTGTTCGCGGGCGCCAAGACCGGCGCGGATCTCGCGGCCTGCTACCAGCGCGCCGATGTGTTCGTGTTTCCGAGCCGCACCGATACGTTCGGACTCGTGATGGCCGAGGCGATGGCGTGCGGCACGCCGGTCGCCGCGTTCCCGGTGCGCGGGCCGATCGACGTGGTCACCGATCCCGCGGCGGGCGTGCTCGACCGCGACCTTGGCGCCGCGGCGATGGCGGCGCTCACGCTCGACCGGCAGAAGGTCGCGCGCTTCGGGCAGCGCTTCTCGTGGGAGCTTTGCTCGCGCCAGTTCGTCTCGAGCCTGGTGCCGGCGTGCACGAAGGAGAACGCGCTTGCGCAAGCCATCTGAGCTGGAGGCGATTGCGGTCGAAAGCCCGTTCAAGGGCAAGACCGGCATGACGCGGGTGATCCAGGCGTTCTTCAATTCGCTCGCCGGGTTGCGCGACGCATGGACGCACGAAAGCGCATTCCGCCAGGAAGTGCTGATCGCGCTCGTGCTGATCCCGATCGCCTGCGTCGCGCCGCTGAGCGCGGTCGAGCGCGCGCTCCTCATCGGCAGCGTGTTGCTGGTGATGATCGTCGAGCTGCTCAACTCGAGCGTCGAGGCGGCGATCGACCGCATCTCGTTCGACCATCACTCGCTCTCGAAGCGCGCGAAGGACATCGGCAGCGCCGCGGTGTTCATGGCGCTGGTGCTGCTCGTGCTGGTCTGGGCGCTCGTTCTCCCGCCACGGCTGTAGAGAACCGGCTTTCTCAGGAGGCCTTGGCGAGGAAGTGGCGGGCGAAGCGGCCGCGCATGCGCGCGAGCGGCAGCAGCAGCGGGAAATCCGCGCGATCCGAGGCGCGGTCCCACGCGGGCTCGCCGCAGATCCAAGCGCCGAGGTCGAGGTAGGCCCGCAAGAGCGAAGGTAGCGCGGGGGCCAGCGTGTCGCGCAGGTGCTCGAGCGCGAGCCGCTCGTGCGGATAGACGCGCAGGTCCTCGGGGCTCAGGCAGCGCACGCAGGCGTCGCGGTAGATGGAGGCCGCGTTGTGCCCGCCATCCTTCAGGCCCACGCAGGCGCTTCCAAGCACGTAATCGTGGCGCGTCTCCACCAGGAAGCGCGCAAGCGTCGTCCCGAGCCGCGCAAGCACCGATTCCGATCCATAGTCCGGATGGACCTGGACACCGCTCACCTCGACCATGCGATCGCGCAGGACATCGAGGTGCTCGAGGTCGAATTTCTGCCCGAGCCGATAGCCCCCCGCCCAGCTCGCCTCGCGCGGAATCAGGATGCGGCAGGCCGCGACGATCTCGTCGGATCCTCCATGGCGCACCACCAGGTGCATCGGACCGCTCCCTTTTGCGTGTCCTCGGACTCTAGGAAATTCGCGTGACCGTCGCGTGACAGCGGCGCGATTTCTTCGCGTGCCGCGCCTTGTCGCCTGCGGGTGACGATCCTGCCCCCGTACACCCCCGATATCGGGCCTTGAGCTCGCCGACGACATTTTGTGTCATGTGCTATCGATGATTTGTCGTTGAATGGCTACACCGTAGGAGGGCGACTACAACCGTGTAAAGCGGGTCCTACAAGCCAATTCGGCCTAGACTACAAACGGATGTTGAAACCACTACAGCGCGGCCGCCAGGTTACGCTTGAAAGTTATGATAAATCATTGAATATTATAGAAGATATTGCATTGGCATGCCGCTTGCTACTGTAGGTCTTCGTTGAGCAGCCAAGCCAAGGAAGACCCGATCATGCAACGACCTACGACGTATCGCGCGCACAAGCTCCTCGGAGCCTCTTTCCTTTTCGTCGGCCTCGCGGTGGCGCATCACTCCGCGCATGCTCAGGCGTACCCCTCCACCGGCATTCGCGCAGTCCCGACGTACGAGGCCTCAGGCCTGTACTGGTCGGCTCCCGGCGCCAACGCCGCGACCGGATGCGAAGTGAAATTCCGCAAATCGGGCGACTCGGCCTGGACGCAGGGCCTCACGATGTGGTTCGACGCACGCGACAACGAATGCCGCGGAAGCCTCGTGAATCTCGTCGCCGGCACGACCTACGAGGCGCAGTTCAACCTGCCCGGCCTCGCGGTCACCCGCGCCGTCACCTTCAAGACCTGGGCGAATCAGCTGCCGGTGGCGAAGACGTACACCGTCGCGGGCGGCGCGGGCACGCTCAACATCACCGAGGGCGGCAGCGCGGCCACCGGCTACGTCGTCTACCAGGGAGCTTCCGGCGCGGTGCTCGACGCGCAGAACGCGTCGCAATTCAACGTGACCGTGAACGCGTCGTACGTGATCGTGCGCGGCCTCACGCTCAAGGGCGCGCAACAGGATGCGATCCGCATCTCGCCCGACGTGAAGGACGTGGTGATCGAGGACAACGACATCAGCGGCTGGGGACGCACGCGCGACGGCAAGTGGGGCGCCGACATGGATTCCGGCGTACGCGCGATCTGCAAGACCGAGACGCTCGAGCGCGTCACCATCCAGCGCAACAAGATCCACGATCCGCGCTACAGCGCCAATAGCTGGACGGACGGCCACCCCGCGGGACCGCAGGGCATCACGATCAGCTATTGCGGCGGCAACCACGTGATCCGCTTCAACGAGATCTACGGCGGAAGCAAGCACTTCAACGATGCGATCGGCGGCGAGGACAATTTCTCGACGACCGGCTTCCCGAACAAGGACAGCGACCTCTACGGCAACAAGATCTCGAACACCTGGGACGACGGCATCGAGTCCGAGGGCGGCAACAAGAACGTGCGCATCTGGGGCAACTACCTCGACAACACCGCGACCGGAATCGCCACGACCATCGTGTCGGTCGGCCCGGTATACATCTTCCGCAACGTCTTCAACCGCAACGCGTTCTTCGAAGGCCGCGCGCACGACGCGGACGAGCGCCAGCCGTTCTTCAAGTCGGGCTCGAGCGCCGATTTCAGCAACGGCCGCCGCTACCTGTTCCACAACACGATGCTGCAGGCGACCGAGGCCGGTTCGCAGTACGGGCTCGGCGGCGGCGCGGGGATCGGCGGCACGGGCGACACGCAGCTCGTTCACAACACGATCTCGATGAACAACATCTACCACTTGTGGAAGCCGAACTCGGCGGTCTACCAGGTGGGCACGGACAACGTATTCCAGAACGACATGTTCAACGGCAGCTTCGGCGCCGCGATCGTGGGCGGCATCAACGCGGCCCCGGCGTACGCCGCGAACAACGGCTGGAAGAGCGAGGCGGGCGGGCAGTACGCGCTCGCCGCGGGCACCCCGGGCTACGACCAAGGCGTGCGCATCCCGAACTTCAACGACGATTTCCTCGGCGCCGCACCGGACGTCGGCGCTGTGGAGAGCGGCGCGGTCGCGATGAAGTTCGGCGTCGCCGCCGGCCCCGCCGGTTCGACCTCGACGCCGACGCCGTCGTCGTCCCCGACCTCGATCACGAAGCCGGCGTGGTTTCCGCTGACGTCGTCGACCGGCACCGCAGCGACCTCGAGCGGCATGGATTCGTCGAAATACACGACCGCCGCGGGCGAGAGCGTGACCTTCACTGCGACGCTGATGGGCAACTCGGGCACTCCGACCGGCACGGTGAATTTCCAGGCCAACGGCACGACGATCGCGGGCTGCGGATCGGCGTCGGTCGCTAATGGCAAGGCACAGTGCACCACGACGAGCCTCACCGGAGGCAGCTACAAGGTCACCGGCGTCTACGGCGGCGACAAGACCTACAGCTCGGCCCAGGCCGGCCCGATCACGCAGACCGTCACCGGCACGGCGACGGCGGCGACCTCGCTTCCGACCAAGTTCGCGATCGATTCGTCGGCGTACACCATCAACGCCGGGCAGAGCGTGACCTTCAAGGCGACGATCCCGGGCAATGGCGGCACGGTGGCGTTCCAGGACAACGGCGTTGCGATCGCCGGCTGCGGCGCGGTAAGCGTCGTCAACGGCTACGCGAGCTGCACGACCGCAAGCCTTGCATCCGGCAGCCACCCGATCCGCGCCTACTACTCGGGCAGCGGCAGCTATAGCGCCGGCATCGCGGGCCCGATCACCGAGACCGTGCTGTAACAGAACTCGCGTTTTTTTCCAGGGGCCGTGATCCGGCCCCTTTTTTTTTGGCGCGGCGGGACTACACTGACCGTCCAATTCCCATGGGAGGGACCATGCAAGCACGCCAATGGTTGAAGCGAACGACGATTGCGGCCGCAACGGCCGTCGCACTTGCCGCAGCGACCGGCGCGGCCGCCTCCGTCGACATGTTCCTCAAGATCGACGGCATCGCGGGCGAATCCACCGCACGGGGCCACGAGAAGGAGATAGAGGTCCTTTCATTCTCGTGGGGGGTGGCGCCGAAGACGGACAAGCCGAACGCGCGCACCTGCGTGCAGGACATTTCCTTCGCAAAGATCGTGGACAGCGCGACGCCGCTCCTGCTCACCCAGGCAGTCGTGGGGACTGCCGTGCCCAGGGCGGTGCTCACGATGCGCAAGTCGGGCGGCGCGGACCAGCAGGACTTCATGACGCTGGAAATGACCCAGGTGATGGTCGTGTCGGTCACGGAGGGTGGAAGCGCGGGCCAGCCAACGCTCGCGGAGCAATTTGCGCTGCGCTTCGCGAGCATGAAGGTGAGCTTCGTGCCGCAGAAGCCCGACGGGTCTGCCGGCACCCCCATAGTGAGCACGATGTCCGGGGGATGTTTCTGAGCTAGCCGAAACGCCCGGTGATGTAGTCCTCGGTGGCCTGCTTGCCGGGCTTCAGGAAGATCTGGTCGGTCTCGCCGAACTCGACGAGCTCGCCCAGGTACATGTAGGCGGTGTAGTCGGAGACGCGCGCCGCCTGCTGCATGTTGTGCGTGACGATGACCACGGTGTAGTCGTTCTTGAGCTCGGTGATCAGCTCCTCGATCTTCGCCGTCGATATCGGGTCGAGGGCCGAGCACGGCTCGTCCAGCAGCAGCACCTCGGGGCGCACCGCGATGCCGCGCGCGATGCACAGGCGCTGTTGCTGCCCGCCGGAGAGGCTGTGGCCGCTCTGGTTCAGCTTGTCCTTGGCTTCCTTCCACAGCGCCGCCTTGGTGAGCGCCCATTCGACTCTCTCGTCCATGCGCGCGCGCGACAGGTCCTCGAACAGGCGCACGCCGAACGCGATGTTGTCGTAGATCGACATCGGGAACGGCGTGGGCTTCTGGAACACCATGCCGATCTTCGCGCGGATCAGCGAGACGTCCATCTTCGAGGTGAGGATGTTCTCGCCGCCCATCAGGATCTCGCCCTCGGCGCGCTGCTCGGGATAGAGCTCGAACATGCGGTTGAACGTGCGCAACAGCGTCGACTTGCCGCAGCCCGAGGGGCCGATGAAAGCGGTCACGCGGTTGGCCGGGATCTCGAGGCTCACGCGCTTGAGCGCATGGAACGCGCCGTAGTGGAAGTCGAGGTTGCGCACGTCGAGCTTGGGCGCGGCCTTCGGCTCGGGGACTTTTTCGAGGACGGCGTTCATTCAG
>JANPHA010000459.1:0-6483 GCA_031424255.1 Burkholderiales bacterium | reverse complement strand
CGGAGTCTGACCCCCGAATTGTCATTTGCCGGGCGGGGGGACGGTGACGTCGCCGTTGCCGCTTTTTTCGAGCGCGCGCGCGACGAAGCCGGAGGCCTTGGCCTCCTCGATGAAGTCGTTGAAGAACGCGGCGGCGGCATCACGGCCGCGCGGCACGCCGGCGGCCTGGCGGATCACCATGAAGTTGCCGTCCATCACGCGCAGGGCCGGGTTATTCCGCGCGGCGACGACGAGCGGCTGCTTCACGCCCGCGGCCGCGTCGAGCCGATCGTTCACGAACTGGTCGATCGCGGCGAGCGAGGTCGGGGAGCGAACCAGCTCGGCGACCTTCAGGTTGCGCGTGAGGAAGAGGTCGTAGGCGGTCTTGTTGCCCACCGCCACGCGGATGCCGTTGCGGTCCACCTCCGAGGGCGACTTGAGCGGCGAATCCTTGCGCACGAGGTAGGTCCCCTCGATCTGCACGTAGGGCGCGGTAAACGTGATGTCCGTGGCGCGCTCCGGATCGATCGCGAGGAACGCCACGTCCCACACGCCCTGCTTCGCGCCGTCCGCGAGCTTTCCGGCGGTGTCGTAAGTCACGTAGGCGATCGGCACGCCGAGGCGCTTTGCCAGCTCGCGCGCGAGATCGGGGCCGACGCCATGCGGATCGCCGCCGGCGGGATCCTTCTGCGCGATCACCGGATTGCCGAGGTTGATTCCGGCGCGCAGCACGCCGGTCGGGGCGAGCTCGGCCTTGGCCGCGGGCGGTGCGGAGAGGGGTGTTTGCATGGTGGCGCAGGCGGCGAGCGCGAGGCCCGCGAGAAGGAGGGTCGGTCGGATCATGGGCGGCATTCTCGCAGGAAAGCGGTCACTTGCGCGAGATATGCGGATTGCCGCGAATGTAGAAGCGCAGCAGCCGCCGCGCCCAATGGCCCGCGTAGTCGACGCCGATGCGCGGGCGCTTGACGATGCGGATCGCAGCGTCGTCGCGCGGATCCTCGATGTGGAATCCGGCGCTGAGCAGGTCGTGGCCATTCACGCGCCGGTCGATGCCCATGGCCTTGCACAGCAGGGCCGGCCCCTGCGTGCGCCCGTCGAGATTCGCGACCGGCTCGAGCGCCCGCAGCAGCACCGCCGAAGCATGGCCCGGCGCCTGGGTTACGACGTTCATGCACCAGTGCATGCCGTAGATCAGGTACACGTAGGCATGCCCCGGCGGGCCGAACATCACCCGCGTGCGCGGCGTGAGGCCGCGCGACGAATGCGCCGCGAGGTCCTGCGGGCCGAGATACGCCTCGGTCTCGACGATGCGCCCGACGCGCTTCTCGCCGTCGACCACGTGGACGAGATGCTTGCCGAGCAGCTCCCGGGCGACGAGCGTGGTATCGCGATCGTAGAACGACCGCGGCAGCATCCGCCCCAAGGCGTCAGCGCCCGCCCAGCTGCTCCTGCATCGACCTCTGCATGCGCTCCATCAGCGGGCCCATGCGCTGCTGCAGCAGGCCCATCGTGCGGTTCATCACGATCGGCATCTTGGAGATCATCGCGCGCCCCGCCGGGCTCTCGTAGAACGCGATCAGGCCATCGACCTCTTCCTGCGTGAAGGTCTCGACGTACACCTGCACGATCAGCGGCTTGAGTTTCGCCATGCTGAGCTCCTCGCGCATCACCGCGCTCATCCGCGCGCGCGTGGCCTCGGCCTTCTGGCGCATTTCCGGCGTGGCGTCGTTGCGCCGCAGCGCCTCGTCCATCCCCGCCCTCATCATCTGGTCGGACTGGGCGGCCATCATGTCCATCATGCGGTCGATCTCGGCGAGCTGGAAAAGGCGCTCGATCGATTCGAGGCTCGGCGGCGCGGCCAGCGCGCAAACCGGGAAAAGCGACGCGAACAGCAGTGCGGCTATGAATTTCATGGCGAGCTCCTTGGCATCGATTTTCGCATCTTCAGCGCCGGGGAACGCTCAGCTGCGCGCCCAGCCGGCGCACCTCGTCCTCGAGCCGGTTGATGCGCTCGAGGAACGCAAGCACGAGCGCCAGCGTCGGCGTCTCGAGCTCGAGGTCCGCGCGCAACCGCGCCGCGGTGCGCACGCGCACCAGGCAATCGCCGCCGAAGACCCACTGAGGAGCCTGGGGATCCGCCGGCGCGATCACGCCGTATTCCACCAGCTCGCGCAGTACCGTTTCCGGCAACCCCGACGATTCCGACAGCTCGACGATCGTGATCTGCGCTCGCGCATGCAGCCACATAGCATCATCGCGTTCCGAAGCCATGTCATCGACTCCCGCCGAAATGGGCCCGCGGGTCGAAGCGCGAATGCTCGCCGAGCTCCTTGAACAATTCGCGCTCGCGCTCGTCGAGCACCGTGGGATTCACGATCTGCACGATCGCATACAGGTCGCCCTCGCCGCCGGCGGGCCTGGGCAGGCCCTTCTTCCCGAGCCGCAGCTTGCGGCCCGCCGTGGTTCCCGGCGGGATCTTGAGGTTCACCGCCCCATCGAGGGTCGGCACCTCGATAGTGGCACCCAGCGCCGCTTCCCACGGCGCGAGCGGCAGGTCGAGGTAGAGATCGTGCCCGCTCGGGCGGAAGAGCGCATGCGCACGCAGCGCGATGTTGAGGTACAGGTCGCCGTCGCGGCCGCCGTTCATGCCCTTGCCGCCCTGGCCGCGCAAGCGCAGGCGCTGCGCATCGGTGGCTCCCTTGGGAATCCTGGCCTGGAGCGTCTTCGGCACGCGGTGCACGTTGCCGTTCGCGTCGTGCTCCGGCACGCTCAGGTTCAGGTCCACCTGCGTGCCGCGGTACGCGTCGTCGAGCGAGATGTGCACCGTGACCTCGTAGTCCTCGCCGGGAATCTTCATCTGCGCGCGTGTGCGGCCGCCGCCGCGGCGCGCGTTGGAAAAGCTTTCGAAGAGATCCGACAGGTCGAGGTCCTCGAACGAGAAACCGCCCTCGCCGCCGCCGGCGCCGGCGCGATCGCGGAACTGCTTCTCCCAATCCGGCGGCGGGCGGAAATCCTGGCCCGGCTGGTAGCTGCTGCCGAGCTGGTCGTAAGCGGCGCGCTTCTCCGGATCCTTGAGCGTCTGGTACGCCTCGGCGAGGTCCTTGAATTTCTCCTCGCCCTTCGGGTCCTTGGTGACATCGGGGTGCAGCTTCTGCGCGAGCTTGCGGTACGCCTTCTTGATCTCGTCGGCGCCGGCGCCGCGCGCCACGCCCAGGATCGCGTAGTAGTCCTTGTATTTCATCGCGGCGCCTTCGCGCCCGCCGCCGCGACCAGCGCGCCGCGAAACGCGCGCAGCCATGCCTTCACGGGCGCGGCGTTCTCCGGACCCATGCGGATCAGCAGCTTCTGCCCCGCGGAGCGCGCCTCGATCTGCGCATCGGCATACTCGTGCAGCACGTGCGGCAGGGTGAGCGCGATCGGAGCCGCCGCCTCGGGCGTCGCCAGCAGGTGGTCGATCACCTCGACCAGGCGATCGTTGAAATAGCCCTCGGGATAACCCAGGTCCATGTAGGCCTGCTGGAACAGAGGATAGAAATTCACGTAGAGGGCCACGAGCTTACCGGGATCGACGCCTTCGAGCAGGCGGACATGCGACGCATAGCGCGCCGCGTTCGCCGGCGCGATGGCAAGACTACCCTCTTTTCCGGTGGTGAGAACCAGGCCGCCCACCGGCTTCACCGGGCTCAGGCGCTGGGCGTAACCCTCGCGCGGCAGGTTGTCGATCGTCGCGACGATGTGCCGGACGATATCCTCCGGAATGAAGAACCGGGCGAACGACGGCGCCCCGAAGACACTGGTGAGCGCCTGCGCGAGCGCGGGGTCGCTGTCGTTCAATCGCGGCAGCGGGGCATTGGTATCCGGAGAAAGCGGATAGTGCGGCCCCGCGACCGCGGGCGCGGGGGCCTGCGCCGGCGGGGGCGGGAGCATCGGCGGGTTGCCCGCGCGCCAGAAGTAGTAGCCGGCACCGGCGGCGACCAGCAGCACCACGACGGTCACTCCCGCGCGCGCGAACCCCATCCATGGGAGATCCGCTTCGAAGGCGCGAGTTCCGCAAAATCGGATGCGCGTCGCGGGCAACCCTTTCGGGTTCCTCCAGTCCAACCGCGGACCCTTCCTTCGACCCGACGCCGTGCTCGAAACGCTGGCCGCAATCGATTCCCGCATCGCCGTCTGGTTCCACGACCACGGGACGCCTGCGCTCACCTCGGTGATGCTGCTGGTGACGAACCTGCACGCGCAGGCGGCTCTCTGGGTGTATGCGGCGATCTTCGCGATATATCTCGCGCGCCGCCACCAATGGCGCTGGGTGTGGACGGTGTTGCTGGTCGTGCCGCTCGGCCTCGTCATGAACGCCGGCTTCAAGCTCGCGGTGCAGCGCGCGCGCCCGCAGTTCGACGGCGCCGCCGTGCACCTCACGACCTACAGCTTTCCCAGCGGCCATGCGGCGGGAGCCACGCTCCTTTACGGCGTTCTCGCGGCGTATGCGTTCACGCGCACGCGCGATCGGCGCACACGCATCGCGATCGCCGCGGGGGCGGCCTTCATGGTCGTGCTCGTCTGCCTCACGCGCCTTTATCTCGGCGTGCACTACCTCACCGACGTCGTGGGCGGCATCGCCTGGGCGTCGGCGTGGGTCGCGCTGGTCACATACGTCTTTGGAAGGATGCCTTGGAAAACGGCAACGCAGTGAATCGCCCGATCGCGGTGATCGTGAACGCCGCCGCCGGCTCCGGCAACGGCGAGAAGCGGATCGCCGAGCTGCGCGAGCTCTTCCGCGCCGCCGCGCTGCCGGTGCGCATCCTGCCGGCGCGCTCCGGAGGCGAGCTGCGCTCGATCGCTAAGAGCGCGATGCGCGAGCAGCCGCGGATGATCGTCGCCGGCGGCGGCGATGGCACCGTGAGCACCGTGGCTTCGCTGCTCAAGGCAACCGACATCGCCCTCGGGGTCCTCCCGCTCGGGACTCTGAACCATTTCGCCCGCGACCTGCGCATCCCGATGGAGCTCGACCAGGCGGTGGCGGTGCTGGTCGCGGGCCACCAGATGCAGGTCGACGTGGGCGAGGTGAACGGCCGCACTTTCCTCAACAACTCGAGCCTCGGGATCTATCCCGACATCGTGCGCGACCGCGATCGCCAGCAGCGCCGCCTCGGGCGCGGCAAGCGCTGGGCGCTGGTATGGGCGACGCTCACCGCGCTGCGCCGCACGCCTTTCCTCGACGTGAAGCTGGTGCTCGACGGCGAGGAACGCTCGTACCGCGCGCCGTTCGTGTTCATCGGCAACAACCGCTACGTGATGGAAGGATTCGACATCGGCATCCGCGAGAGCCTGCGCGAGGGGCGCCTGAGCGTCTACGTGACGCGGCGGCAGTCGCGCCTCGGGCTGGTCGCGCTCGGGTTTAGCGCCCTCTTCGCGCGGCTGCACCAGGCGCGCGATTTCGAGGCGATGACCGCGCAGTCGCTCACGGTGCGCACGCGCCGCAGCCACCTGCACGTCGCCACCGACGGCGAGGTGGCGTTGATGGACACGCCGCTCGAATATCGCAGCCTTCCGCTCGCGCTGCGCGTCGTCGTGCCGCCGCCCGCGGACGCGGCGAGCTGAGGCAAGCGCGTGCGCATCGTCGTCCATCTTTCCGACCTGCACTTCGGCAAAGTGGACACGCGGCTGCTGGAGCCGCTGCGCCGGCGCGTGCGCGAGATCCAGCCGCATGTCGTCGTGGTCTCGGGCGATCTCACGCAACGCGCGAAGCCGCACGAGTTTCGCGAAGCGCGGGCATTTCTCGACTCGCTGCCGAAGCCGCAGATCGTGGTTCCCGGCAACCACGACGTGCCGCTCTACAACGTCTTCCAGCGCTTCTTCGCGCCGCTCGACAAGTTCCGCCGCTACATCTGCGACGAGCTCGAGCCTTGCCACATCGACGACGAGATCGCCGTGGTCGGGATCAACACCGCGCGCTCGCTCACGTTCAAAGGCGGGCGCATCAACGAGGAGCAGGTCGAACGCGTGCGCCGGCAACTCTGCAACCTGCCCGACGAGACCACGAAGATCGTCGTGACGCACCATCCGTTCGACATGCCCGACGGCTGGGATGACCAGCACCAGGTCGTGGGGCGCGGAGCGATGGCGTTGAAGGCGCTCGCCCGGTGCGGCGCCGACGTCTACGTCTCGGGCCACATGCACAAGGCCCATGCGGGCGAGCCGAGCTTTCCGTTCGACATCGGCGGCTTCCGCGCGTTGATGGTGGCCGCGGGCACCGCGACCTCGACGCGCAGCCGCGGCGAATCCAACTCGTTCAACGCACTGCGCGTCACGCCGCGCCACATCGTCGTCGAAAGCCACGAATGGGACGAGAAGGCGCTCGAGTTCGCCCTCATCCGCACCGCCGGCTTCCGCCACACGCCGCAGGGGTGGGAGGGGACGGACTGAAAAACCGGGGACAGACCACGGTTTCCCGCTGGGCGGAATATCAGTTCTGCCCGATGGGAAACCGTGGTCTGTCCCCGGTTT
>JANPHA010000458.1:0-12387 GCA_031424255.1 Burkholderiales bacterium | reverse complement strand
GTAGCCCTTCTGCAGCACCGCTGCGACCGTGTTCGGTTCCTGCTCGCTTTCCACCTGGCTGATGGCCTGGTGGCGGTGGGGATCGAATTTGTCGCCCGGCTTCGGGGAGACCTCGCGGATCGCGAACTTCTCGAACACCGAGTCGAGCTGGCGCGCGGTGAGCTCCACGCCCTCCTTGAACGACTCGATCGAGGTGTTCTCGACGGTGAGTGCGGCATCGAGGCTGTCCTTCACCGCGAGGAGCGCGCCGGCGATGCTCTCGAGGCCGTAGCGGTGCGCCTTGGCCACGTCTTCCTGCGCGCGGCGGCGGATGTTGTCGGTCTCGGCCTTGGCCCGCAGCCAATCCTCGCGTTGCTTCTCGGCCTCGGCGCCGGCCGCGGCGAGCCGCGCCTCGAGATCGGCCAGGCGCGCCTCGGAATCGGCCCCGCTCTCGGAAACCGGCGGCTGCGCCGGCGAGGCCCCGGCCATACCGGTAAAATCTGCGTCAGTCACGAGAAATTCCCTTAAAAAAACAGATGCTTGGTATGAAGTGGGGATGTCCCTCGGCTTTTCAAGGGCATTCCACCCGCCCGAGCGCGAAGCTAGGCCTTCCGGAACAGGATCCAGCTGGTGACGAGGGTGATCAGGCTGTACAGGATCGAGCCCACCAATGCGCCCACGAACCCTGTGACCTGGAATCCGTGCACGATTTCCGCGACGAACCAGAAAAGCAGCGCGTTGAGCACGAACAGGAAGAGCCCGAGCGTCAGGATCGTGACCGGCAGCGTGAGGATCACGAGGATCGGGCGCACCACCGCGTTCAGGAGGCCCAGCACGAGCGCGGCCACGAGGGCCGGAAGGAAGCCCTCCACGTGCACGCCGGGATACAGGTAGGCCACCAGCAGCAGGGCAGCGGCATTCACGATCCAGCGGGCGAGAAGCGAGAGCATCGGGGCCTCCTAGGCGGGCGGGTGCGGCCAGGCCTGCAGGTTTTCCATCGCGATGATCGACAGGGCGGTCATCCAGGCGGGGAGGTCGTTCGTGGTAGGGATGTAATGGAATTCCTTGCCCCCCGCCGCCTGGAAGGCCGCCTTGCCCTCGATCGCGATCTCCTCGAGCGTCTCGAGGCAGTCGGCGGCGAAGCCCGGGCAGATCACGTCGACGCGCCCGGTGCCGTCGCGGCCCAGGGCGGCGAGGGTCGCGTCGGTATAGGGCTGGATCCATTCCTGCGCGCCGAAGCGGGACTGGAACGTGGTGAGGGTGCGGGCATCGTTCCAGCCGAGCTCGGTGGCGATCAGGCGTGCGCTCTCGAGGCACTGGGCCTGGTAAGGGTCTCCCTTTTCGACCACGGCGCGTGGCAGGCCGTGGAAACTCATCAGCAGCCGATCGGGGCGGCCATGCTTCATCCAGTATTCGTTCACGTTCTTCGCGATCGCCTTCACGTAGGCGCGGTGATCGTGGAAATCGCTCACCACGCGCGTTTGCGGGGCGGGCTTCATCCGTCGCAGCGCCCGCTGCAAGCCGTCCTTCGCGCTTTCCGTGGTGCTGCCGGCGTATTGCGGATAGAGCGGAAGGACCAGGATCCGATCGCAATGTCGCGCCTTCAGTTCCTCGAGTCCCTGCGTGATCGAGGGCTTGCCGTAGCGCATCGCCGCGGCGACCGGCAGCTGCGCCTTCATCCGCTCGCCCAGGTAGCCGCGCAGCAGCTGGGCCTGGCGCTCGGTGTAGACGCGCAGCGGCGAGCCGTCGGCTCTCCAGATGGCCGCGTACTTGCGCGCGCTCTTCGCGGGCCGAAACGGCAGGATGAAGAGGTTCAGGATCAGCCACCACAGCGGCCGTGGCACCTGGATGACGCGCGGATCGGAGAGGAACTCGCGCAGGTAGCGGCGTACCGCGGCGGGCGGGGGCGCGTCGGGCGTGCCGAGCTTCACGAGGAGCACGCCGGAGCGGTTCGGCTCAGCCACCGTGCCGCCTCATCGCGATGCGGGAAGCGCTAATGCTGCGAAAGCGCGGAGGAGACGAGCTTCGCGGTCACGTCGACGATCGGGATCACCCGCTCGTACGCCATGCGCGTGGGCCCGATCACGCCCACGGTGCCGACCACGCGCCCGTCGACCTCGTACGGCGCGGTCACGATCGAGCACTCGTCGAGCGGCACCAGGTGCGACTCGCCGCCGATGAAGATCTTCACGCCCTCGGCGCGCTCGCTCATCTCGAGCATCTCGAGCAGCTCGGTCTTCTGCTCGAACAGGTCGAACAGGCGGCGCAGGCGCCCCATGTCGCCGGAGAGCTCGTTCACCTCGAGCAGGTTGCGCCCGCCCGAGATCACCACGCCGTCGGCGGGCGCGCGCAGCGCCTCGCTGCCCGTGCGGATGGCCGCCTGCATGAGGCCCGAGATGTCGTGATGCAGGTCCATCAGCTCGCTGCGCACGGTGGAGCGCAGCTGGTCGAATTCGAGGCCCGCGTAATTCGTGTTGATGTAGTTGGCCGCCTCCGTGAGTTGCGAGGGGGAGTAGGTGCGGTCGGTCACCAGTACCCGGTTCTGCACCTCGCCGTCGCTCGCGACGATGATCAGCAGCACGCGCTTCTCCGACAGGCCGAAGAACTCGACGTGGCGCAGCACCACGCCGCGGCGCCGCGGCGAGACGACGATGCCGGCGAAATGCGTGAGGTCGGAGAGGATCTGCGAGGCCGCGGTGACGACGCGGTGCGGGTCGTCGGGAGTGAGCTGGGTCTCGAGCTGCTGGCGCTCGAGCTCCTCCATCGGGCGAACCGTGAGCAGCGTATCGACGAACAGGCGGTACCCCTTCGGCGTGGGCACGCGCCCCGAAGAGGTGTGCGGGCTCGAGACGAAACCCATCTCCTCGAGATCCGCCATCACGTTTCGAATGGTGGCCGGGGAGAGGTCGAGCGAGGAAAATCGCGACAGCGCTCGGGAGCCGACCGGCTGGCCATCGGCGATATAGCGCTCCACGAGGATCTTGAGCAGGTTCTGGGCGCGGTCGCTGAGCATTCCCTGATTCTACCGGGGCTGGGCCGCAAAACAATTCATGCTTTAATTGCCCCCATGCCCACCGCGTTCAAGTCGGTCGCCGTCGTCGGCAAGAGCGACGCGGCGAGCCTGCCCGACGTCCTCGACCAACTCGTCACGCTGCTGCGCAAGCGCGGGATCCGCATCTTCATGGATCCGCTCACCGCAGGCGCTTCGCGCGCGCGCCCGGACGAGGTCGCCGAGCTCGCGCAGCTGCCGGCGCATTGCGACCTGGCCGTGATCGTGGGCGGCGACGGCACGCTGATCGCCTCCGCGCGCCTGATGGCCGAACACGATGTCCCGCTCGTCGGCGTGAACCTCGGGCGCCTGGGATTCCTCACCGACATCCCGCCGGACGCGGTCGAGAGCGCGGTGCAGTCGGTGCTCGACGGGGAGTTTCTCGCCGAGAAACGCATGCTGCTGTCCGGAGCGGTGCGCCGCGAGGGCCAGACGCTGTTTTCCGCGCTCGCGATGAACGACGTGGTGGTGAGCCGCGGCGCCATGGGCAGCATGATCGAGTTGGCCGTGACGGTCGACGGCGAGTTCATCTATACGCTGCGCGCCGACGGCCTGATCGTGGCGACCCCCACCGGTTCTACCGCGTATGCGCTGTCGGCGGGCGGCCCGATCCTGCATCCATCGCTCTCGGCGATCGCGCTGGTGCCGATCTCGCCGCACACGCTGTCGAACCGCCCGGTGGCGATCCGCAGCACTTCGCGCGTGGAGATCACGCTGGTGCGCGGCATCGACGCGCGGGCGAACTTCGACGTGCAGTCGTTCTGGCAGCTCGAGACCGGCGACGTGGTCTCGGTGGCCGCCGCCGCGCGCCCCGCGACGCTGCTGCATCCCAAGGGCTACCGCTACTTCTCGATGCTGCGCCAGAAGCTGCGCTGGACCGAGCGCACGGCCTGAGCCGGACATGCTGCGCGCGCTCTCCATCCGCGACTACGTGATCGTCGAGCAGCTCGATCTGGAGCTCGCATCGGGCTTCACCGCGTTGACCGGCGAGACCGGCGCGGGCAAGTCGATCCTCGTCGACGCCTTGAAGCTGGCGTTGGGAGATCGCGCCGACGCCGCGGTCGTGCGCACGGGCGCGCAGCGCGCGGAGATCAGCGCGGATTTCGATGCCGGCGCGCTGCCCGAGGTGCGCGAGTGGCTCGCGGCGCAGGATCTCGACGAGGGCGACGGCGCCTGCCTCGTCCGGCGCACCATCGATGCGACCGGCCGCTCGCGCGCGTTCGTGAATGGCCGCCCGGCGACCGCGGCGCAGCTGCGCGAGCTGGGCGAGCGTCTCCTGGACATCCACGGGCAGCACGACCACCAGCTGCTGCTCAAGCGCGACCGGCAACGCCAGTTGCTCGACGCATTCGGGGGCAGCGAGGAGAACGCGAAGGACACCGCGGTCCGCTTCGCCGCGTGGCGCAAGGTGGCCGAGCAGCGCAGCGCGCGCGAGCGGGCGCAGGCGAGCTCGGCGCGCGAGCGCGAGCTCCTCGCGCACGAGATCCGCGACCTCGAGGCGCTCGATTTCGAGCCGCACCGCTGGAGCGAGGACCAGTCGGAGCATCGCCGCCTCGCCCATGCGCAGGAGTTGATCGAGTCGGTGTCCGAATGCGCCGACGCGCTCGACGAATCGGACGATTCGGTGACCGCGAGGCTCGCACACGCCAACGCGCGGCTCGCCGACGCGGCGGCCCTCGATCCGGCGCTCGAGGACGCGCGCCGCGATGCCGAGACCGCCGGCATGCACGCGAGCGAAGCCGCGCAGCAGCTGCGCCGCTACCTGCAGCGCCTCGAGGTCGATCCCGGGCGCCTGGCGCAGCTCGACGCGCGCCTGAAGGCGGTTTTCGACAGCGCGCGCAAGTACCGCGTCGAGCCGGCCGGGATCCCCGCGATCCTCGCCGAGCGGCGCCAGCGCCTGGGCGAGCTCGGCGGCGAGGAAAGCCTGGAGAAGCTGCGCGAGCAGGAAGCCGCGGCCGAGCGCTCCTACCAATCGGCGGCGGCCGATCTCAGCCGCACGCGGCGCGTCGCTGCCAAGCGCCTCGGCGCCGAGGTCACCGCGACGATGCAGACGCTCGCCATGGTCGGCGGCCGCCTGGAAGTGGTACTGCAGCCTCTGGAGGCGCCCTCCGCAGGCGGCCTGGAGGCGGTCGAGCTGCTGGTCGCCGCGCACCCCGGGCAGCCCCTGGCGCCCCTCGCGCGCGTGGCCTCGGGCGGCGAGCTCTCGCGCCTGTCGCTCGCGATCCAGGTGCTGCTCTCGGGCGAAGCCTCGGTGCCCACGCTGATCTTCGACGAGGTCGATTCGGGCATCGGCGGCGCGGTGGCCGAAGTCGTCGGCCGGCTGCTGCAATCGCTTTCGCGCCACCACCAGGTGCTGAGCGTCACCCACCTTGCGCAGGTCGCGGTCCACGCGCGATCGCAGCTACGCGTGGCCAAGCGCTCGGGCGCCCGCGGCGCCCTGGCGAGCGTCGAGACGCTCGATCCCGAGGAGCGCGTGGTCGAGGTCGCGCGGATGCTGGGGGGCCTCAAGATCACCGACGCCACCCGCCGCCACGCCGAGGAAATGTTGCAAAACGCGCGCGCAGCAGGTACACCTGCACGAAAGGATAAGGGGCGGGCCGCCGCCGGGCGGCCCTAGGGGAGGCGGACCGGGAGACCCATGGAATCGACGGGCGGCAAGACGGGATTGGTGCTGGCAGGCGGCGGGGCCCGCGCCGCCTATCAGGTGGGCGCCCTCCAAGCGATCAAGGAGATGCTGCCCGACCCGAAGGTGAATCCCTTCCAGATCATCTGCGGCACCTCGGCGGGCGCGGTCAACGCGGGCGCGCTGGCGGTGTACGCGGACGATTTCGGCAAGGCGGTCGACAACCTGATCGAGGTGTGGCACTCGTTCCGGCCCCATCACGTCTATCGCGCCGATTTCCTCGGCGCCACGAGCAACAGCCTCAAATGGTTCGTGAGCCTGATGTTCGGCGCATGGGTCAAGAACAAGCGCGTCTCGCTGCTGGACAATCGCCCGCTCGAGTACCTGCTCGCGAAGCGGCTCGATTTCACGCGCATCCAGCGCAACATCGAGGCGGGCGCGCTCGACGCGGTCGGCATCACCTGCTCGGGCTATACCTCGGGGCAGAGCTGCAGCTTCTTCGAGGGCGACGATCGCTTCGAGGGCTGGAAGCGCTCGCAGCGCATCGGCATCAAGACGCGCATCACGGTCGAGCACCTGATGGCCTCGAGCGCGATCCCGTTCCTATTCCCTCCGTATCACCTGAACCGCGAGTATTTCGGCGACGGCTCGATGCGCCAGGTCGCGCCCGTGAGCCCCGCGCTGCACCTCGGCTCGGATCGCGTCATCGTGATCGGCACCGCGCGCATCCGCAACGATTCGCCCGAGCGCACGCGCGGCGACCTCTTTCCGACCTTCGCGCAGGTCGCGGGCCACGTGATGAACTCGATCTTCCTCGACAGCCTCGCCGTGGACCTCGAGCGCCTCGAGCGCATCAACCGCACCGTGAGCTGCTCTTCGCCGGAAGCGCTGCGCAAGATGGGGCTCACGTTGCATCACGTCGACGTGCTCGTGCTGACTCCCTCGGAGCCCCTCGACGCGATCGCGGTGCGCCACGTGCGCAGCCTGCCGTGGACCATCCGCTTCCTGCTGCGAAGCATCGGGGCGATGCGCCGCGGCGGCGCCAACCTCGCGAGCTACCTGCTGTTCGAGCAGGGCTACTGCAAGGAGCTGATCCAGCTCGGCTACCATGACACGCTCAAGCGCCGCGAAGAGGTCGAGGCGTTCCTTGCCGGCGGGCTCTCGCCGGTCCCCGGGGCCTACGCGCGCACCGTGAAGTTCATGGTGCCGCAGCCTTCCCCCACCGAGGGCAAGACCGCCGCCTGACGCATGTCGCGACCGGATCCGCTTCACCTCCACGACTTCCCCCATTCGCGCGTGCTCACCACGCGCTGGATGGATAGCGACCCGTACGGGCACATGAACAACGTCGTGCACATCGCGCTCTTCGACACGGTGGTGAACGCGTGGCTGATCGAGAACGGCGCGCTCGACATCGTGAGGAGCCCGGTGATCGGCCTGGTGGTGGAGAGCGGCTGCCATTTTTTCGCGCCCCTCACCTATCCGGAGCCGGTGACCGCGGCGCTGCGCGTGGGCCACGTCGGGCGCACCAGCGTGCGCTACGAGGTGGCGCTCTTCGGCAAGGCGTCGCAGACCGCCGCGGCGCAGGGCCATTTCGTGCACGTCTACGTCGATCGCGAATCGCGCCGCCCGGTGGACCTTCCGCCGGTGCTGCGCGCCTCGCTCCAGCCGCTTGTCGTCAAACCCCCTCAGGAGGTCCCATGAAGAACCATTCCCGCGCGGCCCTGGCCGTGTGCCTTCTCGCGCTGGCCGGCGCGACCGCGACACTCGCGCAAGCGCCCGGCATCAAGCGCACGCTGCTGCAGCGCTCGGACGTGGCCGAGGGCCGCGAGGTGATCCTCGGCCTCGCCGAGATCGCGGTCGGCGGCTCGACCGGCTACCACACCCATTTCGGCGTCGAGACCGGTTACGTGCTCGAGGGTGCATCGATCATCGAGATCGAGGGCGAAGCGCCGCGGCTGCTCAAGGCGGGCGACACCTACCTCATCGCGGCGGGCAAGGTGCACGACGCGCGCGCGATCGGCGACCTGGGCGCGAAGGTTCTCGCGACCTACGTCGTGGAAAAGGGCAAGCCGCTCGCAACCCCGGCCACCAAGCCCGCTCCCCAGAAAGCCCCTTAGCGGCCCGGCAGCAGGATCGACGACGGCGCGGCCTGCTGCGCGCCGAATACGCGCGCGAAAAAGCCGGCGAGATCCTCGACCTCCTGCGGATGCACCGAGTGGGGCATCGGATAGGTGCGCCAGTCGACCGCGTAGCCGCGTGCCCGCAACGCCGCGACCGCTTCCTGCGCGAGCGTGATCGGCACCACCGGATCCTGCGTGCCATGCGCCATGAAGATCGGCGTGGCGCGGTTCACCGCGGCGGCCTCGGCATCGAGCGAGGATTCGAGCGTGAGGTAAGTCGAGAGCGCGGCGATGCCCCCGAGCTTGCCGGCATGCCGCAGCCCGGCCTGCAGCGCGATCGCACCTCCCTGCGAGAAGCCCGCGAGCAGGATGCGCGTCGAATCGATGCCGCGCTCGCGCTCGCGCGCGATCAGCGCTTCGACCGCCTTCTGCGAATCGCGGATGCCGCGCTCGTCGGGCAGGCGCGCGATGTCGCTCATCGCGATGTCGTACCACGCGCGCATTTGCTGGCCGTTGTTGATCGTGACCGGCCGCACCGGCGCGTGCGGAAAGATGAAGCGCAGCGCCAGGTCCTCGGGCAGGGGCAGCTCGCGCACGATCGGCACGAAATCCCAGCCGTCGGCGCCGAGGCCGTGCAGCCAGATCACGGTTCCGCGCGGGTCGGCACCGGTGGCGAGTTCGACATGAGGCAGTAGTTGCAAGTCAGCTCCTCGGAGGGCGCAGCGCGGATTTCGGCCGGAAGGCCTTGACCACTTCCTCGCGCGTCTCGAGGTAGGGGCCGCCGATCAGGTCGATGCAATAGGGAACCGCGGCGAAGATGCCGGCGACACCCGCTTTGCCTTCCGCGGCCTTGAGCCCCTCGAGCGTCTCGCGGATCGAGCGCGGTTGCCCCGGCAGGTTCAGGATCAGCGCCTTGCCGCGGACGACCGCGACCTGGCGCGAGAGGATCGCGGTCGGCACGAACTCGAGGCTGATGCGGCGCATCTGCTCGCCGAATCCGGGCATCTCGCGCTCGCCCACGGCGAGGGTCGCCTCCGGGGTCACGTCGCGCGCGGCGGGGCCGGTGCCTCCGGTAGTGACGACGAGATCGCAGCGGCGCTCGTCGACGAGCTCCTTCAGCGTCGCCTCGATCACCGCGCGTTCGTCGGGAACCAGGCGGCGCTCGAATTGCACCGGATTCACCAGCGCGCCCGCGAGCCACGCCTCGAGCGCCGGAATGCCCTCGTCGCGATAGACGCCCTGCGAGGCCCGGTCGCTGGTGGCGACGAGGCCGATGCGCACCGGCTCGGGCGGTGCGGCGTTGCCCGCCTCAGCCATGCCTGCGCCTCGCGTGGTCCTGGACGATCCCGTTCAACATGTGGAAGAGCTCGCGGAAATACTTGGGCGACTTGCCGGCGGCTTTCTTCTCCTGCTGCACCTTGGCGATGAGCTCGCCGAGGGTGCGCGCATCGGCATCGGGAAAGTCGATCGCGAAGCGCGCCATCGCGTGCGGATCGTCGAGCAGGTCCTGGCGCCATTTCTCGGCCACGTGGAAAAGCGCGGTCTGCTTGCGCGAGGGCGCGATGAGCGCGGCCAGCTGCGCGCTGATCGGCGCCGCGTCGATGTCGCGCATGAGCTTGCCGATGTATTGCATTTGCCGGCGGCGACCCTCATGTTTGGTGATCGTGCGCGCGGCGTTCAAGGCCTCGCGCAGGTTCTCCGGCATCTCGATGCGCGCGAGCTGTTCCGCGGAAAGCCGCGCCAACGCCTCGCCGAGGTCCTGCAACTCGCTCATCTGCCGCTTGCGCTGCGTCTTGCTGATAAAATCGTCTTCGTCCATCGTGACATTCTCTCCCAGGAACCTGGGTCCCCGCCATGCCAGACCATCCCGTACCTTCCGCGGCCCTGCCGCTCTCGCGCGAGGCCATGGCCGACGTCGCGCGCCGCTGCCTCGATATCGCGCGTGAACGCGGCGCCTCCGACGCGGAGGTCGAAGTGTCCGCCGCGGTCGGCCAGGCCGTGACCGTGCGCCGCGGCGACGTCGAGACTGTCGAATACAACCGCGACAAGGGCGTCGGCGTCACCGTCTACTTCGGCCAGCGGCGCGGCAATGCGAGCACGTCCGACCTCTCGCCCGAAGCCGTGGAGCGCACCGTGGAGGCGGCCTGCGCGATCGCGCGCCACACCGCGATCGACGCTGCCGCGGGCCTGCCCGATGCCGACCGGCTCTTCCGCGGCGAGCCGCCCGACCTCGACCTGTTCCATCCCTGGGGCCTCACCGTGGAGGAATCGATCGAGCTCGCGCGCCGCAGCGAGGGCGCGGCCCTCGCGGTGGACCGGCGCATCACCAATTCGGAAGGCGCGACCGTCTCTGCCTACGACAGCGACTTCATCCTCGCCAACAGCCGCGGCTTCATCGGCGGCTACGCCAACTCCAAGGCGAGCATCAGCTGCAGCGTGGTCGCCGAGGATTCGGGCGGAATGCAGCGCGATTACTGGTATACGACGCATCGCAATCCGGCGTTCCTCGAAAGCGCGGAGAGCGTCGGGCGCACCGCCGGTGAGCGCGCCGTGCGCCGGCTGGGGGCGCGCCGCCTTCCCACCGCCGATGCCGCGGTGCTCTTCGATGCGAACGTCGCCGGCAGCCTGATCAGCCATTTCGTCTCGGCGGCGAGCGGCTCGAATCTCTACCGGCGCTCGTCCTTCCTGCTGGATCGCCTCGGCACGCAGATCTTCTCGCGCGTGGTCGAGATCCGTGAGGACCCCCACCGCAAAGGCGAGATGGCGAGCGGCTATTTCGATGGCGAGGGTGTCGCCACCACGGCGCGCAAGGTGGTCGATGCGGGCGTGCTCGACGGCTGGTTCCTCTCCACCTACTCGGGACGCAAGCTGGGACTGCCCTCGACCGGCAACGCCGGCGGCAACCACAACCTGCTGCTCACGCCGGGCGAGCACGATCTCGAGGGCCTGGTGAAGCTCATGGGCCGCGGGCTCGTCGTCACCGAGATGATGGGGCAGGGCGTGAATCCGGTCACCGGCGACTACTCGCGCGGCGCGGCCGGCTACTGGGTCGAGAACGGCGAGATCCAGTTCCCGGTCGAGGAAGTGACGATCGCCGGCAACCTGCTCGACGTATTCAAGGGCATCGTCGCGGTCGGCAACGACGTGCTGGTGCGCGGCTCGAAGCACAACGGATCGATCCTCGTCGAGCGCATGACCATCGCCGGCGATTGAACGGCGGCGGGACTTCCGCTTTCGAATCGGCGAGCGTAGGCTAGCCCCGCGACGCACGATCCCGTCGCGGGCGCAATCGAAAACAAATCCAGAGGAGATCAGGCATGGAGCGCAGGAAATTCATCCACACCGCGGGCGCCGGCATGGCGGGCATCCTGGCGGCCGGTGCCGCCCCCGCATTCGCGCAGAGCGGTCCCGAGGTCAAGTGGCGCCTGGCATCGAGCTTCCCGAAGAGCCTCGACACCATCTACGGCGCGGCGGAGACGATGTCGAAGCGCGTCGCCGCGTGTACCGGGGGCAAGGTCCAGATCCAGGTGTTCGCCGCGGGCGAGATCGTTCCCGCGTTCCAGGTGCTCGACGCGGTGCAGAACGGCACCGTGCAGGCCGGCCACACCGCGCCCTATTACTTCTGGGGCAAGGACCCGGCGTTCGCCCTCGACACCGCGATCCCGTTCAGCCTGAACGCGCGCCAGACCAACGCGTGGCAGATCTTCGGCGGCGGGCTCGAGCTCTTCCGCGAGTTCTACAAGGCCTACAACATCTACAACATCCCCTGCGGCAACACCGGCGCGCAGATGGGCGGCTGGTTCCGCAAGGAGATCAAGACCGCGGCCGATTTCAAGGGCCTCAAGTTCCGCATCGGCGGATTCGCCGGCAAGGTGATCGAGAAGCTCGGCGGCGTGCCGCAGCTCATTCCCGGCGGCGATATCTATCCGGCCCTGGAGAAGGGCACCATCGACGCGGCCGAATGGGTCGGTCCCTACGACGACGAGAAGCTCGGCTTCAACAAGATCGCCAAGTATTACTACTATCCCGGCTGGTGGGAGGGTGGCCCGCAGCTCGTGACCTACGTGAACATCGGCGAGTGGAACAAGCTGCCGAAGGAGTACCAGAATATCCTCGAGGCGGCATGCGCCGAGTCCAACACCTGGATGCTCGCGAAGTACGATGCCCAGAATCCGCCGGCGTTGCGCCGCCTCGTGGGCGGCGGCACGCAGCTGCGCGCTTTCTCGCGCGACATCATGGTGGCTTCGTACAAGGCGTCGCTCGAGGTCTACAAGGAAGCTTCCGACAAGAGCCCCGCGTTCCAGAAGATCTACGAGTCGATGGTGAAGTTCCGCGAGGACCAGCTGCTGTGGTTCCGCGTGGCCGAGAAAGGCTACGACGACTTCATGCACACGATCCAGTCGATCAAGTAGCAACCGGCCTCGGGGGCGGCGCTACTTGCCGCCCGTGAGCGCCTTCTCGATCTCCGCGGCTGCCTTGTCCTCGGGCGTCGCCGCCTCGGGCGCCGTCTTCTGCGGCGCCTGCTCCGCGCCTGTCCCCTTCTGCAGGTCCCTCAAGATGTCGTCGGGCTTCTCCGCCGATTCGTCCGGCGGGATCTCGAGCTTGATCCTGTT
>JANPHA010000457.1:0-1755 GCA_031424255.1 Burkholderiales bacterium | reverse complement strand
CCCCGACGACGTGCGCGCCTGCGCCGCCGCCCTCACCAAGGCCGAGCGCAAGTCGAGGCTCGAGCCGATCGACATCCTGCCGAACATCGAATCGCCGCGCTCGCTGCGGCTCGCCGCCGAGATCGCGAGCGCGACCCCGCGCGTGGTCGGCTTGCAGGCGGGCTGGGGCGACCTCATCGAGCCGCTCGACATCGACCGCTACAACCCCGCGGTGATCGAGGCGATCCAGCTGCAGATCCGCCTCGCCGCGGGCGAGGCGGGCGTGTGGGCGTATGACGGCGCCTACGCCAACCTCAAGGATCCGGAGGGCTACCGGCGCGAGGCCGAGGCCGCGCGGCGGCTGGGATACGTGGGCAAGAGCGCGATCCACCCGACGCAGGTGCCGATCGCCAACGCGGTATTCCGGCCGAGCGACGCGGAGATCGCGCACTCGCTCAAGGTGATCGAGGCCGCCGAGGACGCCGCGGCGAAGGGCATCGGCGCCTTCACGGTGAACGGCAAGATGATCGACGCGCCCTTCGTACGGCGCGCCGAGGCGATCCTCGCGCTCGCCCACAAGCTCGGGTTGATCGCGCAGGAAAGGAGAATCGAATGAGGTGGATGGTCGCGCTGCTCGCGTGCCTGGCGCTTGCATCGCCCGTGGAGGCGCAGCAGAAATTCCCCGGCAAGACGGTGACGATCATCGTGCCGTATCCGCCCGGCGGCTCCAACGACACGTTCGCGCGCGAGCTCGGCAAGCGCCTCTCGGACACCTGGAAGGTCCCGGTCATCATCGAGAACAAGCCCGGCGCCGGCGGCTCGATCGGCGCCACCTACGTCTCGAGGGCGGCGCCCGACGGCTACACGCTCTGCCTGCTCTCGTCGTCGTTCACCACCAACGCCGCGATCCAGACCAGCCTGCCGTTCGATCCGGTGAACGGCTTCACCGCGATCGGCATGGTGTCGAAGGGCCCGATGCTGCTCACCGTGAGCACGCGGCTCCCGATCAAGAGCACGCTCGAGCTCTTCGACTACGCGCGCAGGAACCCGGGCAAGCTCAATTACGCCTCGTCGGGGCAGGGCAGCACCAACCACTTCGCCACCGAGCTGCTGATGGACGCGGCCGACATCAAGATGACCCACGTGCCCTACAAGGGCATGGGCCCCGCGGTCACCGACACGATCGCGGGCCATGTCGACGTGCTCATCGCGAGCGCGCCCTCGATCTACCAGCACGTGAAGGCCGGCAAGGTTCGCGGCATCGGCGTGACCAGCAAGGGGCCTTCGGGCGTGGTGCCGGACCTGGCGCCGATCGCTTCGATGGGAGTGCCGAGCTACAGCTTCGAGCTCTGGTGGGGCGTGCTCGCGCCCCCGAAGGTGCCGTCGGAGATCGTCGCGCAGATCAACGCCGACATGAACCGCATCCTCGCCACGCCCGAGATGCGGGAAGTCTTCCTGCGCGAGGGGGCCGAACCCGCGACGATGACCCCCGCCCAGTTCGCCAAGACCATCCGCGACGAGATCGAGGGCTGGAAGAAAGTCGCCAAGGCCGCCGACATCAAGCCCGAGTGAAAACTACAAAGGCGTTTATCCGCCGAGGAACACCGATAAAAAGGATAAAACCTGTGAGTGTTCGTGCCTGCGTTTCGCGTGGTGCAGATAATGGGCACGACACCAGGATTCTTATCTGCTTTATCCGTGTTCATCGGCGGATAAACGCCTTAGTTCTTTAAGCCAATGCTGAAACAGCGCGACTACACCGGCGGAGGACGCGGC
>JANPHA010000456.1:0-1740 GCA_031424255.1 Burkholderiales bacterium | reverse complement strand
GCTCGCCTCGTGGGCCTATCTCTCCGTGCGCACTCTCGGGCGCCTCGGCGAGCCCGACTGGCGCGTGCTGTTCTGGTTCGGCGTCGTGGCCACCCTCGTGTGTGCCGGCTGGCAGGCCGCCACTTCCACGTTCCACCCCATCACCGCGGCCAACTGGTGGATCCTCGCGGGGATCGGCACGTGCGGCACCCTCGCCCAGCTCACCATGACGCGCGCCTACCGCACCGGCAACACGCTGGTGGTGGGCTCGCTGTCGTACTCGACCATCGTCTTCGCAACCGCGTTCACGTACTTCCTCTGGGACGACAAGCTCGAACCGCTCGAATGGGCCGGAATGGCGGTCATCATCGCGAGCGGCGTCATCGCGATGCGGGTGGAGAAGAAGGACGAGGTCGAAGAGGGGGGGTTCGAGAGCTGACTAGTGCAGCGGGGGATTTACGCAGAATTCAGTAAGCGGCGTAAAGGTGGCTCCCTTCAATTGCTTGACCGATTCCATCGCCTCTCTCGCCTTCCTGTCCATGAACACCGTTCCTCTCGACGGCTCAGGGCAGAAGACATTTGAACCGTCCCACGAGGTCTCAGGAAAATACACGCCCTGCATCGCGGGGACTCGCCCCCCCGGGTAGTCCTTTTCCACGAGCACGCTTCGCGAATCGTCGATAGGACCGCAACGACCGAGCACTACGAGGAACCAGAATTCATGGATCTCGTCATGCTTGTCTGTGAGCTCGCAGGGCACCGCATCGAATCCCGTCAGGTTTGCGGATCGCATCGCACTGACAACACTGCTGCTGAGCAGCAATGACACGCCTTCAGAAACGTGCACGACGTCGTGGGGAACCGCCCCGCCAATATCCCACCGTGCGTGGACCCGTGAATCAGAGCGCTCGCCCCGGCAGATCTCGACCAACTCATCTCGGGGCCTGTCGAACGTCGCCACGAAGGCCCCTCGTTTGACACTGCCCCGCGTCAAGTAGAGGGAGCTAAAGTCGACTACCATCCGCCCATCGACGGCGCCTGAACCAAATATCCTTGTCATCGGAATGCTCCCTTGCCGAAGATTCTGCCACCCGCATTGATTCGCGACTACCTTCCCGATGGGATAATCCGGCGTCTGGATTCCCGCCTTCGCGGGAATGACAAGGTGGCAGCGGGAATGACAAGGCGGCAGCGGGAATGACGACGGGAATTCTGGTCGACACCGAAGAGCTTGCGAAGCACCTGGACGATCCGAAGTGGATCATAGTCGACACGCGCCACGACCTCATGGATCCGCCCAAGGGGCGCAAGGCCTACGCCGCGGGACACATTCCGGGCGCGTACTTCCTGCACCTGGATGACGACCTCGCCGGGAAGAAGACCGGCAAGAACGGCCGCCATCCGCTGCCCCCGCTCGACGAATTCGCGGCGAAGATCAACGCGCTCGGCGTGACGCCAGAATCGCAGGTCGTGGTGTACGACGACCTCTCCGGCAACTACGCCGTGCGCCTGTGGTGGATGCTGCGCTGGCTCGGGCACGACAAGGTGGCGTTGCTCGACGGCGGGTTTCCCAAATGGGCGGGCGAGGGCCGCGCGCTCTCGACGGAGGTGCCTCCCAAGCGCCATGGCCAGTTCGTCGCGCGACCGGAGCTCGGCGCCACCGTGGATGTCCACTTCGTCGAGCGCTTCAGCGAGTCGCCCGATATCACCCTCATCGATGCGCGCGCCGCCGAGCGCTTCAAGGGCGAGCAGGAGCCGATC
>JANPHA010000455.1:0-8769 GCA_031424255.1 Burkholderiales bacterium | reverse complement strand
GTGCTCGCGCGCGAATGGCGCGGTGTGAAGGTCCCTGGCCACGTAGAGGAGGTACTCAGCTTTGTTAAAACCCTATGACCGACAGGTCAATGCAGACCGCAGTCCCGCCGATAGCGACGAAGTCCGCAACGAGTTAACCGAAGCCACTACCTCCACCGTGACGTCTGGCAAGAAAAAACCCCGCTCCCCCCAGAAGAAACGCGTCACGAAGCTGTTCGTGCTCGACACGAACGTGCTGATGCACGATCCGACGAGCCTCTTCCGCTTCGAGGAACACGACGTCTACCTGCCGATCGGGACGCTCGAGGAGCTCGACGGCCACAAGAAGGGGCTCTCGGACGTTTCGCGCAACGCGCGCCAGGCGAGCCGCTTCCTCGACGAGATCGTCTCCACCGCCGCAGGCGGCGTGGCCGGCGACATCACCAAGGGCATCCCCCTGACGGCCAAGGCCGGCGAAGCGCCGACCGGACGCCTTTTCCTGCAGACGGAGGCCATCTCCAGCGACCTGCCTGCCGCGCTGCCGATGGGCAAGGTCGACAACCAGATCCTGGCGGTCGTCAGCCACCTGCACCGCACCAGCCCGCTGCGCGACGTGATCCTTGTCACCAAGGACATCAACATGCGCATCAAGGCGCGGGCACTGGCCCTCGCTGCGGAGGACTACTCGAACGACAAGGTGCTCGAGGACAGCGACCTCCTCTATACCGGCGTATTGAAGCTGCCGGCGGACTTCTGGGACACGCACGGCCGCAACATGGAGTCGTGGAAGAAGGAAGGCCGCACCTACTACCGCGTGCACGGCCCGCTGATCCCGCAGGCCCACGTCAACCAGTTCGTCTACGACGAGTCCGGGGACAAGCCGCTGTACGCGATGATCAGCGAGAAAAGCGGACGCATGGCGGTGCTCGAGACGCTGCGCGACTACTCGCACGTGAAGAACTCGGTCTGGGGCATCACCTCGCGCAACCGCGAACAGAACTTCGCCCTCAACCTGCTCATGAACCCGGCGGTGGATTTCGTCACGCTGCTCGGCCAGGCCGGCACCGGCAAGACGCTGCTCGCGCTTGCGGCGGGCCTCACGCAGGTGCTGGACGAGAAGCGCTACACCGAGATCATCGTCACGCGCGTCACCGTCCCGATCGGCGAGGACATCGGCTTCCTGCCCGGCACCGAGGAGGAGAAGATGACGCCGTGGATGGGCGCGCTCGAGGACAACCTCGACGTGCTGATGAAGACCGACGACGAGGCGGGCGACTGGGGACGCGCCGCGACGGCCGACCTCATCCGCAGCCGCATCAAGGTGAAGAGCCTCAATTTCATGCGCGGGCGCACCTTCATCAACAAGTTCCTCATCATCGACGAGGCGCAGAACCTCACGCCCAAGCAGATGAAGTCGCTTATCACGCGCTCGGGCCAGGGAACGAAGGTGGTCTGCCTCGGCAATATCGCGCAGATCGACACCCCCTATCTCACCGAGGGCTCCTCCGGCATGACCTACGTGGTGGACCGCTTCAAGGGCTGGGCGCACAGCGGGCACGTGACGCTGATGCGCGGCGAGCGCTCGCGCCTCGCCGACCATGCCTCCGAGATCCTCTAGCGCCCGCAACGTGCGTTAATCCTCCGCCTTCCCGGAATGCCCCGGATTTGACCCCGGGGCGTTAATCCGACAACATCTGTTAACTACGTCGGAAAGCGCAACCCGCTCGCGCGCCGTGGCGATCCGCCCCGGCATTTCCCGGAAAAAAGAGGGCTCCAAATGCAAAGATCGATCCCCTTCGCCGCCGCGGCGCTCGCTGCCGTCGCGCTCGCGGCTGCCTCGCTCGCGGCCCGTGCGGAGCTCAAGCTCGGCATCTCCGGCCCGCTCGAGGGCAAGAACGCCGGCTCGATGCTGGAGATCGTCAAGGGCGCCAACATCTACGTGAACCAGGTGAATCTCGCCGGGGGAATCGCCGGGCAAAGGGTTCAGATCGTCGCGCGCGACGACAACTTCGAGGTGCCGAAAACCGTCGACGCGGTGAAGCACCTGATCGAGGTGGACAACGTGCTCGCGCTGATGCTGGTGCGCGGGACGCCGCACAACGAGGCCATCCTGCCGCTGCTCGCGCAGCACAAGATCGCGCTCGTCGCCCCGTCGACCGGCGCCATGATCTTCCACAAGCCGGTCAACCACTACGTCTTCAACGTGCGCACCGCCTACCAGCTCGAAGCGGAGAAGCTGGTCGCGCTGCTCAAGACCTCCGGCATGCACAAGATCGCCGTGCTGCACGTCGACGACGGGTTCGGCAAGGACGTGCTGATCGGGCTGAAGAGCGGATTCATCGAGAGCAACCTGCAGCCCGCCGTGATCGTGGCGTTCGACCGCGAGGCGGCTTCCAAGGACACCACCGATTTCATGAAACCGGTGTTGCCCACGCTGCTCAAGGCGGACCCGCAGATCGTGGTCGTCGTGGGCGCGGGGCTCGCGGTGAAGAACGCGGTCTTCGCGCTGCGCGCCGCCGGCTCCAGCGCCAAGATCGCGACGCTTTCCAACAACGCCTCGACCGCGTTCATCAAGCTGATGGGCCCGCATGCGCGCGGCATCATCGTGAGCCAGGTCTTTCCCGACGAGAAGAGCCTCACCAACGCGTTCGTGCGCGAGGCACAGCAGACCGCGTTCAAGAACAAGGTGACGCTCACGCCCGGAATGATGGAAGGCTACGCCGCCGCGAAGGTCGTCGTGAAGGCGCTGAAGGACGCGGGGCCGTCGCCCAGCCGCGCCTCGGTGCTGAAGGCCCTCGAGTCGATGCAGAAATTCGACATGGGCGACATCAGCGTGAGCTACTCGCCGGGCGACCATACCGGGCTCGACATCACCGACCTGTCGATCATCACCAAGGACCAGGCGTTCCTGCGCTGAGAGGGTTGCGCGGTTTGTTGTAAGCTCGGCTGGAGGCAGGCGAGACCAACAACATCGGTGCAGGGGAGCGCGATGGGAGCCTTTGGGCCACTGGCATGGGCCGCCTTGTGCGCGGCAGGCACCGCGGCTGCCGCGGACACGTTGCGGCAGGACGCTCTCGGGATCTTCGCACCGATCGAAGCGCCCTCCCCGGCCGCGCTCTCAAGCCCGGACAACCGACTCGGTCGTGCGCTTTTCTGGGACACGCGCATCTCCCTCGACGGCAGGACCGCGTGCGCGAGCTGCCATCCGGCGAGCGACTGGGGTGCGGACCGCCGGCCCGCCTCGATCGACGCACGCGGCGCGCCGACCTCGCGCCACTCCCCCACGATCTTCAACTCGATGACGCAGCCGAGCCTGCGCTGGCTGGGAGACCGCAAGGACGGCGCCGACCAGGCCGAGGGCTCGATGACCGGGTCGATGGGATTCGCATCGAAGCAGGCCGCGCTCGACAAGCTGCGGGAGCTTGGATACGAGGCCGCATTCCGCGCCGCGTATCCGGGCGATGCCGAGCCGATGAGCGCGCGCAACTACGGGCGCGCGCTGGCGGCCTACCAGGCGAGCCTCACGACTCCCGCGCCTTTCGATCGCTATCTCGCCGGTGACGAGGGCGCGTTGAACGACACGCAGAAAGAAGGTCTGCGCACGTTCATGGCCGCGGGATGCACCGCGTGCCACAACGGGCCGCTGCTCGGCGGCACGATGATGCGCAAGTTCGGCCTGCTGAAGGATTACTGGACCGAGACCGGCTCGAAGAAGCCCGATGCGGGGCGCTTCGCGATCACCAGCAAGGAAGAGGACCGCTACGTCTTCCGCGTGCCGATGCTTCGCAATGTCGCGAAGACCGCGCCCTACTTCCACGACGGCTCGGTGGAGACGCTCGACCGCGCGGTGCGCGTGATGGGTGCGGTGCAGCTCGGCCGCAGCCTCGACGACGCGACCACGCGCTCGATCGTCGCGTTCCTCGAGTCGTTGAGCGGGGAGGTGCCGGCGCACTACGCGCCGCCGGAGGCCGCACGGCGTTAGAATCGGGCGCGTGGGCACGACTCGGCAACGCATCCGCTTCTGCAACTCGCCCGACGGCGTGCGCATCGCCTACTCGGTGATCGGGCGCGGCCCGCCGCTGGTGATGCTCTCCGGCGGCCACAGCCATCTCGAGCTCGACGCGGAAAGCCCGGTGCTTGGACACTGGATCGCGGCACTCGCACGCGACCATAGCCTCGTGCGCCTCGATACGCGCGGCTTCGGCCTCTCGGACCGCGGCGTCGAGGACCACTCGATCGAGGCGGTGGCCGGCGATGTCGGCGCCGTCACCACGGCTGTCGGGCTGGAGCGCTTCGCCGTGCTCGCCTGGCTGGGGGGCACCCCCTTCGCCATCGAGCTCGCATGCCGCCATCCCGCGAAGGTGAGCCAGCTCGTGCTGCATGCGGCGTATCTGCGCGGCTGGCTGCGGCGCGGCGTGACGCCGCAGGAGCGCGCAACGGTGGATGCGCTGGTCATGCAAGTGGAAAGCGGCTGGGACATGTCCGATCCGATCGTGCGCCACGCGATCACGTCCTCCTTCATTCCCGACAGCACCGCGGCGCAGCAGGCGTGGTTCAACGCCGCGCTGCGCGACTCGTCGCTGGGCGCGGACGCGGCGCGCCGGTTGAAAGTCCGGCTGAACAGCGACGTGCGCGATCTCGCCGCGCGAATTTCGTGTCCGACGATCGTCCTCAACTCGGAGTACGACACCAACCCGCCGTTCGCCGAGGGCCGCCTCGCCGCGAGCGCCATCCCGGGCGCGCACTTCGTGGCACTCGCCAGCCGCAACCACGTGCTGCTCGAGCACGAGGGCGCGTGGCGCCGCTGGCTCGACGAGGTGCGCGCCTTCCTGCGCCAGGACGCGCCGCAGGACTCCGCGTTCGCGCGGCTGAGCCCGCGCGAGCTCGACCTGGCCAAGCTGATCGCGCAGGGCCTGGACAACGCGCAGATCGCGGCGCGGCTCGCGATCAGCGAGAAGACCGTGCGCAACCACATCACGCGGATCTTCGCGAAGCTCGGCGTCGAGACGCGCGCGCAGGCGATCGTGCTCGCCCATAGGGTCCTGGTCCCACACGCGTAGGCCCGCGCAAGGCCGTGCTGGCCGCTTCCGGGACCGGCGCCCCGTTGAGCCCGCGCCGGCGCACGGCGACAGTCGTGCCATGGACGACGCATCGTGGGACAACCCGGCACTCATCGAGGCGCACCTCGCGGCGGACCGCTCGACACTCGCGCGCATCCGCCGCGTGATCGGCACGATCCTCGAGGACCCCGCCCGGCCGTGCGCGCTGGAGCGCCTGGCCGACGATGCGGCGGTGAGCCCGCGGACGCTGTCGCGGCTCTTCCGCCGCGAGACCGGCTGCAGTCCCGCGAAATTCGTCGAGCGCGCGCGCGTGCGGCTCGCGCAACGCCTGCTCGATCAATCCGGCATGCGCATCGGCGTCGTCGCCGGGCGCTGCGGCTTCGCGAGCGGCGAGCAGATGCGCCGCGCGTTCCACCGCGTCCTCGGCACGGGCCCGCGCGGCGCGCGCGTCATTCCGGTTGCGCCACGATACGCAGGTACGGCTTGGGCGAGCGCCATCCCGCCGGCCAGCGGCGCCGCGCTTCCTCGTCCGACACCGCCGGCACGATGACCACGTCCTCGCCGCGCTTCCAGTTGGCCGGAGTCGCGACCTTGTGCTTCGCGGTGAGCTGCGCCGAATCGACAAGCCGCAGGATCTCGTCGAAGTTGCGGCCGGTGCTCATCGGATACGCGAGCAGCGCCTTCACCTTCTTGTCGGGGCCGATCACGAACACGGTGCGCACCGTGGCGTTGTCCGCGGCGCTGCGACCCTTCGAAGTCTCGCCCGCGTTCGGGTGCAGCATCCCGTAGAGCTTCGCCACCCGCAGGTCTTCGTCGCCGATCAGCGGGAAATTGAGCTCGTGGCCCTGGGTCTCCTCGATGTCGCGCGCCCAGGCCTGGTGGTCGGCCACGGAATCGACGCTCAGGCCGAGAATGCGGCAATCGCGCTTGTCGAACTCGGGCTTGAGCCCGGCGAGGTAGCCGAGCTCGGTCGTGCAGATGGGCGTGAAGTCCTTCGGGTGCGAGAAGAGCACCGCCCACGCGTCGCCCATCCATTCGTGGAAATGGATCGGCCCCATCGTCGTCTGGGCGGTGAAATCCGGTGCGATGTCTCCGATGCCGGGCGATTGGATCATGTGCGTGCCTCCTGTCGTGATGGTGCGATCGTGGTGCCGCCCATGCGATAGGGCGCCATCGTGCGCTGGGCGGGATCGAACTTGCAGCGCGGGGTGAAATCGACGTTGACGCCGTAGAGGTGCAGCGTGACCGACACGGCGTCCGAATCGTTGTGCAGGCTGTGGATCGCATCGCCGGGCATCGCGATGACGCTCGACGCATCGATCGCCTGGTGACCGGTCCTGCGCACCTCGGCGTAGCCGGGGACCGCCCCGTCGTCGCAGCGTTTCCACCAATGGTTGGTCTCGCGCCCCTCGAGGCCGGCGATCACCGCCCACGTGCCGTGGTTGTGCGGCGGCGTCTCGTCGCCCGGCAGCCACGTGACCACGAAGACCGCGAGCGAATGATCGGGCTCTTCGTGCAGCAAATGGATGCCCGCGCTGTCTTCGGGGCGTTCGTTGGGGACGCACATCCGGGGGCGAAGCCAATTGCGGCGGTTCGCCACGATGCGTTTCGCGAGCCGCGGCACCACATCGAGCATGTCGGCCTCGCTCGCCGCTTCGCGCTTCAGTTCGCGCAGGTGCTCGATGAGTTGCTTGACCGAGAAGCCGGTATCGCACATTCGCGTTCTCCCACGATCGACACGAGGCCGATCATGGGAGACGCGTGGCCTGCATTGAGGACAAGAACCCCGCGATTCGGGTCAATCGGCGCTAGTCGGCCGCCTGGACGGAGACGTCGCGAAAGAAATTCGCGAACACGTCGACCGCGCGATCGATCCCCGCCTTGTCGACGTCGAGGTGCGTCACGAGCCGCAGCCTGCTACCCACCAACGCCTTCACGCCATTCGCCTCGAGATGCTTCTTCAGGCCTTCCACCGATTCCTGTGGCACGGAAGCGAACACCATGTTGGTCTGCACCGGATCCACCGGGAGGCCGAGCGCGGCGAGGCCCTTCGCGAGACGCTCCGCGTTGGCGTGGTCCTGCGCGAGGCGATCGACGTTGTGCTCGAGAGCATAGAGGCCGGCGGCGCCGAGGATCCCCACCTGGCGCATCGTGCCGCCGAGCATCTTGCGCGCGCGGCGTGCGCGATCGATCAGGTCGCGACGCCCGACGAGCAGCGTGCCCGCGGGCGTGCCGAGGCCTTTCGAGAGACAAACGGAAACCGTATCGAAGCCGGCGCACAGCTCTTTCACCGGCATGCCCAGCTTCACCGCGGCGTTGAAGATGCGCGCGCCGTCGAGGTGCGTGGAGAGCTTGCGGCGCTGCGCGAGCGCGATCACGTCGGCCAGGTATTGCCGCGAGAGCACCTTGCCGCCGATGGTGTTCTCGAGCGCGACCAGGCGCGTGATGGCGAAGTGCGAGTCGTCGGGCTTGATCGCCGCCTCGATGTCCGCGGGATCGAGCGAGCCATCCGGCCGGTTCTGGATCGGCTGCGGCTGGATCGACCCCAGCACCGCCATGCCGCCCGCCTCGTAGCGATAGGTGTGCGCCTCCTGCCCGACGATCACCTCCTCGCCGCGCTGGCAATGCGCCATCACCGCCGCGAGGTTGTATTGCGTGCCCGAGGGAAAGAAGAGACCGGCCTGCATGCCGAAGCGCTGCGCGCAGAGCTCCTGCAGCCGGTTGACGGTCGGATCGTCGCCGAAGACGTCGTCGCCGACTTCGGCGCGCGCCATGGCCTCCCGCATGGCGGCGGAGGGCTGGGTGACGGTGTCGCTGCGCAGATCAACAAACATTCAGCGCAGGCTTTCGTTCAGTTTCTCGAGCGCCGCGCTTCCCGGGCAGAGCTCGCGCTCGCCGAGCTGGTTGAGCGGCAGCGGCACGGTGTTCAAGCTGCCGTGCAGGTCGCGCGGCTTGGCCGTGTAGTAGAGCAGGCCGGTCACGATCTCGCCGATCGCGTAGCGCGATTGCACGTAGGTCATCGCCGCGATGCGGTCGGAGGCGTCGAAGCGCTCCTCGAGCTTGCGCAGCCGGATCACCGAGCCGTCGTGCTGGCGGACTTCCTGCACGTCGCCCGGCTCGTACTGCGTCGTGATCTCCTTGTGCATCGTGATGACATCGAGCTGGTTCACCGCCTCGTTGTGCTCGCGCACATAGTCGAAGCTGCGCGTGGAGCCTTCGTGGTTGTTGAATGCGACGCACGGCGAGATCACGTCGATGAACGCGGCGCCCTCGTGCGTGAGCGCGCCCTTGATCAGCGGCACGAGCTGGCCCTTGTCGCCGGAGAAGCTGCGCGCCACGTAGGTCGCGCCGAGCTGCAGCGCCATCAGCACGAGGTCGATGCCCTCGTCGGTATTGATCGCGCCGCGCTTGGCCTTCGAGCCGCGGTCGGCGGTGGCGGAGAACTGGCCCTTCGTGAGGCCGTAGACGCCGTTGTTCTCGACGATGTAGGTCATGTTCACGCCACGGCGCATCACGTGGGCGAACTGCCCGAGGCCGATCGAGGCGGAGTCGCCGTCGCCGGAGACGCCGAGGTAGATGAGATCGCGGTTGGCGAGGTTGGCACCGGTGAGCACCGAGGGCATGCGCCCGTGCACCGAGTTGAAGCCGTGCGACTGGCCGAGGAAATAGGTCGGCGTCTTGGACGAGCAGCCGATGCCGGAGAGCTTCGCTACGCGATGCGGCGGCAACG
>JANPHA010000454.1:0-4931 GCA_031424255.1 Burkholderiales bacterium | reverse complement strand
CGCTGGTCGCCGACATGCCGCTCGTGCAGCTGGTGAATCCGGCGGTCAAGGCGAGCACGCCCCGGGAGCTGATCGCGCTCGCCAAGTCGAAGCCCGGCGAGTTGAGCTACAGCAGCTCGGGCAGCGGCGGCTCGATGCACCTGGCCGGAGCCCTCTTCGAGAACGCGAGCGGCACGCAGATGCTGCACGTGCCCTACAAGGGCGGCGGCCCGGCGATCTCCGACCTCATCGCGGGCCACGTGAATGTGTCGTTCGCGACCATCCTCGAGAGCAGCGGCCACATCAAGTCGGGACGGCTGCGCGCGCTCGCGGTCACCGGCCAGAGCCGCTCGCCGATCCTTCCCGATATCCCGACCCTCGCCGAGACCGCGCTGCCCGGATTCAATTCGAGCTCGTGGATCGGATTGCTCGCTCCCGCCGGCACGCCGCAGCCGGTGATCGACAAGATCGCGGCCGACGTGCGCGAGCTGCTCGCCGCACCCGAGCTGCGCCAGAAATTCATCGAGCAGGGTGCCGTGCCTGTGGGCGGCACGCCCGCCGCATTCCAGGCCCTGATCGACAACGACCGGCGCCGCTACGCGAAGATCATCCAGGAAAAGAACATCGTCGCCGAGTAGCGCGACGACACCCGTTGCCTCACACCCCACGTTCACGAGGATCCCCGCCATGTCTCCGCAACAACTGAAGCAAGTGCTGGAAAGCGGCCTGCTGTCGTTCCCGCTCACCGATTTCGACCGCGAGCTGCGTTTCGCGCCGAAGCCCTATGCCGAGCGCCTCGAGTGGCTGATGCCCTACGGCGCCTCGGCCCTTTTCGCCGCGGGCGGAACGGGTGAGTTCTTCTCGATCGAGCCCGACGAGTTCTCGGACATCGTGAAGGTGGCAGTGGACACGTGCCGCGGAGGCGTGCCGATCATCGCGGGGGCGGGCGGCGGCACGACACTCGCGGTGAAATACGCGCAGGAGGCCGAGCGGCTCGGCTCGCAGGGCATCCTGCTGCTGCCGCACTACCTCACGGAGGCCACGCAGGAGGGCCTGATCGCGCACGTGCAGCGCGTGTGCAAGAGCGTGAAGCTGGGCGTGATCGTGTACAACCGCGGCGCCTGCCGTCTCACGCCGGAATCGCTCGCGGTCCTCATGGACAAATGCCCGAACCTGATCGGCTACAAGGACGGGCTCGGCGACATCGAGCTGATGGTGGCGGTGCGCGACAAGCTCGGCGACCGCGTCGCATATCTCGGCGGCCTTCCGACCGCGGAAGTGTTCGCGGCCCCGTACAAGGCGATGGGCGTGCCGGTGTACTCGTCGGCGGTGTTCAATTTCATCCCGCGCACCGCGGTCGACTTCTACAACGCGCACGCGAAAGGCGACACCGCGTTCACGAACCGGATCATCCACGATTTCTTCCTGCCCTACGTGGCGCTGCGCAATCGCGGCGCGGGGTACGGGGTCAGCATCGTGAAGGCCGGCGCAACCGTGGTCGGCCACTCGGCCGGACCCGTGCGCCCGCCGCTGTCGGACCTGAAACCGAACGAGGTCGAGGAGCTGCGCGGATTGATCGCGAGGCTCGGGCCGCAATCGGTCACGCCCGCGCCCGCCGCGAAGCGCGCGAGCGCCAAGTCCCGCTCCCTGGAGAAAACCCGATGACTTCGCGCTTTCGAATGTCCGCTCTCGGCGGCCTGCTCGCGGCCGCGGCACTCGCATTGTCGGGCGCCGCGTTCGCGCAGGCCTGGCCGTCCAAGCCGATCAAGATCATCGTGCCGTATCCCCCGGGTGGAACCTCCGACATCCTCGCGCGTGCCGTGGGGCAGAAGCTCACCGAGACCCTCGGACAGCCGACCGTGATCGAGAACAAGCCCGGGGCCACCGGCAACATCGGCGCCGACTTCGTCGCCAAGTCGCCGCCCGACGGCTACACGCTGCTGCTCGCCGACATCGGCTCGCTCGCGATCAGCCCGAGCGTTTCGGCCTCGCTGCCGTTCGACCCGGAGAAGGATTTCGCGCCGGTGGTGATGGTGGCCTATTCGCCGCACCTGCTGGTGGTGAATCCGGCGGTCCCGGTGAGCAACGTGCGCGAGCTCGTCGCGTTGCTGAAGGCCAAGCCCGACAGCCTGAGCTTCGCAGTGTCGGGCGTGGGCGGCGCCAACCACCTCGCCGGCGTGGACTTCGCGATCCGCAACGGCATCAAATGGACCTACGTTCCCTACAAGGGCGGCTCGCAGGCGATCACCGACGTGATGGCCGGGCATGCGCAGGTGATGTTCAACGGCATGCTCGCGACCTACCCGATGGTGAAGGACGGCAAGCTCAAGGTGATCGCGATCTCGAGTGCCAAGCGCTTCTCGGCCGCGCCCGACATTCCCACGGTCGCCGAGAGCGGCCTCGCGGGATTCGAGACCGGGTCGTGGCAGGGCATCGTGGCGCCCGCGGGTACGCCGCCGGAGATCGTGAAGAAGCTGCACGACACCGTGATGGCGATCCTCGCCTCGCCCGACATGAAGGAAAAGCTCATCACCTCCGGCGCGGAAGTGCGCCCGCAATCCTCCGAGCAGTTCGGTGCGTTCATTCGCGCGGAGAAGGCGCGCTGGGCGAAGGTCGTGAAGGATTCGGGCGAGAAGTTCGAGTAAAGATTTACTGAATCCGCACGGCGCTTCGCCGCGATGCGGAATGCTTTACGCGCGCCCTGTGCGAAGAACCCCGAAGAGCCGCGATATCGGGGCTCTTCGCATTTGCGGGGGCTGGCACGTTGGTTGCACGCGGTCTCGGGTCCGAACAAACGTTTTTCCCGAGGAGACGACATGAGAGACAAGCAACCTGATGCCAACCGCGACCCCATCACCGGAGCACCCGGAGCGCACCCGATCGGTACCGGGGTCGGCGCGGCCGCCGGCGGAGCCGCAGGAGCCGCAGTGGGAACGGCGATCGCCGGCCCCGCCGGCACGTTGGTCGGTGCGGCCGTCGGCGCGATCGCCGGCGGACTCGCAGGCAAGGGCGTGGGCGAGATGGTCGATCCGACCGTCGAGGACACGTACTGGCGCGAGAACCATCGCAACGAGCCGTACTACTCGAAGGATCGCGATTACGACTTCTACGGCCCGGCCTATCGCGCCGGCTACGAGGGTCGCGTGAAGTACGACGGGCGCAAGTTCGACGAGGTGGAAAGCGACCTGCAGTCCGATTACGCGCGCTACTATGGCGGCGACATGAGCAGCTGGGACGAGGTGCGCCCGGCGAGCCGCGCCGCGTGGGACCGCGTCGATCGCCGCGTGCAGGACGCGACGCGCAACTGACGTTCGCTTCACTCGCAGCAAACAAAAAACCCCGCGCGAGCGGGGTTTTTTCTTGTGAGGAAAAGCTCAGTCAATCTGCTTCGCGAGCTCCCCCTTGCGGAACGCGAGGCGCATGCCGAGCTCGTTCAGGTCGAGCTTCGTCTTGCGCACTTTCGGGAACATCTCCTCGTGCTCTTCCTTCACGTGGTGCTTGATGTACTCCGAGAGCACCGTCACCTTCGCGTCGAACATGTCGTCGCCAGGCTGCATCGCGTCGATCTGCGCGATCAGGTGCTTCGCGCCGTCGTGCTCCACCTGCGCCTCGTCGAGAAGGTCGACCTCCTTGGGAAGCACTGCGCGCACCGCGGGATAGAAAATCTCTTCCTCGATGGTGGTGTGAACCTTGAGCTCCTTCGTGATGGCGCGCGCGAGCTTGAGCTTCTTCGCGCTCGCATTCCCGTCGACCAGCTTGTCGTACTGCCCGAACATGTCCGACACCTTCTTGTGGTCCGCCTTCAGCAGCGCGATGGCGTCGGGCGCCTTTACGGGTTTGCTCGGCACCGCCTTCGTCGATTTCTTCACGTCGTTTCCTCCAAATGGGTGTCCGTGGGTATCCGAGGGTATGTCGGCGCTGCGGCAGCCGAAGTCGGAAAGCGCCGCATTGGAGTGTCGGAGCGAGCCATCGCAGCGCGCAATTTCCTGGCCGGGCGATCGCGGAGCAAAAAAAAAGCCCCGCCGAAGCGGGGCGTTTCGTTGGGAAGAGAATGCGACCCTCTCCCCGGCCCTCTCCCAAGGGAGAGGGAGAAGCTTACATGTCCATGTCACCCATGCCGCCCATCCCGCCACCCGGCATCGGGGGCTTGTCTTCCTTGGGCAGCTCGGCAACCATCGCGTCGGTCGTGAGCATCAGGCCGGCGACGGAGGCCGCGTTCTGCAGCGCGTAGCGCGTGACCTTGGTGGGATCGAGAACCCCCATCGCCACCATGTCGCCGTACTCGCCGGTTTGCGCGTTGTAGCCGAAGTTGCCCTTGCCTTCGAGCACCTTGTTGATGACCACGCTCGGCTCGTCACCCGCGTTGCGGGCGATTTCGCGCATCGGCTGCTCGATCGCGCGCAGCACGATCTTCACGCCGGCGTCCTGCTCCGCGTTGTCGGTCTTGACCTTCTCGATCGCGGCCTTGGTGCGCAGCAGGGCCACGCCGCCACCCGGGACGATGCCTTCTTCCACGGCAGCGCGGGTCGCGTGCAGCGCGTCTTCGACGCGGGCTTTCTTCTCTTTCATCTCGACTTCGGTCGCAGCGCCGACCTTGATCACCGCAACGCCGCCGGCCAGCTTCGCCACGCGTTCCTGCAGCTTTTCCTTGTCGTAGTCGCTGGTCGCTTCGTCGATCTGCTTGCGGATCGATTCCACGCGCGCCTTGATGCCATCTTCCTTGCCGGCGCCGTCGATGATGGTGGTGTTTTCCTTACCCACCTCGATGCGCTTGGCGCGGCCGAGGTCCTTGAGCGCGGCGTTCTCGAGCTTGAGGCCGAGCTCTTCGGCGATCACGGTGCCGCCGGTGAGGATCGCGATGTCTTCGAGCATCGCCTTGCGACGATCGCCGAAACCCGGCGCCTTGACGGCGGTGGTCTTCAGGATGCCGCGCAGGTTGTTCACGACGAGAG
>JANPHA010000453.1:0-41443 GCA_031424255.1 Burkholderiales bacterium | reverse complement strand
AAGGTCACGGGCGGCTACCACGACCTGGGTGCCTTCGCGAGCGACGTGGCGAAGATGCCGCGCATCGTGCTGCTCACCGACCTCAAGCTCGACCCGCCCCAGGGCAACGTCCTTTCCATGGAAGCCGTCGCGAAGACCTACCGGTATCTCGACGAGGAAGAGGTTTCCAAGCAGCGCAAGGCGGCTAAGGACGCTAAGGATAAAAAGGCCGGAGGCAAGTGATGAAGCGTCTTCTGGTACCCGTCGCACTCATCGTGCTGGGCGGCTGCAGCTCCGAGATCGACGATCTCAAGCAGTTCGTCCGCGACTCCGACAAGGGCCTGCCGCGCAAGATCGACCCGCTGCCGGCGGTGAAGCCGTTCGAGCCGTTCGCCTATGAAGGCTTCGACCTGCCCGACCCGTTCAAGCCGCGCAAGCTCACGGCACCCAAGGAAGGCGCCGGCGGCGGTCTCGCACCCGACCTGAACCGGCGCAAGGAGCCGCTCGAGTCCTTCCCGCTCGAGCAACTCAAGATGGTGGGCACGCTTTCGCAAGGCAAGGATACCTACGCCCTGGTGCGCGCCGACAAGACCCTCTACCGGGTCAAGAAGGGCAACTACATGGGACAGAACTTCGGCCTCATCACGGATGTGAACGAGGGCGAGATCAAGTTGAAGGAAATCGTTCAAGACAGCGCCGGCGATTGGGCCGAGCGGCAGAGTGTTCTGCCGCTCCTCGAAGAGGCCGGCAAAGGGGACAAAAAGTGACAACGACGCTCCGTATCCCATCCCCCGGCAGGCTCGGGGCCGCATTCGCCGCGTTCGTTCTGGCACTGGCCGCTCCTCTGGCCTGGGCCCAGGCAGGCGCGAAGAACGCGGTCGAGTCGATCGATTTCTCCTCGGTGCAGGGCGGCAAGATCATCGTGAAGATCGGCCTGAAGGAGCCGCTCGCGGCGGCACCCCAGGGCTTCGCGGTCACCAACCCGCCGCGCATCGCGATCGACCTTCCCGACACCGTCAACGCCCTGAATCGCAGCCAGATCGAGGCGGGCGAGGGCGACCTGCGCAGCGTATCCGTGGTGCAGACCGCCAACCGCACGCGCCTGGTGATGAACCTCACGCGCAACCTCACGTATACGCAGGCTCTCGACGGCCGCCAGCTGATCGTGACGATCGACGGCTCGCAGGCTCCGATCACCGGCGCCGCGGCCGCGACCACGCCCACCGGCGCTCCCACGGTCTTCGCCGAGGCCCCCGTCGGCAGCAACGTGCGCTACAACGTGCGCGACGTCGACTTCCGCCGCGGCAACACCGGCGAGGGACGCGTCGTGGTCGACCTGTCCTCGCCCAACATCGGCATCGACATCCGCATGCAGGGCCGCCAGCTGCTGGTGGACTTCATCAACACCAACGTGCCTCGCAACCTCGTGCGGCGCCTCGACGTGGGCGATTTCGGCACCCCGGTGCGCTTCGTCGACACGTTCGAGCAGGCCGGCAACGCGCGCATGGTGATCGAGCCGCGCGGCCAGTGGGAATACTCGGCGTACCAGACCGACACGCAGTTCATCATCGAGGTGAAGCCGGTCAAGGAAGACCCGAACCGGCTGGTGCAGAGCTCGACCCCGGGATATGCCGGCGAGAAGCTCTCGCTCAACTTCCAGAACGTCGAGGTGCGCGCGGTGCTGCAGGTTATCGCGGACTTCACCGGCCTCAACATCATCACCAGCGACACCGTCGGCGGCAACCTCACCCTGCGCCTGAAGGACGTGCCGTGGGACCAGGCTCTCGACATCATCCTGCAGGCCAAGGGACTGTCGAAGCGCAAGAACGGCAACGTGGTGCTGATCGCACCGACCGATGAGCTTGCCGCGAAAGAGAAGCTGGCACTCGAAGCCCAGGCCGCGGTCTCCGACCTCGAGCCTGTGCGCACCGAGTCGTTCGCGCTCTCGTACGCCAAGGCCGAGGACCTGAAGAAGCTGCTCTCCGACAAGGACCAGAAGATCCTTTCCAAGCGCGGCAGCGCCACGGTCGACGAACGCACCAACACGCTCTTCGTGCAGGACACCGGAGGCCGCCTGGAAGAGGCGCGCCGCCTGATCCTGCAGCTCGACATCCCGGTTCGCCAGGTGCTGATCGAGGCGCGCATCGTGATCGCCGACGACAAGTGGGGCCGCCAGCTCGGCGCGCGCTTCGGCACGCAGTCGGCGTTCAACACCAGCAACTACAACGTGGGCGTATCGGGCAGCGTGTTCGATACCACCAACCCGCTCGGCAACAACCCGGTCTCGCGCGGCTCGTCCTCGCTCACCTACCCGGGCGGCGGCCCGAGCTCGGCGGGCTTCTACAGCGGCACCGGCATCACCGGCACGATCCCGATCGGCGCGCAGCCCGAGCAACTCAACGTGAACCTGCCGGTGGTCGGCGCCGCCGGACAGATCGCGCTGTCGATCCTCAATCTCGGCAGCGGCAACCTGGTCAACATCGAGCTTTCGGCCCTCGAGGCCGACAACCGCGGCAAGGTCGTCTCCAGCCCGCGCGTGATCACCGCCGACAAGCGCCGCGCCGTGATCTCGCAGGGCACGGAGATTCCCTACCAGACGGCGGCGGCGAGCGGCGCCACGACGATCGCGTTCAAGCCGGCGGTGCTCGAGCTCGCGGTGACCCCGCGGATCACGCCGGATGACCGGATCATCATGGACCTCGAGGTGAAGAAGGACTCGGTCGGCCAGATCTTCCAGAACATCCCGTCGATCGACACCAAGAAGGTCTCGACCCAGGTGCTGGTCGACAACGGCGACACGATCGTCCTCGGCGGCATCTTCGAGCAGACGACGCGCACGACGGTCGACAAGGTCCCGTTCCTGGGCGACGTCCCCTTCCTCGGCGTGCTCTTCAAGCGCACCGTCAAGCAGGACGACAAGACCGAGCTGCTGATCTTCGTCACGCCGAAGATCGTGAAGGACACGTTGACGGTCCGCTGACGAGTCCCGCTGCATCCCCGGGCCCCGGACCTCCGGGGCTTTTTTTTCGGCTATTCTCGAAAGCCTCGCGCATGAAGAGCGGACGATGGCGGGCTCCAACATTTTCCTCGTGGGCATGATGGGTGCGGGCAAGACCACGCTCGGCAAGGCCCTCGCGCGCCGCACCGGGCGCGACTTCATCGACACCGACCGCGTGCTGGTCGAGCGCACCGGCGTGCCGATCGTCACCATCTTCGAGTTCGAGGGCGAGGAAGGTTTCCGGCGGCGCGAGTCCGGAATCCTCGAGGAGGTGGCCGAACGCGACAACCTGGTGATCGCCACCGGCGGGGGCGCGGTGCTGCTCGAGGACAACCGCAAGCTCATGCGCCGCTCGGGCACCGTGGTCTACCTGCGCGCGCGCATCGACAACCTGTGGGAGCGCACGCGCCACGACGCGACGCGGCCGCTGCTCGCGACCGCCGATCCGCGCGGCACGCTGGCGGAGCTGCTCGAAAAGCGCGACCCGCTTTATCGCGACGCCGCCCATCTCGTGGTGGATACCGGTGCGCAGAGCGCCTCGACGCTCGTGAACCGCGTGATGTCGGCGCTGCGCGAGCACCAATCCACGTCGAGCGCCCCGTGAGCACGCAACGCCTCACCGTGGAGCTGGGCGAGCGCAGCTATCCGATCGACATCGGTCCCGGGCTCCTCGATCGCGCCGAGCTCTTCGCGCCGCACGTGAACGGGCGGCGCGCGGCGATCGTGACCAATACGACCGTCGCCCCGCTCTATGCGTCGCGCCTCGCCGCGACCCTCGGGCGCGCCGGCGCGAATACGCTGCGCATCGAGCTTCCCGACGGCGAGGCCCACAAGGACTGGCAGACCCTCGACCGGATCTTCGCCGCGTTGCTCGAGGCGCGCGCCGACCGCGGCACGATCCTCGTGGCGCTCGGCGGCGGCGTCGTCGGCGACATGGCGGGATTCGCCGCGGCCACTTACCAGCGCGGCATCGCCCACCTGCAGGTGCCGACAACGCTGCTCGCGCAGGTCGACTCCTCGGTGGGCGGCAAGACCGCGATCAACCACCCGCTCGGCAAGAACATGGTCGGGGCGTTTTACCAGCCGAGCGCCGTCGTGATCGACACCGCCACGCTCGCCACGCTGCCGGCGCGCGAATTCGCCGCGGGGCTCGCCGAGGTGGTGAAGTACGGCGCAATCCACGACGTCGAATTCCTCGCCTGGATCGAGGCGAACGCCGGGCGCCTCGAGGGTCGCGACCCCGAAGCGCTGGCAAGCGCGATCCTGCGTTCCTGCGAGATCAAGGCGGCGATCGTCGCCGCGGACGAGCGCGAATCGGGGGCGCGCGCGTTGCTCAATTTCGGCCACACCTTCGGCCACGCGATCGAATCGGCGGCCGGCTACGGCACCTGGCTGCACGGCGAGGCGGTCGCGGCCGGCATGGCGCTCGCCGCGCGCTTCTCGGTGCGCGCCGGCCGGCTCGCGGCCGCCGATGCCGAGCGCCTCGTGCGGCTGCTCGAGCGCTTCCATTTGCCGGTGGCGCCGCCGCGCATCGCGCGCGAGGTGTGGCTCGAATACATGGGGCGCGACAAGAAGAACGAGGGGGAGCGCATCACGCTGATCCTTCTCGACGCGCTCGGCCGCGCGGCGATCGTGAAGGACACGCCGCGCGCGGAGCTCGAAGCCTTCCTCACCGCGGTCTAGCCGGGCTTCGGATCGCCCGGCGCGCAGGCTTTCTCGAGCCGGCGCAGGAAGACCGCCATCTCCTTCGCCGCCTGCTTGTCGCCGCGTCCCTCGGCCGCCGCGATGCCCTTGCGATAGGCGTCCATCGCATCGCCCCGCGCGCCGCTTTCCTCGAGCGCCTTGCCGAGCAGCTTCCACGCGGCCGAGTACGCCGGATCCTGCGCGACGGCACGGCGCAGGTGCTCGGCCGCGCGCGCCGCTTCCCCGCTCTTGAGATAGTGCATCCCGAGGCCGAAGCGCAGCAGGGCGCCGTCCTTTCCCGCGGCGAGCAACGCTTCGAAGCGCTGGGCTGGATCCATCGCGTTCACGGTATCATGGCCCGTCGCGCCGCGAGGGCGCGCCCCTTTCCACCTGCCGGGAGAATTCGATGTTGCGCATGTTCCGCATCGCGCTGGCCGCGCTCGTCACGTTCGCCGTTCCCGCGGGCGCGATCGCCAAGGAGCGCGAGGTGGCGATCGGTTTGCAGGCCTCGATCACGTCGATCGATCCGCATTATCACAACCTTTCGCCCAACAACAGCATGGCGCTGCACATCTTCGAGCCGCTGATCCAGCGCGACGCCAACCAGAAGCTGGTGCCCGGCCTCGCCACTTCGTGGAAGGCGGTGGACGACCTCACCTGGGAGTTCAACCTGCGCAGGAACGTGAAATTCCACGACGGCAGCCCGTTCACCGCCGAGGACGTGGTGTTCACGCTGAAGCGCGTCCCCAACGTGCCGAACAGCCCGTCGTCGTTCGCCACCTTCACCAAGCCGATCGTGGACGTGAGGGTCGTCGATCCCTACACGATCCTCTTCAAGACGGCGACGCCGCACGTGCTGCTGCCGAGTGACCTGGCCGCGGTACCGATCGTCTCGAAGCTGCACGGCGAGAAGGCGACGACCGACGACTACAACTCGGGCAAGGCGGCCATCGGCACCGGGCCCTACAAGTTCGCCGAATACATCCCCAACCAGCGCGTGGTGCTTACCGCCAACTATGGCTATTGGGGCGGCGAGGAGCCCTGGGACAAGGTCACCTTCAAGATCCTCACCAATCCCGCGGCGCGCGTCGCCGCGCTGCTCTCGGGCGATGTGCAGATGATCGAGACCGTACCGACGGCCGACATCGCGCGGCTCGGCAGCGACAGGAAATTCGCCCTCTCCGACAAGGTGTCCAACCGCGTGATCTACGTCCACCTGAACCAGTCGACCGAGAAGGCGCCGCCGTTCGTCACCGCGAAGGACGGCAAGCCGCTCGAAAAGAACCCGTTCCGCGACGCACGCGTGCGCAAGGCGCTGTCGATGGCGATCAACCGCGACGCGATCGCCGAACGCATCATGGAGAAGAAGGCGGTGCCCGCGGCCCAGTTGCTGCCCGATTTCTTCTACGGCACGAGCAAGAAGCTCAAGCCGCAGAAGTACGATCCCGAAGGCGCGAAGAAGCTGCTCGCCGAGGCCGGTTATCCGAACGGCTTCGCGCTCACGATCCACGGGCCCAACAACCGCTACATCAACGACGACAAGATCGCGCAGGCGATTGCGCAGTTCTACTCGCGCGCCGGGATCGACGCCAAGGTCGAGACCCTGCCTTCAAGCGTGTATTTCACGCGCGCCACCAAGCTCGAGTTCGGCTACATGCTGCTCGGCTGGGGAACGGAGTCGGGCGAGCAGGGCTCGAGCCTGCGCTCGCTGCTCGCGACCTTCGATGCCGCCAGGGGCATGGGGGTCACGAACCGCGGGCGCTATTCCAACCCGGTGTTCGACAAGCAGGTGAACGACGCGCTCGTCACGATGGACGAGCGCAAACGCGAGGGCATGATCCAGCTGGCCGCCGAGACCGCGATGAACGATACCGCGCTGATCCCGATCCACTACGAGGTGAGCACGTGGGGCACGGCGGCAGGTTTGCGCTACACGCCGCGCACCGACCAGTACACCCTCGCGATGGGGCTCAAGCCGGCGAAATAGGCGACAATCGCCGGATGCTCGCATTTGCCATTCGCCGGTTCGGACAAAGCCTTTTCGTCCTGGTGGTGATGTCCTTCATCGTGTTCCTCGGCGTCTACGCCGTCGGCAATCCGATCGAGCTGCTGGTCAATCCCCAGGCCGACGAGATCGAGCGCATGCGCGCCACCGCGGCGCTCGGCCTCGACAAGCCGATCCTCGAGCAATTCGCGACGTTCCTCACGAAGGCGGCGAGCGGCGACCTGGGCCGCTCGTTCGTCTACAACGTCCCCGCGATCCAGCTGATCCTCGATCGCCTTCCGGCCACGCTCGAGCTGGCGCTCGCGGCCATGGTGATCGCGATCACGCTCGGCATTCCGCTCGGCCTGTACGCGGGACTGCGGCCCGACTCGCTCGCCGGCCGCAGCATCATGGCGGGATCGATCCTCGGCTTCAGCCTGCCGACGTTCTGGGTCGGCCTCGTGCTGATCATGGTCTTCTCGGTGCAGCTCGGGTGGCTGCCGCCCAACGGCCGCGGCGAGACCGTGCTGCTGCTCGGAATCCCGGTGAGCTTCCTCACGCTCGACGGCCTCGCGCACCTGGCGATGCCGGCGCTCAACCTGGCGCTGTTCAAGCTGTCGCTGCTCGTGCGGCTGACGCGCGCCGGGACGCGCGAGGCGCTGCTGCAGGACTACGTCAAGTTCGCGCGCGCCAAGGGCCTCGGCCCGCGCCGCGTGATCGGCGTGCACGTGCTGAAGAACATCCTCATTCCGATCGTCACGGTGATCGGCCTCGAGCTCGGCTCGGTGATCGCGTTCGCGATCGTGACCGAGTCGATCTTCGCGTGGCCCGGCAGCGGCAAGCTGCTGATCGATTCGATCAACCAGCTCGATCGCCCGGTGATCGTCGCCTACCTGCTGGTGATCGTCACGATCTTCATCGTGATCAACTTCGCGGTCGACGTGCTTTATTCGATCCTCGATCCGCGCGTGCGCCTCGGCGGGGCCGCCGCCCACTAGCGATGCACGACGCCGCGCCTTCCCCGGTTGCGCAATCCGTGCCCTCGCAGGCCCCGGCCGACGCCGCGCAGCCGGAGCCTGCGCGCGAGGATCGCGAGCAATCGCCGTGGCAGCGTTTCGCCGCCGAGTTCGCCGAAAGCCGGCTGGCGCTGCTCGGGCTCGGCCTGCTCATCGCGATCGCGGTGGTGGCGATCGCCGCGCCGTACCTGTCGCCACAAAATCCCTACGACCTGGCGCAGCTCGACGTGATGGACTCGAAGCTGGCTCCGGGCGAGCACTCCGCCTCCACCGGCAAGACCTATTGGCTCGGCACCGACGACCAGGGCCGCGACATGCTCTCGGGAATCTTCTACGGGGTGCGCATCTCGCTGCTCGTGGGCGTGCTCAGCACCGTGTTCGCGCTCGCGATCGGGTTGATACTGGGCTTGCTCGCCGCCTATTTCGGCGGCTGGGTCGATGCGGCGATCATGCGCGTGGCCGACATCCAGCTCTCGTTCCCCGGCATCCTGATCGCGCTCATCCTGCTGGCGGTGCTCGGGCAGGGCGTGGACAAGATCATCGTGGCGCTGGTGGCGGTGCAGTGGGCCTACTACGCGCGCACGGTCCGCTCCTCGGCGCTGGTGGAACGGCAGAAGGAATACATGGAAGCGGCGAAGGCCCTCGCGCTTTCGCAGCCGCGCATCGTCTTGCGCCACCTGCTGCCCAACTGCCTTCCGCCGCTGATCGTCGTCGCGACCGTGCAGGTCGCGCATGCGATCCAGCTCGAGGCCACGCTCTCGTTCCTCGGCCTGGGGCTGCCGATCACCGAGCCCTCGCTCGGGCTGCTGATCGCCAACGGCTTCCAGTACCTGCTGTCGGGGAAATACTGGATCAGCTTCTATCCGGGCCTCGCGTTGCTGCTCACGATCGTGGCGATCAACCTGGTGGCGGACCAGCTGCGCGACGTGCTCAACCCGAGGCTGAAGAGATGAGCGCACCGCTGCTCGAGGTCGATGGCCTGCGCATGCACTTCTTCACCAAGGCCGGCGTGGTGAAGGCGGTGGACGACGTGAGCTTCCGCCTCGAGCGTGGACGCATCCTGGGCCTCGTGGGGGAGTCGGGCTCGGGCAAGTCGATGACCGGGTATTCGATCATGGGGCTCGTCGACGCGCCCGGGCGCATCGTCGGCGGCCGCATCCGCCTGAACGGCATCGACCTCGCTACGCTCGACGAGCCGCGCTGGCGGCGTCTTCGCGGCAACCGCGTCTCGATGATCTTCCAGGATCCGATGATGACGCTCAACCCGGTCCTGCGCATCGACACGCAGATGATCGAGGCGGTGCGCGCCCACCACGATGTCTCGCGCGACGCAGCGCTCGAGCGCTGCCGGGAAGCGCTGGTGAAGGTCGGCATCGCCGCGCCCGACGAGCGGCTGCGTTCCTATCCGCACCAGTTTTCCGGCGGGATGCGCCAGCGCGTCGCGATCGCGATCGCGCTCATCAACAAGCCCGACGTGGTGATCGCCGACGAGCCCACGACCGCCCTCGACGTCACGATCCAGGGCCAGATCCTCTACGAGATGCAGAAGCTCTGCCGCGAAAGCGGCACCGGCCTCATCTGGATCACCCACGACCTTTCGGTGATCTCCGGTCTCGCCGACGACGTCTGCGTGATGTACGCGGGTCGCATCGTCGAGTCGGGCACGGTCGACGAGGTGCTCGAACGGCCGATGCATCCCTATACGCGCGGCCTGCTGGAATCCATTCCCAGCCGCAACACGCCCGGCAGGCCGCTCGCGCAGATCCCGGGCATGACGCCCTCGTTGCTGCACCTGCCCGCGGGCTGCGCGTTCCGCGAGCGCTGCACGCGCGCCGACGACGCCTGCCGCGTGGCGCCCGCGATACAGACACCGTCCGCGGGGCGCAATTTGCGTTGCGTGCATCCGGTCCCATGAGCGCCGCGGCTCCTGCGCTCCTCGAACTGCGCGGCGTTTCCAAACGCTTCGTGAAGCGGCTCGATGTCGCGGGCCGCATCGCGCGCGCGCTCGGCTCGCGCGTGGCCGAAACCACGGTGCACGCGCTCGACGGCATCGACCTGCGCGTGGGCGAGCGCGAGGTGGTCGGACTGGTGGGCGAGTCGGGGTGTGGCAAGTCGACGCTCGGGCGCATCGTCGCGCGCGTCCTCGAGCCCACCGAAGGCGAACGGTTGTGGAAAGGGCGGCGCTACGAGGAATACGAGGCCCGGGCGGCGCGCCCCGAGCGGCTCGCGGTGCAGATGATCTTCCAGGATCCCTACGCATCGCTCAACCCGCGCATGCGCATCGTGGACATCGTCGGCGAGGCGCCGGTCGTGCACGGCCTCGCGAAGGCGAGCGAGCGCGCACCCTACGTCGCCGAGATCCTCGAGCGCGTCGGCATGGACGCGAGCCTCATGCGGCGCTTCCCGCACCAGTTTTCCGGCGGCCAGCGCAGCCGCATCGGCATCGCCCGCGCGCTCGCGGTGAAGCCGAGCTTCCTGGTCTGCGACGAGGCGGTCGCGGCACTCGACGTCTCGATCCAGGCGCAGGTCCTGAACCTCTTCATCCGGCTGCGCGAGGAGCTCGGCCTCGCCTACCTCTTCATCAGCCACGACCTCGGCGTGATCCGACATGTGTCCGACCGGGTCGTCGTCATGTACCTGGGCCGCATCGTGGAATCGGCCCCGACCGAGCAGATCTACGCGCAACCCAACCATCCCTATACCCAGGCCCTGGTCGGCGAGGTGCCGCGCGTGGACGCGCTTCGCCGCCGGTACGTTCCGATCCACGGCGAGATACCCTCTCCGCTCGATCCTCCGTCCGGTTGCCATTTCCATCCGCGCTGCCCCAAGGCGTTCGAGCGGTGCCGAGGCGAGGCACCGCGGCTGCGCGAGATCGCCCCCGGCCGCGTGTCGGCCTGCCACTTGAACGACGTCCAATAGACCATGACCGATAGCCCGTTCCATATCTCCAGACCCTCGGGACGCAGCGTGCCCCTGGTGCTCGATTCGCCGCACAGCGGAAATCACTACCCTGCCGACTTCCGCCCCGCGGTCGGGCAGGACCTGTTGCGGCAAGCGGAGGACAGCTACGTGGACGAGCTCTACGCATCGGCGCCCGATCACGGCGCCACGCTCATCGCGGCGCGCTTTCCGCGCAGCTACATCGACCCGAACCGTTCGTTCCTCGACATCGATGCCGCGCTTCTCGAGGCTCCGTGGCCGGGGCCGGCGATCGCGAGCCGCAAGACCGAGCTCGGCATCGGCCTCATCTGGCGCGTTCTCGACACCGGCCAGGCGATCTATTCGCGCAAGCTGTCCGTGGCCGAGGTGAAGGAGCGCATCGTGAGCTACCACCAGCCGTACCAGCGCGCAGTGAAGGATGCGCTCGACGCCGCGCACGAGCATTTCGGCGCCGTCTGGCACCTGAACCTGCATTCGATGCCCGCGGTGAGCGGCAATGTCTCCGAGGAGGGGCCCGGCAAGCCGCGCGCCGACTTCGTGCTCGGCGACCGCGACGGCTCCACGTGCGACGCGGAGTTCACCACCCTTGTCGCCGGCACCTTGCGCGGCATGGGCTATCAAGTGAAGATCAACGATCCCTACAAGGGCGTCGAGCTGGTGCGCGCGTTCTCCGATCCGAAAGACCACCGCCACAGCCTGCAGATCGAGGTGAACCGCCGGCTCTACATGGACGAGCGCACGCGCGAGAAATCCCCGGGCTTCGTGACCCTGAAGCAAAATCTCGACAGCCTGGTCATGGCGGTCGCGGACTATGCGCAGCAGCACGGCTCGCATGCCTGCCGCGACCACGATCATGATCACCACCACGCTCATGGGCACCACGACCACGACCACGACCATGGCCATGACCATGACCATGATCACGACCATTCTCACGACCACGATCACGGACACAAACACTGAGAAGCCATGCCACCCATCGCCATTGAGCTGAAGGCGCCCGACATCGCGCGGCATCGCCGCTCGACCACCGGCGCCGACTGGATCCACACGTTCGACAGCGGCAAGCCCGGGCCCCACGTGATGGTCAACGCGCTCACGCACGGCAACGAGATCTGCGGCGCGATCGCCGTCGACCGGCTGCTGACGATGGGGGTGCGGCCGGCGCGCGGCAGGCTCACGCTGGCCTTCGCGAACGTCGAGGCGTTCCTGCGCTTCGATCCGCTCAATCCGTACGCGACGCGTTTCGTCGACGAGGATTTCAACCGCGTATGGACTCCGGCGGTTCTCGACGGCGCCCGCCAGAGCGTCGAGCTCAAGCGCGCGCGCGTGCTGCGTGCGTTCGTCGAGAGCGCCGACTTCCTGCTCGACATCCACTCGATGCTCGAGCCGAGCCCGCCGGTGATGATCTGCGGGCCGCTGGAAAAGGGCATCCGCCTGGCATTCGATGTCGGCGTGCCCGAGCACATCGTGAGCGATACCGGCCACGCGAACGGCACGCGCATGCGCGATTTCGGCGGGTTCGGCGATCCCGCGAGCAACAGGAACGCGCTGCTGGTCGAGTGCGGGCAGCATTGGGAAAAGAGCGCGGAGCGCGTGGCGTGGCAAACCACGTGGCGCTTCCTGCGCCTTTTCGGCCTGGTCGATGCCGAGGCCGCGGCGCGCGAGATCGACGCCGTCCCGCCGCCGGCGCAGAAGCTCATCAAGGTAACCGACGCCGTGGTAGCCAACTCGGCGCAGTTCCGCTTCGCCAAGACGTTCACCGGGCTGGAGATCGTTCCGCGCAGGGGAGACGTGATCGCCTGGGACGGCGACGAGGCGGTGCGCGCCCCCTACGACAATTGCGTGCTGGTGATGCCCGTGCCCAACAACGTGAAGATGGGGCTCACCGCGGTGCGGCTCGGGCGCCTCGAGACGCGCTAGCTCGCGGCGTCCTCGCCCTTGCCCGACGGGCGGATGCCAAGCTGCTTCAACTTGCGGTAAAGGTGGGTGCGCTCGAGCCCCACGCGGTCGGCGCCGCGCGACATGTTGCCTTCCTCGCGGCGGATGTGGTGCAGGAAATACTGCTTCTCGAACTGCTCACGCGCATCGCGCAGCGGCAGGTCGAGCGAGACTCCGACCTCGGTGGTCGCCTGCTCGCGCGGGCCGAGGTTGAACTCGCGCGCCACGCGGTTCACGTCGTCGCCGGTGATGTCGTTCGCGAGCGCGGTGAGCGCCAGCGTCTTCACCACGTTCTGCAGCACCGGCAGGTTGCCGGGCCAATCGAGGTTGCGCATCACGTTGAGCGCTCCGACCGTAAGCGTGCGCAGCGGCACCTCGTTCGCGTCGATCAATTGCGTGAGCATCGTGCCGGCGATATCCGGAATGTCTTCCGCGTGGTCGGAGATGGCCGGCACCCGGATCGTGAGGCCCGACAGGACGTTATAGAGGCTCGCATCGAAGCGGCCGTCCTCGACCATCGCGGGCAGCGGCCCGGTGGCCGCGCAGATCAGGCGTACGTTGAACTTGTCGAGCTTGCCCAGCAGCTGCGCGAGACCCTTCTGCTCGGCCTTCGAGAGCATCGCGATTTCCGGCAGGAAGAGCATGCCCTCGCGCGCTTCGTTGAGCGGCTCGAACGGGTTGCTCGCGAGCCATTCCGTGTCCTCGGGCGAGACCCACGGCGTGTTCGGCAGGTGCAGGTGTCGCGCGCAGACCTCGAACCCGCAGCCCGGCTCGCCGATCAGCAGCACCGGCGTATGCAGGCGATTCACCTGCTCCAGGCGCTGGCGCAGCTCCTGGATCACGCGCGCGCGTCCCAGGTTCACGAGAGCCAGGCCGGTCTTGGGCAGCACGCGCCCGCCGGCGAGAGCCTTGCCCACGGTCGCGAGAAGTTTCGGAAGGCTGATCGGCTTCTCGAGGAAATCGAAGGCGCCGATGCGCGTCGCCTCGACCGCGGAATCGATCGTGCCGTGGCCCGACATCATGACCACCGGCATCGTGAGCAGCCCGCTCCCCGCCCACTCCTTCAGCAGCGTGATGCCGTCGGTATCGGGCATCCAGATGTCGAGCAGCACGAGGTCGGGGCGCATCTCCTTGCGGGCGGAGCGCGCGGTCTGGGCGTTTTCCGCCAGCCGCACTCCGTAGCCCTCGTCGCGCAGGATCTCGAACAGCAGCTCGCGGATGCCGACTTCATCGTCGACGACGAGGATCTGGTTCGCGGACATTTCAGGCGGTGCCCGCCTACGCGGCGGCCTTGGAAGGCAACACGATGCTCACGTTCGCTCCGTGCGGCTTCACGTTCTCGACGAGGATGCGGCCATGATGCTCGTCGACGATTTTCTTGACGATGGCGAGCCCGAGCCCGGTGCCCTTGGGCTTGGTCGTCACGTACGGCTCGAAGATCCGGCCCATCACGCCTTCGGCGATGCCGGTGCCGTTGTCGCGCACGGTGAGCAGCACGCCCCCGGTGCCTTGCGTCGTCGTCACCAGGATGCGCGGGTTGTCCACGCCGGTGAGCGCGTCGATCGCGTTCTGGAAGAGGTTGTGCAGGACCTGGCGCAGCATCCCGGGATCGGCGTAGATCTGCGGCAGGTTGTCGGCGAGGCGCGGCTCGATCGCGACACCCATCGATTCGTAGAGCACGAGGACTTCGCGCACGAGGTCGTTGAGAATCACCGCGCGCGCGTTCATGCGCGAGGCGTGCGCGTACTGCGTGAAGTCGTCGACCATGCCCTTCAGGGCGCCGACGTGGGTCACGATCGTGCTGGTGGCGCGCTTGAGGATGTCGGCCTCGTGCTCGGGCAGCTTGTCCTTGAGCTTCTGCTGCAGGCGCTCGGCGGAGAGCTGGATCGGAGTCAGCGGGTTCTTGATCTCGTGCGCGAGGCGGCGCGCGACTTCGCCCCAGGCCGCATCGCGCTGCGCCTGGATCAAATGAGTGATGTCGTCGAACACCACGACGTAGCCGGTCTCGCCGCGCGTGCCGAGCCTCGTGCCGCGGATCAGCAGCGTGCGCTGGCCGTCGGCGCGGCGGTACTCCATCTGCTCTTCCCACTGGCGCATGCTCGACGAGGCGAACTGGCGCAGCGCGATCTCGGCGAACGGCGCGACCGCCTGCACGTGGCGCGGCCATTCGGAAAGCTTGAGCCCATGAAACGCTCCGGCCGGCACCGCGAGGATGTCGCTCGCGGCCGCGTTCATCGTCTTCACGTACAGCCGCTCGTCGAACGTGAGCACGCCCGAGGTGAGGTTCGACAGGATGCTCTCGAGGTAGGTCTTGGCATCCTCGAGCTGCTGCTGGTTGCGCTCCATCACGTCGGTCGCGTCGGCGATCTGGCGCGTCATCGTGTTGAACGACTGCGTGAGCACGCCGAACTCGTCGCGGCTCTTCACCGGGTTCAGCTTCGAGTAGTCGCCCTTCGCGATCGCGCGCGTCGCCTCGGCGAGCGCCGAGAGCGGCGCCGAGAGCCGCTCCGAGAGCACGAAGGCGAGCGCGAGCGCGGAGAAGAGCGTGAGCAGCATCGCGAGCGTGAGGGTGAGCCCGAAGAGGCGCTTCAGGTCCACGCGGGCGAGCAGCAGCTCCTGGTAATCCTTGTAGCCGGCCTCGACCAGCTCCGCGTCCTTGGCGAGCGCGGTGGGCACGCGCTGCAGCACTTGCAGGATGCGGATGTCGTCGGCGATGGTGAGCACGTTCACCGGTACGATCACGCGCAGGTACAGGCCGCGGTCCGGGATCGCCTCGATCATCCGCACCGACTGCTGCGAGCGGACCTGGCGAAGCATGTTGGCGCTGGGCAGCTCGGGAAGGAGCGCAACCGGCTCGACACCCGACTGCGCGATGATCTTGCCGCGCGGGGTCATGAGCGTCGCTTCCTCGACCGAGTGCTGCTCACGCAGCCGGTTGAGGGTAGCCGCCTCCACCGCCTGCGAGGACGCGAGCGCCTGCGCCATCGCCTCCGCCTTCTGCGCGAGCTGGTCGCGCGAGTTGGCGAGGGCACTTTGCGCGAGGTTCAGGCCGCCCTTGAGCGACTCGTCGACGCGCACGTCGAACCACGATTCGATCGAGCGCTGCAGGAACTGGAACGAGATCGCATACACCAGCCCGCCCGGGATCAGCGCCATCAGCGCGAACACCACCATCAGGCGCAGCGTGAGCTTGGAGCCGAACACGCGCTCGCGCAGTTTCCTGCGCAGGACCAGCAGCTGGTAGCAGATGAGCGCCATCAGCCCGACCGCGAGGCCGATGCCGAGGCCGATCAGCAGGCGGTAGTTCTGGGTGAAGAAGGTAGTGTTGGCCGATGCTTCCGATATCAGGTACACCAGGGCAGCGCCGGTGACCACGCACAGGAAGATCAGAGCCTTCATGGCGCGATGGTCCAGCGATGCCATTCCGATGCCAGCGACCAGTCGCGCGAGGCGATGGCATTCAGCTGGAACGGTTTTGGCAGCTGGCCTGTATCCAGGCGCATGCGCAAGCTCGCCTGGTAGGTGCCGTCCTTTTTGAGTGCGCCGCGGTCGGCGACATGCCATCCGCGCAAGCGTGAGAGAACGCGCGTCACTTCCTCGAAGCGCGTGAAGTTCTGGTATGCGCTGCCGACCGTGAGCCGGTATTGGCGCAGCAACGGCGTGTAGCTGATCTTGTAGGTCTGGGAGAGCACGATCGGCTTCTCGTCGAACCAGTACCAGCGCGGGCGTGAGAGCTCGAATTCGACGACGAAGTAGAGCGGCACTCCGCGGTTCACCGCCTCCTCGAGGCGCGGGCTGAACTGGACGTCGAATTGCGCATCGAGCTGCCAGCCATCATCGGTGGGCTCGATCTTCGCGGTATTGATCTCGATTCCCTCGGCGCGCGCCGCCGGAGCGAAGGCCGCGAGCAAACTCGCGACGAGCGCGAGCCGCAGCCCGGTTCGCTGCAGCGCTCCGGGACGGACCCGGAAAAGAGAGAAAAGATAAAACGCGAGGCTCATCGGGTCACTTGAAGGCTGCCGGGATTCCCTGTTCGTTCGGTGCCGGATGATGCCGATCCGCAACAAGTGTGGTGCCCGCGAGACAGGTGAGGCAGCAGAAGTCAATTTACCACTTATCTCAAGCACTTGCCAACGGCTGCGACAACTCGTCAAAAAGTACTTTGTGTGGGAAATCAATGAGTTGACAAAACAGGCCTCATCGCCAAAAGGCGCTCGATCCGTTCCCGGGTGTCCGGATGGGTGCTGAAGAGGGTGGCCATCCCGCCTCCGGAGAGCGGATTGACGATCATCATCTGGGCGGTTTCGGGGTGGGCCTCGGCCGGGACCAGTGCGACGCCCTGCGCGAAGCGCTCCATCTTCTCGAGCGCCGACGCGAGGGCCTGGGGATCGCCGCTCATCTGCGCGCCGCCGCGATCGGCCTCGAATTCACGCGCCCTGGAGATCGCGAACTGGATCAGCATCGCCGCGATCGGCGCGAAGATCATGATGAGCAGCCCGACGAGCGGGTTGATCGCGTTGCCGTCCTCGTCGCGTCCGCCGAACAGGCCGAAATGGGCGACCGACGAGATCGCGCCGGCGACGATTGCTGAAATCGTGGAGATCAGCGTGTCGCGATGCTTGACGTGGGTGAGCTCGTGCGCCATCACGCCGCGCAGCTCGCGCGGGGTGAGGATGCGCAGGATGCCCGTGGTCGCGGCGACCGCGGCGTTTTGCGGATTGCGGCCGGTGGCGAACGCGTTGGGTTGATCCTCGTCGATGAGATACACGCGCGGCATGGGAAGCCCGGCCCGGCCGGAGAGCTCGCGCACGATGCCGTGGAACTCGGGCGCGGAGGTTGCGTCGACCTCGCGCGCGTTGTACATCGAGAGCACGGCGCGATCCGAGAACCAGTAGGCCCACAGGTTGATCGCCGCGGCGGCGACGAGCGCCAGCAGCATTCCCGGCCCGCCTCCGAGTGTTGCGCCGAGGGCGCCGAAGAGCGCCACGATCCCCGCCATGAGGATGGATGTCTTGAGCCAGTTGCCGAGCATGTTCGCGGGCCGTGCGATGCGCCGCTACGTGGCGGCATACGGAAGATTCCGCCGGGCGACGGAAATTCAAGCGGCGCCAGGGACCGCCGACTCGAGCAGCGTGCCGTGATCGAGCGCGACGCCGCGCAGAAAGTCGCGCGTCTCGAGGCGCCGGGCGCCGGCCTTCTGCACCCTCAGCAATTCGAGCGCCCCCTCGCCGCACGCTACCACGAGACGCCCGGCGGAAGACGCGAGCACCTCGCCGGGCCGGCCGCGACCTTCGACCGGGATCGCATCCCAGACTTTCAGGCCTTCGCCCTGATGGAGCGTCTCGGCGCCGGGCACCGGATTGAACGCGCGCACCTGCCGGTCCACCTCGAGGCTCGAGCGGTTCCAGTCGATGCGCGCCTCGCTCTTCGTGATCTTGTGCGCGTAAGTAGCCTGCGAATCGTCCTGGCTTCGCGGCACCAGTGCCTCGATCGAGGCGAGCGCCTCGACGATCGCGCGCGCTCCAAGGCTCGCAAGCGTCGTGGTGAGCGACCCGGCGGTCTCGCGCGCACCGATCGCCACCGGGGAAGTGTGCAGGACAGCACCGGTATCGAGCCCGGCATCCATCTGCATGATGCTGATCCCGGTCGCCGCATCGCCCGCGAGAAGCGCGCGCTGTACCGGCGCGGCACCGCGCCAGCGCGGCAGCAAGGAGGCGTGGATGTTGATGCAGCCGCGCGCCGGCAGCTCCAGCACCGCGCCCGGAAGGATCAATCCATAGGCCGCGACGACCAACGCATCGGGCCGCGCCTCGTCCAGGCGCGCAAGCGTTTGCGGATCGCGAAGCGACGCGGGCTTGAACACAGCGAGCCGATGGCGCTCGGCCACTTGCGACACCGCGCTCGAGGAAAGCCGCATGCCGCGGCCGGCAGGCCGGTCGGGCTGGGTGAGGACCAGAGGAATCTCATGCCCGGCAGCGACGAGGGCTTCGAGCGCCTGCGCGGCGAAGGCCGGCGTGCCCGCGAAGACGACGCGCAAGGGCGCGCGGGCCGTGCTCAGGCCGCCTTGCGTTGGCGTTTCTTGAGTTTCGCGCGCACCCGGTTCTGTTTCAGCTCCGAGAGGTACTCGACGAACACCTTGCCCTGGAGATGATCCATTTCGTGCTGGATGCAGGTCGCGAGGAGCCCGGAGGCGTTGAGCGTGAAGCGTGCCCCGTTGCGATCGAGCGCGGTGACGGTCACGCTGTCGGCGCGTTCGACGTTTTCGTAGATGCCGGGTACCGAGAGGCAGCCCTCCTGGTTGAGCGCCAGGCCCTCGCGCCTCGTGATCTCCGGGTTGATGAACACGCGCAGGTCGCTGCGATCCTCGCTCACGTCGATGACGAGGATCTGCTTGTGGACATCGACCTGGGTTGCGGCGAGTCCTACACCGGGCGCCGCGTACATCGTTTCGGCCAGGTCGTCGACCAGCTTGCGCGTGGACGCATCGATCTTTTCGACCCGCTGCGCGGGGACGTTGAGACGCTCGTCGGGGTATTGCAGGATATCGAGAATGGCCATAAAAGCTTGCTAATTGAAGAAATTATGTGCAGAATTTACTGCACTACATGAAAAGAGGGTCGTAACCTCTTTCTCAATATGGGTCCCGAGCTCGATATCGACAAGTGAGCGCCGCCATGCGAAAGACAATTATATCTTTAGTCGTCGCCTTGGCCAGTTTGGTTCCGGGTGGGGTGCTGGCCGACGGCGATGGCATGCCGCCGGATGCCGGCAAAGCGGCTCCGCAGGGCGGTGAGGCCCCGCGGAATCGTGTAACCCAAGCCGACCTTCAGGCCGACGCGCCCGACCAGTACACCGTGGTCAAGGGAGACACGCTCTGGGGTATTTCGGGGCGGTTCCTGAAAGATCCCTGGAAATGGCCGCAGATCTGGAACATGAACCGCGATCAGATCAAGGACCCGCACTGGATCTACCCGGGCGACGTGATTCGGCTGGATCGCACCGGCGAGTACCCGCGCCTCACGTTAGGGGAGGCCGGCGGACCGAGCGGCGGCGGGGCCGACGTCGCAATATCCAACGTGGTGCGGCTCGACCCGCGCGTGCGGATCGAAAGCCTGCAATCGTCCGTGGCCAGCATTCCCGGCTCGGCGATCGGGCCGTTCCTCACGCAACCCCTGATCGTCGAGGAAGGCGGGCTCGCCAACGCTCCCACCATCCTCGCCACGGAGGAAAGCCGCGTGATCGTGAGCCAGGGCGACACGGCCTACGCGGACCGGATCGGCAGCCAGGACGGAGTCAACTGGCAGGTGTTCCGCCAGGGGGTCGCGCTGCGCGACCCGGAAACCAACGAGCTCCTCGGGTACGAGGCCAAGTACATCGGTGACGCGCGCGTGCGCCGCTATGGCAACCCCACGACCCTCGACATCACCAAGGCGCGCGAGGAAATCAATCGCGGCGATCGCCTGACCCCGGCGCGCGAGACGAGCTTCCCGAGCTACATCCCGCGCGCGCCCGAGAAGGCGATCCGGGGCGTGATCATGTCGGCCGACGGTGCCGTCTCCGAGGTCGGCCAGTACCAGATCATCACGATCAATCGCGGTGCGCGCGACGGCATCGAGATCGGCCATGTGCTCGCGAGCTATCGACGCGGCGCGATCGTCGGTGGAACCGACAGGACGCTCGGCGCCGGCACCTGGTTCAAGGGCATGGATGTGAAGCCCGTGCCGGTGGTGCCCGATCCCCCGCGCGCCCAGCAAGTGGGCGACGAGAAGTCCGGCCAGGCGCTGGGCGGCGGTGCGATCAAGCTGCCCGACGAGCGCAACGGGCTGGTGTTCGTCTTCCGCGTGTTCGACAAGCTGTCCTACGCGATGGTGCTGCGCTCGACGCGTCCGATCTACGTGGGCGACGTCGTCCAGACACCCTGAGCGCACCATTCACGTTTCGCCCGGAAGGGGGCTCGCGCCCCCTTTCTCTTTTCGGGGTCGCGTCAGCGCGGGCTGGCCTTGCGCCGTTGATCGTGCATCCTCCCGATCACGCCAAAGCGCCACCGGCCTTGAAATCAGATCCCTCCTCGCGCGCGGACGCGACCGCGTGGCTGCGCCTCACGCTGGTTCCCGGCGTGCGGCCGCAAGCCCTGCGCGGGATGCTCGCCGCATTCGGCTCCCCGCACCAGATTCTCGCCGCGTCGCGAAACCGGATCGAGGCGATCGCCGGCTGCGCGGTGGCCGATGCGCTGGCGCGCGGCCCCGACAACGCGCTCGTCGAGACGACGTTGCGCTGGCTCGAGCATCCCAACCACCACCTGCTGGCGCTCGGCGACACCGCGTATCCGGAAGTGCTGCTCCATATCGACGAGCCGCCCACGGTGTTGTACGCGCGCGGCCGCATCGAATTGCTGAGCGCGCCTTCGTTCGCGATCGTCGGCAGTCGCAACGCCACGCTGCAAGGCGCCGCAGACGCGCAGGCATTCGCGTCGGCGCTTTCGCAGGCGGGGCTTTGCATCGTGAGCGGGCTCGCCGCCGGAATCGACGCGGCGGCGCACCGCGGCGGCCTCGCGGGCGCGGGCGCGAGCGTCGCGATCATGGGAACCGGCCCGGAGCAGGTCTATCCGCCACGCAATCGAAAGCTCGGCGAGGAATTGGCGGCATCTGGTTGCCTCGTCTCCGAGTTTGCCCACGGCACGCCGCCGATCGCGTCGAACTTCCCGCGCCGCAATCGCCTGATCAGCGGGCTCGCGCGCGGCGTTCTCGTGGTCGAGGCGGCGATGCAAAGCGGGTCGCTGATCACCGCGAGAAGGGCGCTCGACCAGGGACGCGACGTATTCGCGCTTCCCGGATCGATCCACGCACCGCTCTCCAAGGGCTGCCATGAGCTGATCAAGCAGGGCGCGAAGCTGGTGGAGAATGCCGAAGATATCCTCGCCGAGATCCGCTGGCCGACACGGCCGGCGAGTGCCGCGCCGCTGCGCGATGGCGGCGCAGAAGATCCGTTGCTCGAGGCGATCGGCTTCGCCCCGGTGTCGATGGACCGGATTGCGCAACTCACCGGAATGCGCGCATCCTCCCTCGCCGCGGGCCTTTCGCGCCTCGAGATCGAGGGCCGCATCGCGGCCGTGGCCGGCGGCCTCTTCCAGCGCGTCGCCAACGGCGTTATAGAATAAAAAGAGATCCCGGGAAAATTTCCATGGCTTCACACCTGCTCATCGTCGAATCGCCCTCGAAAGCGAAGACGCTCAAGAAGTACCTCGGCAAGGATTTCGAGATCCTCGCTTCCTACGGGCACGTCCGCGACCTGGTGCCGAAAACCGGGGCCGTCGATCCCGACGACAACTTCAAGATGAAGTACGAGCTCATCGAGCGCAACACGAAGCACGTCGATGCGATCGCGAAGGCGGTGAAGGATGCCGACATCATCCTGCTCGCCACGGACCCGGATCGCGAAGGCGAGGCGATCGCGTGGCACCTGTCCGAGATCCTCAAGTCGCGCAAGCTGCTGAAGGACAAGAAGCTGAAGCGGGTCGTGTTCTACGAGATCACCGAAGGCGCGGTGAAGGACGCGGTGAAGAACCCGCGCGCGATCTCGATGGAGCTGGTGAACGCGCAGCAGGCGAGGCGCGCGCTCGACTACCTCGTGGGCTTCAACCTCTCGCCGCTGCTGTGGAAGAAGATCCGCCGCGGCCTGTCCGCGGGGCGCGTGCAAAGCCCGGCGCTGCGGCTCATCGTCGAGCGCGAGATCGAGATCGAGAAGTTCATCACCCAGGAATACTGGACGATCCATTTCGACAGCGTCAAGGACAAGATCGCGTTCACTGCGAGGCTCACCCATTTCAGGGGGGAAAAGCTCGACCAGTTCGCGGTCGGCAGCGCCGCGCGCGAGGCCGAGGTGCGCGCCTTCCTCGAGTCGCACGCCAAGGGCACCGCCAAGGTGAGGGAAGTCGAGAAGAAGCGCAAGCTGCGCTCGCCGGCGGCGCCGTTCACGACTTCCACGCTGCAGCAGGAGGCGGTGCGCAAGCTCGGCTTCTCCACCGACCGCGCGATGAAGGTGGCGCAAAGCCTCTATGAAGGCGTGGCCGTCGGCAAGGAAGTCACCGGCCTCATCACCTACATGCGCACGGACTCGGTCACGCTCTCCAAGGAGGCGGTGACGGAAATGCGCGGCTACATCACCAAGAATTACGGCCCCGACTACCTGCCGAAGGCGCCGGTCGAATACCGAAGCACCTCGAAGAACGCGCAGGAAGCGCACGAGGCGATCCGCCCGACGTCGATCAAGCGCACGCCCGATTCGGTGGCGCGCTACCTGAACGACGAGCAGCGCAAGCTCTACGAGATGATCTGGAAGCGCGCCATCGCTTCCCAGATGACGCCGGCGCAATTCGATACCGTCGCGGTGGATTTCACCGTCGGCGGGACCGACAACGTCTTCCGCGCCACCGGCCAGACGATGGTGTTCGCGGGCTTCTTCGCGGTCTACCACGAGGACCAGGACGACGCCGTCGAGGAGGAGGACAAGCGCCTGCCTGCGCTCGAGAAGGGCGAGGCGGTGAAGATCGAGAAGCTCTATGGCGAGCAGCATTTCACCCAGCCGCCGCCGCGCTACTCGGAGGCGAGCCTGGTGAAGGCGCTCGAGCAATACGGCATCGGACGTCCGTCGACCTACGCCTCGATCATCTCCACCCTGCAGAACCGCGAGTACGTGACGCTCGACAAGAAGCGCTTCATGCCGACCGATGTCGGCCGCGTCGTGAACAAGTTCCTCACCGATCACTTCGCCCACTGGGTCGATTACGAATTCACCGCGAAACTCGAGGACGAGCTCGACGATATCTCCAACGGCAAGGACGAGTGGCTCCCGGTCCTGCAGCGTTTCTGGAAGGATTTCTCCGCGCAGATCGCGGAGAAGGAATCGGTCTCGCGCAAGGACGTGACCCAGGAGCAGATGGACGAGACCTGCCCCAAGTGCGGCAAGCACAAGCTCGCGACACGGTTGGGACGACGTGGACGCTTCATCGGCTGCTCGGGCTATCCGGAATGCGACTACACGCGCAATCTCGACGGCGCGGAAGGCGGCGAGGCGGCGAAGCGCGAGATCGGCACGGATCCCGACACCCAGATGCTGATCCAGCTGCTGCAAGGCCCGTTCGGTCCCTATATCCAGCTGGGCGTGCCCGAGGGCGACAAGAAACCCAAGCGCGTCTCGGTGCCCAAGAACATCGTGCCCGATGCGGTCACCATGGAGATCGCGCTGCAGCTGCTGGCGCTGCCGCGCGACCTCGGTCCGCATCCGGAGGGCGGCAAGAAAGTCGTCGCCGCCATCGGGCGCTTCGGCCCGTACGTGAGCCACGACGGCCAGTTCAAGTCGATCCCGCGCGACGAGAGTGTCTTCGACATCTCGCTCGAGCGCGCGGTCGCGCTGCTGAAGGAGCCCAAGGCGTTCAACGCGCGCGGCGCCCTCAAGGTGCTCGGCAAGCATCCGCAGGATGGGCAGCCGGTCGCGTTGTACGCGGGCCGCTACGGGCCCTACGTGAAGCACGGCAAGGTGAATGCGACGCTGCCCGACAAGGACGCGATCGGCACCATCACGCTCGAGGAAGCGCTCGAGCTGATCGGCGCCAAGAGCAAGAAAGGCAAAGCGGGCGGCAAGCCTGCCGCCAGGCCGAAGCCCCCCGGCAAGGCAAAAATGAAAAAGGCCGCCTGATGGCGGTTTTTTTCCGCGCTCCGAAAGCGCGGTTGTAAAGTCTCGCTCCGCCGTGCACCATCGTCGCACCTGCTTTGCTGTTGTTCGCTCACTGACCGTGGCCGGGACATGGATGAAAGACGATCACGGTGGGCCTCGTCCTACTACCGCGCGCGGCCGACCCGCGGCGAAGCGGCGCAAGCCCTGCGCGATTCCCCGGACGATCTCGCCCACTGGGAGAACTACTGCACGGTGATGGGGCAGGACCCGGACCTCGAGTTGCTGCGCGAAGGCATGACCCGCGCGGCCGCCTGGCAGGAGTCGCGGCGAATCGACGTCGCGCTCGGCGTGCTCGACATGCTCGGCTTCTCGCGGCATTCGCCGCTGCCGCGCATTCACCTCCTCTTCGAGAAGATCGCGAAGCCCTGGTTGGAGTGGGCCTTCGATAGCGGGCACCATGACCTCGGCCTGCACCTCGAAGGCCGCATCTACAACGATTACGTCAAGGCGGACGAGACCGAGATCCATGCGCGCCGCACGTACGAGCAGCTGCTTCCCAGCATCACGCGCGCGGCGAAAGCGCGGGCAACCGGCCCGACCATTTCTCCGGCCGGGCACGCGCCGGCGGGGGCGCCTCGCGTGGGCTATTTCCTGCACACGCCGAGCACGCTCGCGCACGCCGAAACACTGCTCAACATGCTCGCGCTGCTGCGCGCGAACCCGCTCCCGCGCTTCGAGCCGATCGTCTATCTTTTCCAGGGCGTCGACGCGGCCTTCGATGCGAGAATCCAGGCGCTGGGCATCCCTACGGTCCGGCTGGACCAGTGCGAAGGCGGGCAGGACCCGCGTCGCGTGGTCGCGCGATTCGAGATCCTGAGGCGGCATTTGCGCCGCGAGCGCGTTCGCACGCTCGTGTGGATGAGTGCGTTGCCGTGGCTCGCTTTCATCGCCACCATGGGACTCGGCGTCAAGCTGGCGTGGTACTCCCAGAAATATCACGTGCTGCGGGTTCCCGGCATCGATGGATACCTAACGAACGGCGATGGCGAGATGCGCGAGATCCAGGGGCAACCATGGCAGACGATTCGGCTGAGCGGGCGCTGGTTCGATCCGCATTTGACGGCGGAAGCGCGCATGGCGCGCGCTCGACTGGGCGCACACCGATTGACGATCGGCACGCTGGTGCGCGAAGAGAAGATGGCCGAGCCCGCTTTCGTGCACGCCGTGGCGCGCTTGCTGCGGGAGCACCCGGATGTGCTGTACCTCTGGGCCGGTCGAGCCCAGCCGCCCGAGGTCATGCGCATTTTCGAAAGCCACGGCGTCCTGGCCCGCCAACGATTCCTGGGCTGGGTCAACACGCGAATGGCGAGCCAGATGATCGACGTCTACCTCGACTCGTTTCCCGCGCCCGGCGGTTTCACCGCGCGGGAGGCCATGGCGGCCGGCGCCGCCATGGTTTTCTTCAAGAGCCGGGAAGCGGACGAAACCGGCCCCGGTGGTTTCATTGGCAGCCTGCTGGCGGGCGAGGGTCGCGCGGAAGACGTGTCGGCTGCGCGCGCCATCATGGGTTGCGGAAGCGAATCGCTTTTTCTGCGCGCCGAGACGCCCGGCGAATACTTGCGCCACGCGCGACGCCTGCTCGGAGACGACGCCTTTCGCGCCAAGGCAGGCGCCGCCAACCGCGCGATGATCGCCGCCTTCTATGAGGATGATTCCCGCATGCTGGAGAGTCACGCGCGTGCCGTGCTGGCCGTCTGAATGGCGCACGCGCTGATCATTTATGGAGCCAGCTATCTGGAGCCCCTCAGGGTCCTCGCCGCGATCAACGCGCGCGCACCGAGTTTCGAGCTGCTCGGATTTCTCGATGACACTCCGGATCTCGCCGGCCGCACGATCGCCGGGCTGCCGGTGCTCGGTGGGCGCGATCGGCTCGCCGAGTACGTGTCAGCCGGCCACGTCTTTTTTCACAACGTGGGCGGTGACCCGCGAGCATCCGTGCAAGTCGCCCAACTCATGCATCATGCGGGTTGCCGGTTTACCGGCCTGGTTCATCCGAGCGTGCAACTCGATGGGGTGGAGCTCGGCGAGAACTGCTTTGTCCCGGACGGTTGCCTGCTGGGCCATGGCTGCCGCCTCGGTGATTTCGTGGCCTGCCGCCTCGGCGTGGTGGTGAGCCACGCGGCTACCGTCGGCAACCATGTATCGCTCTCGGTGCGCGCGACGATCACCGGGCGCTCCGTGATCGAAGACGAATGTTTTCTCGGCGCGAGCAGCACGGTGGTCCAGTCGCGGATCGGCCGCGGAAGCACCGTGGCGGCCGGCGCCGTCGTGCTGCACGATATCGCGCCGGGTTCCACGGTGGTGGGAATTCCCGCGAGACCGATCGCGCGGCGTTGAACGGGCGTCCTGCAGGTAAGCGCCTCAAACGTCGAGGTTGGATACCCCAAGCGCGTTGTTTTCGATGAACTGGCGGCGCGGCTCCACCTCATCGCCCATCAGGGTGGTGAACGTCTCGCCCGCGCTGATGGCATCTTCGATCTGCACCTTGAGCAGGATGCGCTTGGTCGGATCCATCGTCGTCTCCCACAGCTGCTCCGGGTTCATCTCGCCCAGCCCCTTGTAGCGCTGGATCGCCATGCCGCCCTTGGCTTCGGCGAGCAGCCAGTCGAGGCCCTCCTTGAACGAGCGGATCGAGCGCACGGTCTCGCCGCGCTTCACCTGGGCATCGCTCTGGATCAACCCGGCGAGCGTCTGCGCGGTCTTCACGATGTGCGCGTAGTCGCCGCTTTCCAGGAACGCGTGATCGATGATGGTCTCGACCTTGTTGCCGTGGACGATCTTCTCCAGCCGCAAGCGCCAGCCGTCGGACGTCGGATCTCGCTCGATGTGCGTCTTCGGCGGATGCGCGGCCAGGGCCTCGTGGAACGCCTTGGCGGCCAGCGCGGCACCGTCCTTGTCCGCGAGCGAGATGCGCGTCATCTCCAGCATCGAGCGCAGCACCGAGGCATCCATCGCCATCGACAGGCGCTCGATGATCGCCTCGGTCATCAGGTACTCGGAGGCGATCTTCTCCAGCGCCTCGCCCGCGAGCGGCGCCGCGCCGTTGCCCGGAACGAGCTGCGCGGTGTGCAGCGCGCGGCGCAGCTGGTGCTGTTTGAGCTCGAGCTCGTCCTTGAGGTAGCGCTCTTCCTTGCCGCTCTTCACCTTGTAGAGCGGCGGCTGTGCCACGTAGATGTGGCCGCGCTCGATCAGCAGCGGCATCTGCCGGTAGAAGAACGTGAGCAGCAGCGTGCGAATGTGCGCTCCATCCACGTCCGCGTCGGTCATGATGATGATGCGGTGGTAGCGCAGCTTGTCGAGGTTGAACTCCTCGCCGATGCCCGCGCCCAGAGCGGTGATGAGCGTGGCGACTTCCTGCGACGTGATGATCTTGTCGATGCGCGCGCGCTCGACGTTCAGGATCTTGCCCTTGAGCGGCAGGATCGCCTGGTTCTTGCGGTCGCGGCCCTGCTTGGCGGAGCCGCCGGCGGAATCGCCCTCGACGAGGTAGAGCTCGCAGAGCGCCGGATCGCGCTCCTGGCAATCGGCGAGCTTGCCGGGAAGGCCGCTGCCGTCGAGCACGCCTTTCCTGCGTGTGAGCTCGCGCGCCTTGCGCGCCGCTTCGCGCGCGCGCGCCGCCTCGACGATCTTGGTGCAGATGATCTTCGCGTCGCTCGGCCGCTCGAGCAGGAATTCGGCGAGCTTCTGTCCCACGACTTCCGATACCACCGGCTGCACCTCGGAGGAAACGAGCTTGTCCTTGGTCTGCGACGAGAACTTGGGCTCGGGCACCTTCACCGACAGCACACAGGTGAGGCCTTCGCGCATGTCGTCTCCGGTTGTCTCCACCTTCGCCTTCTTGGCGATCTCGTTCTTCTCGATGTAGTTGTTGATCGTGCGCGTCATCGCGGTGCGCAGGCCGGTCAGGTGCGTGCCGCCGTCGCGCTGCGGGATGTTGTTGGTGAAGCACTGCACCGACTCGCCGTAGGAATCGTTCCATTGCATCGCGACCTCGACCGTGATGCCGTCCTTCTCGCCGATCGAGTAGAAGACGTTGTTGTGCAGCACGGTCTTGGAGCGGTGCATGTATTCGACGAAGCCCTTGATGCCGCCGGCGTGCGCGAAGTTCTCGCTCTTGCCGGTACGCTGGTCGATCAGCTCGATCTTGCAACCGTTGTTCAGGAATGAAAGCTCGCGCAACCGCTTGGCGAGGATCTCGTAGTGGAACTCGATGTTGTTGAAGGTTTCCTTCGAGGCGAAGAAATGCACCTCGGTGCCGCGCCGGTCGGTCTCGCCGGTGACCTCGATGGGCTTCAGCAGCACGCCGTCGCGGAATTCCAGATAGTGGGCCTTGCCGTTGCGCCAGATGCGAAGCTTGAGCCACTCGGAGAGCGCGTTGACCACGGAGACGCCGACGCCATGCAGGCCGCCGGAAACCTTGTACGAGTTCTGGTCGAACTTGCCGCCCGCGTGCAACTCCGTCATCACGATCTCGGCGGCCGATCGCTTGAGGTCGTCGTCGTCCTTGATGTCGGTCGGAATGCCGCGGCCGTTGTCGACGACCGAGATCGAGTTGTCGGTGTGGATCACCACCTTGATGTCGTCGCAATGGCCGGCAAGGGCCTCGTCGATCGCGTTGTCGACGACCTCGAACACCATGTGATGCAGGCCGGTGCCGTCGGACGTATCGCCGATGTACATGCCGGGGCGCTTGCGCACCGCATCGAGGCCCTTGAGGATCTTGATGCTGGTGGAATCGTATTCGCTGGCGGGGCGCCCGCCGGCGGGACTGGTCAATTCGGGAAGCGTTGCCATTAATTTCCTGGTCTGGGGATGCCGGTGCCCTAGATCCGCATGGGCATGACGACGTACTTGAAGTCGTCCCGGCCCGGAATCTGCACGAGCGCGCTCGAATTCGAGTCGCCCATCGCGAAGGTCACCGTGGGTGAATCGACGTGGTTCAACACGTCGAGCAGGTAGGAGATGTTGAAGCCGATATCGAGCGGGTCGCCGTCGTAATCCACGGCGAGGCCTTCCTCGGCCTCCTCCTGCTCGTTATTCGTGCAGATGATGGAGAGCGAGTCTTTGGTGAATACCAGGCGCACGCCGCGGATCTTCTCGTTCGACAGGATCGCCGCGCGATTGAGCGATTGCGCGAGCGTCCCGCGGTCGAGCGAGACGCTGTTCTTGTGCGCGGCGGGAATCACCTTCTGGTAGTCGGGAAACTTGCCCTCGACGATCTTGGAGACGATCTCGATGCCGCCGAACGAGAAGCGCGCCTGGTTGGAGCCGATCGCAAGCGAGACCGGCTCGTCGGTGTCGCCGAGCAGCTTGATCAGTTCGATCACCGTCTTGCGCGGCAGGATCGCTTCCACCGAGCCATGGTCGCTGCCGAGGGACTGGCTCGCGAACGACAACCGGTGCCCGTCGGTCGCGACCACGCGCAGCGTGTCCTTGTCGACCGAGAAGAGCACGCCGTTCAGGTAATAGCGGATGTCCTGCACCGCCATCGCGAATTGCACCAGGCCGAGCGCGTCCTTCAGCGCCTTTTGCGGCAGCGTGAGCGTCTTCGAGGCGTCCTTCGCCTCGACCATCCGCGGGAAGTCGGCCGCGGCCAAGGTCTGCAGGTTGAAGCGGCTCTTGCCCGCGCGCACCGTCATGCGGTTTTCCTTGGCCTCGAGCGAGACCTCGGCGTCCTCGGGCAGCGAACGCAGGATGTCATAGAGCTTGCGCGCGCCCGCCGTCACCGCCCCCTCGGCGTTGCTGTCGAGCTCGGCACGCGCGGTGATCTGCACCTCGAGGTCGGTCGCGAGGAATTCCACCTGGCTGCCGGTGGCCGTGATCAACACGTTGGACAGGATCGGCAGCGTATGACGCCGCTCCACGATTCCGGTGACCTGCTGCAGCGGCCCGAGGAGCTTGTCGTTGGTCGTCTTGATTTTCAGCATGATCTTTAGCTTTTATTGAAGTCTTTAAAAGAAAAAAGTTAACAGCTAACAGGAGACGCCCCGGAGCGGGATAACTCCGGAATGCCGCGTGGGATCAATGCGTTGGACACAGTTTCAAATGGGGGCGAAACACCTCGATCACAACGCCAGCCTGTGGATAAGAAAGGCGTGGCGGCGAGCAGCGCAAACTGCCCACAGGTTGTCCCGGGGTTGAAGGCGGGGTTCATCCGAGCAGTATCTGTTGGAGCTGCGCATAGTCGCGCGCGAACTCCTGGTCGGTCTCGCGCAGCTCCACGGTCTTGCGGCAGGCATGCAGCACCGTCGTGTGGTCGCGCCCGCCGAACGCCTCGCCGATCTCGGGAAGGCTTTGCTGCGTGAGCTCCTTGGCGAGCGCCATCGCCACCTGGCGCGGACGGGCCACGGAGCGGAAGCGCTTCTTCGAATACATGTCGGAGACCTTGATCTTGAAATAGTCGGCCACGGTCTTCTGGATGTTCTCGATAGAGACCTGGCGGTTCAACACGGCCAGCAGGTCCTTCAACGCTTCACGCGCCGTGGTGACATTCACCTGGGTGTTGTTGAAGCGGCAATAGGCGAGCACGCGCTTCAACGCGCCCTCGAGCTCGCGCACGTTGGAGCGGATGTGCTTGGCGATGAAGAACGCGACGTTCTCGTCGACGTTCACGCCGTCGTTCTCGGCCTTCTTCAACAGGATCGCCACGCGCATCTCGAGCTCCGGCGGCTCGACCGCGACCGTGAGGCCCCAGCCGAAGCGCGAGATCAGCCGCTCCTCGATGCCGGTCATCTCCTTGGGGAAGCAGTCGCTCGTGATCGCGACCTGCTTGTGCGCTTCGAACAGCGCGTTGAACGTATAGAAGAACTCTTCCTGGGAGCGCGACTTGCCGACGAAGAACTGCACGTCGTCGATCAGGAAAAGGTCGAGCGAGCGGTAGTAGCGCTTGAGGGAATCGAAACTCTTGTGCTGGTAGGCGCGCACCACGTCGGCCACGAACTGCTCGGCATGGCTGTAGCGGACCTTGGCCTTGGGGTTGCGCTTCAGGACCTCGTTGCCGATGGCTTGCAGCAGGTGCGTCTTTCCGAGCCCGGTGCCGCCGTAGATGAAGAGCGGGTTGTACGCGGTGCCCGGGTTCTCCGCGATCTGGATGGCCGCCGCGCGCGCGATCTGGTTCGCCTTGCCGTTGACGAAATTGCTGAACGTGAAGCTCGAATTCAGCCGGTGCTCGTCGCGCGGCGGGCGCTCGGCGGATGAAGTGACCGCGATCGTCTCCGGCATGACGATCTCGACATCCGCGGGCCGGTCCTCGAGCACCAGATTCACGCTCAGCCGGCTGCCGGCGACACGCTCGACGCGCGATTCGATGCGCGCGAGCAGGTTCGCGCGCACCCAGCGCAGCACGTGGTGGTTGGGGGCGACCAGCACGAGCTGGTCGTCCTGGCGCTCGGCCCGCAGGGGCCGGATCCAGGTGTCGTACTGCTGCGCCGGCAGCTCCTTCTTGAGCTCAGCGGCGAGCGACGGCCAAAGCGAATCCATGGAAGACAAGCGAGATGGTCTTAGGGAAGAAAATGCGGATGGGCAATCCGAAATTTTACTTGGAACGGAAGCACTTATCCACAGCCCCGGAAGCCCTTGAATACAAGGGCGCAATGGCGGGGGTGCCAGGAATCCGTTATAATTTCAGGCTTTTCGCCACCCGCATTCCGGATCCGAGGTCATTTTCATGAAACGCACTTTCCAGCCTTCGACGGCGCACCGACAGAAGACCCACGGCTTTCGCGCGCGGATGAAAACCGCGAGCGGCCGCGCCATCATCAGCGCGCGCCGTGCCAAGGGCCGCAAGCGCGTCGCCGTCTGATCCCGAATGCCGCGCAGCGCCCGGAAGGAAGGCTATTCCCGGCGCCACCGCTTCGCGGCGCGCGGTTCCTTCGGCGCGGTGTTGCGCGGATCGCGCAAGCTGCGCGGCCGGCTGTGCGTGGTGCACGTGATGCCGGCAACCGATGGGACCTCGCGGCTGGGCATCGCGTTGACGCGCCGCCTCGTCGCTTCATCGGCGGACCGAAATTTCGTCAAGCGCCTTGTGCGTGAGATCTTCCGCCGCCACGTGGTGAAGCAAGCGGGATTCGACTGCGTCGTCATGCTTCGCAACAAATTCACTCTCTCCGATGCCGCGCCGATCGCCGCCGAGGTCGCCGCGCATTTCGACCAACTCAAACCGACCGGCGCACCTTGAATGGCGCGCGTGCTCATCGCCCTCATCCGGGGGTATCGCTATCTGCTGAGCCCTTGGTGGGGAAACCATTGCCGCTTCACGCCGACCTGCTCCGAGTATGCGATGCAGGCCATCGATCGCCACGGCGCTGTCGGCGGCTGCCGGCTCGCCCTTCGCCGCATTCTCCGCTGCCATCCGTGGCACGCGGGGGGTTTTGACCCGGTCCCCTGAGACCGCCCGAATCATGATGGACACCCAACGCCTGATCGCCCTCGTCGTTTTTTCGTTCTCCGCGCTGCTCCTGTGGGACGCGTGGCAGAAGCACACCGCGCCGAAGGTGCCGATCCCGTCGGTCGCAACCGCAACCGCGCCTTCCACCGTGCCGGCGCCCACCTCTCTCTCCGGCGCCGGCGCGGCCGCGCCCGGGGCGCCCGCCCCGCCGATGCCGTCCGCGAGTCCCGCGGCCACCACCGGCGAGCCCATCGTCGTGAAGACCGACCTCTTCGACGTGGAGCTCAATACGCTGGGCGGCGACATCCGCCGGCTTACGCTCAAGCAGGTGCACTCGGCGCTCGATCGCACGCAGCCTCTCACATTGCTGGAGCCGGATCCCAAGCATTACTTCGTGACGCAGTCCGGCCTCCTCGGCGAGGGATTGCCGACGCACAAGACGGCGTATGAATCCGATCAACGCACCTATGCGCTTGCGGATGGACAGGACACGCTCGAAGTCCGCCTCAAGGCGCGCGAGGCGAGTGGCGCCGAGGTGACGAAGGTCTACCGGTTCCATCGCGGCAGCTACCTGATGGACGTCTTGTACGAAGTCGCCAACAAGGGCGACAAGCCGCTTTCGCCGCACGCGTATTTCCAATTCCTGCGCGACGGTCATCCGCCGAGCGAGCAGGCGGCGCAGACCAGCGCCTTCGCCGGAGTCACGACCTATACCGGCCCCGCCATCTATACCGACGAGTCGAAGTTCGCGAAGGTGAGCTTCGACGACGTGGCCAAGGCCAAGCCGTTGCCGGTGAAGAACGCGAAGGATGGATGGATCGGCATCATCCAGCATTACTTCGTCTCCGCGTGGCTGCCCAAGCCCGGCGTCGAACGCGAGTTCTTCACCAACAAGGTCTCCGACAATCTCTACACCACGGGTGTCGTCGTTCCCGTGGGCACGATTGCCCCGGGGGCCAGCGCATCGCTCGACATGCCGGTCTACATCGGGCCGCAGCACACCGAGAATCTCGAGAAGCTCGCACCCGGCCTGAACCTGGTCGTCGACTACGGCTGGCTCTATATCCTGGCGGCGCCGCTCTTCTGGATCCTCAAGTGGATCCACGGCATCGTCGGCAACTGGGGCTGGTCGATCGTGCTGCTCACCGTGCTGATCAAGCTCGTGTTCTATCCGCTGAACGCGAAGGCCGGACGCTCGATGGCGCAAATGAAGGTGCTCGCGCCGAAGATGGAGAAGCTGAAGGAGCTCTACGGCGACGATCGCCAGAAGCTCAACACCGCGATGATGGAGCTGTATCGCACCGAGAAGATCAACCCGCTGGGCGGATGCCTCCCGATCGTCGTGCAGATCCCGGTGTTCATCGCGTTGTACTGGGTGCTGCTCGCGTCGATCGAGCTGCGCCACGCGCCGTGGCTCGGATGGATCCAGGACCTTTCGGCGCCGGACCCGTATTTCGTGCTGCCGGTGATCTACGCGATCTCGATGCTGGTGCAGACGCGGCTCAATCCGCAGCCCGCCGATCCGGTGCAGGCGAAGGTGATGATGTTCATGCCGGTGATGTTCAGCATCTTCTTCCTGTTCTTCCCCGCGGGCCTGGTGCTGTACTGGGTCGTCCAGAACCTGCTGTCGATCGTGCAGCAGTGGTACATCAACCGCACGCTCGCGAACGAAGCGAAGGCGAAAGCCAAGCGCTGACGGCCGGCGGCGAGACCATCGCCGCGGTCGCCACACCTCCCGGTCGCGGAGGCATCGGCGTCGTGCGCGTTTCCGGCCGCGGCGTGCGCGACATAGCCGCGGGCCTGCTGGGCGCGGTGCCCGATGCGCGCCATGCGGCGCTCTCCTCTTTTCGCGCGGGCGGCGGCGGCATCATCGACCAGGGGATCGCGCTTTTTTTCCCCGCGCCCCATTCCTACACCGGAGAAGACGTGCTCGAGCTCCAGGGCCATGGGGGTCCGCTCGTGATGCAGCAGCTGCTGCGCCGCTGCCTCGAGCTGGGAGCGCGTGTCGCGGAGCCTGGCGAATTCACGCGGCGCGCCTTCCTCAACGACCGCATCGATCTGGCGCAGGCCGAAAGCGTCGCGGACCTGATCGATGCGTCGAGCGTGGAAGCGGCCCGCAGCGCCGCGCGTTCGCTGGCGGGAGAATTCTCGACGCGAGTGCATGCGCTCGTCGCGGCGCTCGTCGACCTGCGCATGCATGTGGAGGCGTGCATCGATTTTCCCGAGGAGGAAATCGATCCGGCCGATCGCCGCGCGCAAGCCGGCAAGCTGCGCTCGATCCGTGCGGACCTCGATGCGCTGCTCGCTGAAGCGCGCCAGGGAGCGGTGCTGCGCGAAGGCCTGACCGTCGTGCTGATCGGCGAGCCGAACGTGGGCAAATCGAGCCTGCTCAATCGTCTCGCGGGCGAGGATCTCGCGATCGTCACGCCGATCGCGGGCACGACGCGCGACCATGTGCGCGCGACGGTGAGCCTGGAGGGCGTGCCGATTCATTTGATCGATACCGCGGGCCTGCGCGATTCGCACGACGAGGTCGAGCGCATTGGCATCGATCGGACGTGGCAGGCAATCGGCAAGGCCGGCGCCGGGCTTTTCATCACCGAGGCCGAAGGCGACGCGGGGGCCGCGGAGCAAGCGCTGGTGGCGCGGCTGCCCGTGGGGATGCCGGTCGCGCGGGTGATTAACAAGATCGACCGTTCGGGCAGCGCTGCAGGCCGAGACACCGTTGGCGGGCAGGTAACATTGCGGGTCTCCGCGAAAACCGGGGCGGGGATCGACGCCCTGCGCGGGTGGCTGCTGGAAACGTCCGGCTGGCAGCCCCACGGCGAGGGGCTTTTCATGGCCCGGGAGCGCCACCTGATAGCGCTGCAGGCTTCGAAATCACATCTCGCCGAGGCCGATTCCGAGATACAAGCCTTTGAATTAATGGCAGAAAATCTTCGGCTAGCGCAGTACGAATTGGGCCGGATCACCGGCCAGGTCAACGCGGATGACCTTCTCGGCGAGATCTTCGGCCGCTTCTGCATCGGCAAATAGGCCGATGTTCCACGTGGAACGTCGGGCGGGGCCTCGGGGCGAGGTGTTCCACGTGGAACAAGCATTGGGTCGGGGCGGACGTTTCCCGTAGAATTCCATTCTTGTTCCCAAGCCGCGCGGTCCCCGCCGCACGGCGCGATCGCTTCAACAAGTTGCCGATGGACTTTCCGGACCAATTCGACGTCATCGTGGTGGGTGGAGGGCACGCCGGGACCGAGGCCGCCCTGGCGGCTGCACGGGCGGGCGCAAAGACCCTGCTGCTCACCCACGCCCTCGAGACGCTCGGGCAGATGTCCTGCAACCCCTCGATCGGCGGCATCGGCAAGGGGCACCTGGTGCGTGAGATCGACGCCCTGGGCGGCGCGATGGCGATCGCCGCGGACGAGGCGGGAATCCAGTTCCGCACGCTCAATGCGAGCAAAGGCCCGGCGGTGCGGGCGACCCGCGCGCAAGCCGACCGCGTGCTTTACCGTTCCGCGATTCGGCGGCGGCTCGAGTCGCAGGCCAACCTTTGGGTCTTCCAGTCCGCCGTCGATGATCTGATCCTCGACGGTGAACGGGTAGCCGGCGCAGTAACCGCGATCGGGCTGCGGTTCACGTCCCACGCTGTCGTGCTCACCGCGGGCACTTTCCTCGGCGGCTTGGTGCATGTGGGCCTCTCGCGCTATGCCGCCGGCCGCGCCGGTGATCCGCCATCGATCTCGCTTGCCGCGCGGTTGCGCGAGCTCAAGCTTCCGGTGGGGCGGCTGAAGACCGGCACGCCGCCGCGTATCGACGGGCGCACCATCGATTTCTCCCGGCTGGTCGAGCAGCCGGGCGATCGCCCCGAACCGGTGTTCTCGTTCATGGGGTCGCGAACGATGCATCCGCGCCAGCTGAGCTGCTGGATTACCCACACCAACGAGCGTACGCACGAGATCATCCGTGGCGGCCTGGACCGCTCCCCGATGTTCACCGGCGTGATCGAGGGCGTGGGCCCGCGCTACTGCCCGTCGATCGAGGACAAGATCCATCGCTTTGCCGGCAAGAGCTCCCACCAGATCTTCCTCGAGCCCGAAGGCCTCGACACCCACGAGTTCTATCCCAACGGTATCTCGACCAGCTTGCCGTTCGACGTACAGCGCGAGGTGGTCCATTCGATTCCAGGACTGGAGATGGCTCACCTGCTGCGGCCCGGCTACGCGATCGAATACGATTACTTCGATCCCCGCGGGCTCAAGGCCACGCTGGAGACCAAGGCGATCCCGGGACTCTTTTTCGCCGGGCAGATCAACGGCACGACCGGCTACGAGGAGGCGGCGGCGCAGGGGCTTCTGGCCGGCATCAACGCGGCCTTGGCGAGCCGCGGCGAGGCGGGCTGGTGTCCGCGCCGCGATGAGGCCTACCTCGGCGTCCTGGTCGACGACTTGGTCACCCGCGGAGTCTCCGAGCCGTACCGGATGTTCACCAGTCGCGCCGAGTACCGGCTGCAGCTCCGCGAGGACAACGCCGACCTGCGCCTGACGGGCATCGGCCGCAGGCTCGGGCTGGTCGACGACGCGCGTTGGGAATCGTTCGCCCGGAAGCGCGACGCGATCGCGGCGGAGACCGCTCGGCTCAAGACCTTTTGGGCGCGCCCTTCCGAAATTCCTCAGCAAAAACAGATAGATGTACTTGGCCAAGCGATTGATCGCGAGTACTCGCTGTTCGATCTGCTGCGTCGACCCAACGTCGGGTACGCCGGCCTTTCCACCTGGATGGCGAATCCGCTCACCGACCCCGCGGTCACCGAGCAGGTCGAGATCGCGGCCAAATACGCCGGCTACATCGAGCGACAGAAGGACGAGATCGGCCGCCAGCTTTCGCAGGAGCTTCTCGCGCTCCCGGACGACGTCGACTATTCGAGCGTGCGCGGCCTCTCGAAGGAGGTCCAGCAGAAGCTCGCCCAGCATCGTCCGGAAACCATCGGCCAAGCCGCGCGCATCCAGGGGGTGACGCCCGCGGCCATCTCGCTGCTGCTGGTCTATCTCAAGCGCCGCTCGCTCGCGCGAACCTCGCAGAACCAGGAAAACCGCGCATGAGCATGCAAGACCAGATCGCCGGCGGCATCGCGGCGATGGGAATCGAATTGCCGCTCGACGCGCAGGAGCGCTTCGCGCAGCACCTGGCACTCATCTCCAAGTGGAACCGCGTGCACAACCTCACCGCGATTCGCGAGACCGAGCAGATGGTGGTGCTGCACCTGCTCGATAGCCTCTCGTTGCTGCCCCACATCGATGGCGCGCGCACCGTGCTCGATGTCGGCTCGGGCCCGGGGCTGCCCGGAATCCCGGTGGCGATCGCGCGTCCCGATGCCGCGGTGGCGCTGCTCGATTCGAGCCACAAGAAATGCACGTTCCTGCAACAGGCGAAAACCGAGCTCGCCCTCGCCAACGTGGAAGTGATCTGCGAGCGCGTCGAGAACTGGAAGCCGGCGCGCACGTTCGATGCGATCGTCTCGCGCGCCTTCTCCGACCTCGCGGATTTCGTCGCGCAGGCGCAGCACCTGCTCGCTCCCGGCGGACGGCTGGTCGCGATGAAGGGCGTGTATCCGTTCGATGAGATCGCGCGTGTGCCGGCGAGCCATCGCGTGGCGCAGGTGCTCGAGCTGCGCGTGCCGCACCTCGATGCCAAGCGCCACCTGGTTTTCGTGGAGGCCGCATGACAGCGGAGCAGGCGTGACGGCACGCATCTTCGTGATCGCGAACCAGAAGGGCGGCGTCGGCAAGACCTCGATCGCGGTCAACCTTTCCGCGAGCCTCGCGCACTACGGCCGGCGCGCATTGCTGATCGATCTCGATCCCCAGGGCAACGCCACCACCGGCAGCGGAATCGACAAGGGCGCATGCGAGCGCACCGTCTACGGCGTGCTTCTCGGCGAGCACACGATCAAGGAGGCGATTCAGCACTGCGAGGGCAACTTCGATATCGTGCCCTCCAACCGCGAGCTCGCGGGCGCGGAAGTGGAATTGATCGCGATGGAGCGGCGCGAATATCGATTGCGCGACGCGCTCGCGAACGCGGTCGATGCGTACGACTTCGTAGTGATCGATTGCCCTCCGGCGCTCAACATGCTCACGGTGAACGGATTCACGGCGGCCGATTCGGTGATCATCCCGATGCAGTGCGAGTACTACGCGCTCGAGGGTCTCTCCGACCTGGTGGGAACGCTGCGCAAGGTGAAGCAGAACCTGAACCCGCGCATCGAGATCGAGGCGCTGGTGCGCACGATGTACGACCCGCGCAGCACGCTCACCGTCCAGGTCTCCGACGAATTGAAGCGCCACTACGGCGACAAGGTCTTCGATACCGTGATCCCGCGCAACATCCGCATCGCCGAGGCGCCGTCGTTCGGCAAGCCCGTGCTGCTCCACGACCCGGCGTCGAAGGGCGCGATCGCGCACCTGCAATTCGCGCGCGAGCTGCTCGGGCGCAACGGCTTCGAAGTGGCCGAGGCCGCGTGAGATGACGATACGGCACAAGGGATTGGGGCGCGGGCTCGATGCGTTGCTCGGCGGCAACACCAAGTCGCGCGAGCGCGACCAGGAGTCGCTCGAGCAGATCGCGATCGGCGCGCTGCGCCCCGGCAAGTACCAGCCGCGCACGCGCATGGACGAGGCCTCGCTCGCCGAGCTCGCCGAGTCGATCCGCGCGCGCGGCGTGATCCAGCCGATCGTCGTGCGGCCGGTGGGAGAATCGCAATACGAGATTCTCGCGGGCGAGCGGCGCTGGCGCGCGGCGCGGTTGGCGGGACTCGATCGGGTTCCGGCCGTGGTGCGCGAAGTGCCCGATGAAGCCGCGCTCGGCATCGGCCTGATCGAGAACATCCAGCGCGAAGACCTGAATCCGATCGAGGAGGCCGGCGGGCTCGCGCGCCTGGTCGGTGAATTCCGCCTCACCCACGACGAGGTCGCGAAGGCCATCGGCCGCTCGCGCGCGAGCGTGACCAACCTGCTGCGCCTGCTCGATCTCGCGGCCGCGGTGCAGGAGATGGTGCAGGACGGGCGCATCGACATGGGTCACGCGCGCGCGCTGCTCTCGCTCACCAAGAGCCGGCAGGTGGAGATCGCGCAGCAGGTTTCCGACAAGGGACTGTCGGTGCGGGAGACCGAGCGGCTGGTCCAGGAAGCGAGCGCCGCGCCGAAGGCCGCGCGCGCCGCTTCCGCGAAGCTCGATCCCGATAGCAGGCGCCTGCAGGAAGAGTTGTGCGAATCGCTCGGTGCCAGCGTGCATCTCAAACCGCGCCGCGGGGGCAAGGGGTCGGTGGTCATCGACTACTCGAGCCTCGACGAGTTGCAGGGACTGCTCAAACGCCTGAAGCGCCCGTAGGCCGGTCGAACAAGCGCACGAAGTTTTGACGCTGGACCGGCCCGGTCGCTATAATTCAGCGGTTTCGCTTGGCGGGCCCGAAGGTGTTCAGAGTCCTGGCAAGGCCCATCCGTACCGTGCTCCGCTGGCAGATCATCGCCACGGCGGCTCTCTCGCTGGTTGCAGGAATCCTTTGGGACCAGGACGGCGCGCTGTCGGCCGCCCTCGGAGGAGCGGTGAACATCGTGGCGGGATCGGCCTACGGCTGGATCGCGGCGCGAAGCAGCAAGGCATCCGCCGGGGACGCGCTCCGGACGATGTTCAGGGCCGAGGCGGTCAAGGTGCTCCTGATCATCATCCTGCTCTGGTTGGTGTTCACGAATTACAGCAGTATCGTGCACGCGGCGTTCCTGGCGAGCTTCGCGATCACGGTGGCGATATTTGCGGCGGCGATTGCCGTTCGCGATACCGACGATAACAAAGGGCCCCGGGCAACCGGGGAACAGTGAGAGAGATTCAGATGGCCGCCCAGTACCAAAATCCCTCGGAATACATTGGTCACCACCTGACGTTCGCCACGAAGCACTTCGGCGCTGAAGGCGGCTTCTGGGCGATCAACGTCGATACGTTGGTCGTCTCCATCCTGCTGGGCTTCGTCGGCCTCGGCTTTCTCTGGTGGATCGCGAAGGGCGCCACCTCGGGGGTGCCGGGCAAACGGCAGGCATTCGTCGAGCTCGTGTTCGACTTCATCACCGACCAGGTGAGGGGCATCTTCCACGGCGACCCCCACAAGTTCGTGGCTCCGCTCGCGCTCACGGTGTTCGTATGGGTCGTCCTCATGAACTCGATGGACTTCCTGCCCGCGGATCTTGTCGGGTTCATTACGGGCCTGCTGCCGCATGCGCAGCACGGCTTCCGGGTGGTTCCCACCGCGGACGTGAACACCACTTTCGCGCTGGCGCTCACCGTGTGGGTCCTGATGATCGGGTTCGCGGTGAAGGAGAAGGGCGTAGGCGGCTTCATCCACGAGCTCTTCTGCTCGCCTTTCGGCGCCAACCCGCTGCTGTGGCCGCTCAATTTCCTCTTCAACCTCGTCGAGTACGTCTCCAAGCCGCTGTCGCATTCGCTGCGTCTCTTCGGAAACATGTACGCCGGCGAGATCATCTTCCTCCTGTTGTGGCTGCTCGCCACCGCCGGGCTGGGCTGGTCGATCGTGTCGATCGCGCTGGGGTGGAGCTGGGCCATGTTCCACATCCTGATCGTCCTGCTGCAGGCCTACATCTTCATGATGCTCACGATCGTGTACATCCAGATGGGACACGAGAGCCACTAGCACCCGGAATTTCTTCGCACCACCAATTCAACCGCGCTGAACACCACCGAAAGGAAAACGACAATGGACCCGAAACTTCAACTGATCG